>JANWKU010000170.1 GCA_025451215.1 Terriglobales bacterium
GCAGCGCAAAGAAAGACGAATAACAGAACATTGAAGCGATGCAGCCAAAGTTCGGCTCCTGTGTAGGCAATGTAGTCGACCTGCGGGGCCGCCGCACTTCCGCGCGCAACGGCCGGTGCCGTTGGGCCGGTAACGTTTCGCTGATTTTCAGGGGACAAAGTATTGCCCTCTGGCATCACGCGCGGCTCCCGAAATTCCGCAGCAGATATCTTCGGATGTTTTTCAGCGGGTTTTCCAGCGTGCCCAGGGGCATGGAATTACAACGCATGCAGGTATTTTACGACTTCAAGGCCTTAATGCGCTCGGACACATCACGATAATCAATATTTTTTCCGTACACTTCCATGAAATGGGTGAGCGCAACGGGTTTGTTCTGGGCAGCTTCGTGCGCCGATGCCAGCTCATAGTGCAAGGCGACCTGCGTTTCCTGGTCGAGGTTAGGAATCTTTAATGCTTGTTCATACCAGCGGATGGCCGCTTCAGGAACTCCCTTATCGAGGAAGCACTGCGCCAGCCAGGTATAGGTCTGCATGATCTGGTTGAAGGGGTGGCCGCGGTCCACTGTGGCACAAACTTTCTGTAACTCTCCAATGGCTTCATCGAGCAAACCCATCTCGCGGAAGGCGACGCCAAGGTTATAGTGCGTTTCCGGATCTTCGTCGGTGTTCGCGCTATCTTGCTCGAGTTCCTGCTTAAGTTCTCCGAACATGTCCGCCAAATCCACTCCAGCCTGAGATGTGCTTGGGGTGACTGGTGGCGGTTGGATGGAAGCAGGCGACCGCTGTATTACGGATTCATGGGATGCTGTGGCTGCGGCGGCGAAAGCAACCGGAGCAGTCGTTGTGGTGGCGGCAACTTTTGCTGGCGCAGGCGTAGTCTCTGGCTTTGGCGCGGCGGGCGCGCTGGTCGGCCAGGGTTGTGCTGAGGCCGTTGGCGCTGGAGCTTCCGCGACGGCGGACGCTGGCGGAAGGAAATCATCTCCCAGCGAGCGTTCCAGGTCGGCGACAAAATCTCCCAAAGCGTTGACCGGCTCTAATTCCTTTTTCTTTGCGGGCGTTGGAGCGATCGCTATGGGCACTGCCGGGGCTGGCGCTTTTGCCATCGGCTCGGGCGTAGGTTGCGGCGCAGGCTTCGCGGGAACAAAAAGTCCTTCGAGGGACACTGTAGGCACGGGCTGTACCGTCAGCGGCGGTGGCTCAGGCACTTTTGGCGCGAAAGCATCGGGCGCAATCGAGGTCTCCAGTTCAGAAACAAAATCATGCAAGCCGCCAATATGGGCGGCGGTATCGGATTGTGCAACTTCCGCTTCCGGCTGAGAAACCTGAGCGGCAATGGATATTTCAGAAACGGGTTCCGGTTCCGGCTCGGGCTCAGGAAGCGCGGACACAGCGACTGCGGAAATTTCTTCCACGGCCTCTGGTTGTGGCCGGGGCTTGGCCATAGCGGCAGCCAATTCGCCATTCAACGTAGCCAGAATTGTCCGATCAGCGTGCAGTTGTTCTAGCTTTCCCAACGACGTGCGGGCTTCGTCCACCATTTCATTGGCGAGGTAGAAGCGAACTTCCTCCACAACCTGGGCAATCGCTTCGCTGTCAATCGCCACAGCCTTAGCGGACGCGGTTGCCGCAACTCGCGTGGGCTCTTCAGGGGCCACAACGGCGGGCGGCGCGGCTGATTCTTCATGCGCGTCTTCCCATTCCGAGGAAAGATCAATTTCGCCTTCACTATGCGCGGGCGTAGCTTCTACATGGAAATCTGCAACCGCGACCTCGGGTTCTTCCGGAAGACTGAAGGACAATCCCGAAGCTGGAGCGTTCACGGCGGGCTGGCCGAATCCTACTGACGCCGCCGATGCGGCAGAGGCAACTTGATGCGTGGCTTCCTCCACGACTGGCGAAACCGCAGCCTCGACGCTCTCTGGAGCAGACGTTTCCGAAGCGACAGCAGCGCGCTGTTCATACTTACCGCCTAGCTCTCCGTAGCGGGAAGCTTCATCGGGATGCCCGGCATCGTGATAAAGACTTTCTAAAATGCGGCAGCAGACCGCGCCTTCGGCAAAGCGGCTGGCCCGCGTATGTAGAGCGGCAAGCCTTTGGTTCAAACGCAAATCACGGGGTGCCTGGGGCAGAACAGAAAGCAAGGGCCCCATTGCCTTTT
The DNA here is from genome assembly GCA_025451215.1 of Terriglobales bacterium. Lineage (GTDB taxonomy): Bacteria > Acidobacteriota > Terriglobia > Terriglobales > Acidobacteriaceae > JAICKN01. Next base: position 2,158 of record JANWKU010000170.1, read on the forward strand.
CTGGCATGTTGTAGGAGACGAAAAGTTCCGCATCGGTAAGCGCGGCGCGCACTGCCAGCGCCACTTCATCCCGGTATCGCTGATCAATGAAGGGAGCGGTGGCTTCCAGTTCGTCCACCAGCACAGCGCCTTCTTCCGCGGTAATAAGTTGGGATGCTGCGGCGCCGCCTTTGCTGCTGACCTGCTGAAGGTTTTGCTGGTGAAGCTGGTTCTGCGGCTCCAACTGAATGAGCTTCTGGTAGTACTCGCGGGCCCGCTCAGGTTCTCCCGACTGTACGTACGCATGCGCGAGCAGTTCATAAACTTCCGCGAGGTGCGTATTTTCACCCGCTTTATTGAATAAATGGATCAACTCCTCCAAAGCGGAGGTGTTTTCGCGGACGTGGCCAATAATGCTGTGCAGGCTTTCCAAAACTTTGCTGGAATCGGCGGCCAGGAGACGGTCAGAATATTCGTCATACACCTGCAAGGCGGCTTCAAACTGCGCCGCGGAAACTAAAGTTTCGGCATAGCTAAGCACAGCATTGGTGTCGCCGTGTACAGACAACAATTTTGCCGCAAGATTCCCAGCATCAGGCAAACGTCCAATTTGCAGGTACGCTTGCAACAGGGTGCGCAAGCCATCCGGATTGGAATCCAGGTCGGGCACCTTTTCCAGATTTTCGATGGCGCCGTCCAAATCCCCAGCGTCGAAGGCCGTGCGTCCGCGCAACAGCAGCGCGTAGCTATTGGCGGGATCCAGCTTAAGCATTTTGTTCAGGATTTCTTCCGCCTGGTCCAACATGCCTTTGGAGCGAAGGTTTTCAGCCGCCGCCGCGAAAATCTGCCACGCTTCCTTCTTCTTACCCAGGCGCGTGTAAACTTCGGCCAGCTTCATGCGCATGGCGACGTTGTCAGGGTCCATTTCCAGGGTCTTCTGGAAAATGCGCACCGCCTGTTCTAGTTCGCCAGCTTTCAAAAATTCTTCCGCCACTTGCAAATATTGGGCGCGGGCGTCATTGAATAAACCCTGCTGCGTATAAAGCTCGGCCAGGCGCAGTACGCTTTCCAGCGATGTCTTGATCTTGGTCAGCTTCTTGTACATCGCGATAGCTTTGACCGTGAATCCCTGGGTGGCGTAGGCATCGCCAACATTTTTGAAGCAGTCCACCGCTTTGTCGTTTTCACCGAGACGGGCGTAAAGATCGCCGACGGTATTGGTGACGGTTAGGTCCTTGGGGTCCGCTTTGGTGATTTTTTCGTACTCAGCAATGGCGTTCTGCATTTTGCCCTGCTGGACGAACTTCTCCGCGGCGCTGAGGACTTTCTGTTTGTTGAACCCAAAACCAAATGCCATATGAGTGCCGGTCCGTTTACTCGTGTGCCTTGGATTGCTCCGCTTTGGGGAGCTTCGCCACGTGTCAGCCACATTCGGCGATTAAGTACATTGCCGGATATGGTCTTTCGGACAAGGGTGATTGTACGTCTGCGCGGCCAGATTCGTATGGTTACTAAGGGTTACCAAAAGGGAGTGTACGACTGAGTTACGCTTTGCAGCGCTCAGGCGCGCGCGAGAACCACCAATGCAAAAATCGTAAGCGCACACAATACCGGCTTGGGCAGCCTGCGCATAATGTGCCACGCCATAATGCTCATAAAGGACTGATCCTCCGCTTCGGGGGGTCTGCGAATGAATCTGCCGACTCTAGTGTGAATCGGAACCGAGTCGGTACATCATGGAACCGGTTTTCGCGATCGCCGCATTTTAGGCAACACCGGGGCACAAAGGCAAGGGCTTTGTTGACATATTGACTCCGGCATAAGACACACAAAATAAGACATTTATGTAATTATGATCCAGTTACGCACATGGCGGCCGCGGATCGGGTGCGCGGAATAATGCCCCGGTTAGGGAAAAACTTGACTGGATTCCGTGAGCGGTTCAATCGGACCACTTTTTGGGCTTGCGATCCCAGCGGTATTTTTTAAGCTCCTGCAATAGAGAAGGATCGAGGGCGCCCGCATCACTGGCGGCAATATTTTTCTCCACGTGCTCGGGTTTCCGCATTCCAACAATGGTGGTGCTCACGGCGGGATTAGAAAGGATGAACCGCAATGCCATCTCCGGCAGAGTCATATTCGCGGGCACAATCTCTTTTAACTTGTCCACGCGCTGTAATGTAGGAATCAAGTTCTCTTCGCAGAAATAGCGGGAGCGCCAATCGGTGGAAGGGAATTTTGTTTCAGCCGTCATTTTTCCGCCCAGGCTGCCTTCGTCGAGCGGCACACGCGCGATTACGCCGATATTAAGTTCGCGGCAAGCGGGAAACAATTCATCTTCCGGCGCCTGATCAAAAATGTTGTAGATCACCTGCACTGTATCCACGAGTCCGGTGCGGCAAGCGCGAATGCCGTTTTCCGGTTCCCAGCGATTCAGGCTCAATCCGAAATAACGTATCCACTTTTCCTTCTTCAGCTTCTCAATGGTGGCACGAAATTCGGGAACGTCGGTCCAAGCGTCTTCCCACACGTGGAATTGCAACAGGTCTATGCAATCGGTATCCAGCTTCTTACGGATCAGATCGGCATACTTGAACACGTGCTCGGCGGGAAAAACATCGGTGTATTTGTATTGCGGAGACGAAGGCCACTTCAGGTTCATCGGCGGGATTTTGGAAGCGGCATACAATCGCTTGCCCTGATTTTTGGCCATGATCTTGCCGAGCAGGGAGTCGCTGTTGCCTTCTCCGTAGGCCCATGCGGTGTCGAAAAAATTGCAGCCCAGGTCCACGGACTGCTGCAAGGAGCCGAGGGATTCGCTGTCGGAGGATCCGCTCCACCCGCTCATTCCCCAAAGTCCGTACGCGACATCGCTTACATCCCAACCTGTGCGACCCAGCTTTCTGTATTTCATGAGTGCTCTTTTCCGTTGATTGTTTCTTCAGATTATCAGCTTGCGCGGGACGCGTCACGGTGGGCGCGCGATGTGGAACGTATGGATTCAGAAACCAGGCTGGGAGCGCTGGCTTGCGCATTTTTGCGCATTGCCGCTGGCAAATTGATGTACACGGTTGTACCACGCGAGTCAGACTCGATTCGCATTGTTCCCCCAAGTTCCGCAACCCGTTCCCGCATTCCCGCCAAGCCCACTCCAATGCCAATGCCCGACTCGAAACGCTTGAGCGCTTCAAGGGACATGCCGTGACCATAATCGTGAAGGGTAAGCTTTACGCCGTCGGGCGAATGCACAAAGGCGATGTCCACCTTGCGTGTCGCGGAATGCCGGTGAACATTCGTGAGCCCTTCCTGTAGCGCGCGGAACAGGACCAGTTCAGTTTCCTGGGAAAGCCGCTCGGCGTCCTCCGGCAGGTCGAGGTTCACCTGGATCTCGCTGCGTTTCCCGAACTCTTCTATATACCAGCGGCAGGCGGAGATGAAGCCGACTTCATCCAGCATGGGCGGATGTAGCAAATGGGAGACGGTGCGCACTTCAGTGATGGTGCGGTCCGTCCATTGCACAGCTTCGCTGAGCATTTCGTGGCCGCTTCCGTCCTGGCACGCAGGCAAGGATCCAATGCGCACCAGGTTCATTTTCAGCAGCGCGAGGTATTGGCCGACGCTGTCATGCAATTCGCGCGCCAGCTTGCGCCGTTCCTCATCCTGCAATTCCAGCAGCCGGGTACTAAGCCGGCGGTAGGAGTCTCCAACCGCGCGCAATGTCTTTTCCGTTTCCCGCCGCCGCCTGACTACTCCGTACAAAAAATAGAAATTCGATGCAAGCAAGGCAAACGCCAACAGGAAGCTAATGATGAGAACGATCACCGTCCCTTCATACATTTGCTTGGAGGTCTGTTGGCGGCTTTGCAGTAGAACCTGCTCGCTGTCATACATGGTTTGGAGAGCATTCGTGATCTGTTGGCTCAGCCGCAGGCCCTTGACCTCGATGCTGGATTGGTCCGCCAGGGTCTCGTGCCGCAACTGGCTTCCGTCAATCGAGTCCTGCAAAAGATCAATCCGCTCTATCGCCAGCGCTTCCACGTGCGCCAGTAGTTCCTGTTGTTCCGCGTTGTCCACGGTCAAAGCCCGCAGGTTCTGGATCGCCGCCATGACCTCGTCGCGCGACTTGGGAAAATCCTGTAAGGACGGCACGTCACCCAGTTGCAGATACTCGCGCCGGTCGGCGGCCGCTCTGGATATTGCGAGACGGACATCCTGAATGGCGGATTGCACCTTAAACGTGTGGATCATCCATTCCCGGCTGATAACGCCCTCGGTGGCCACGCGATACCCGGCGACACCAATCGCCACCAACAACATAAGGATGATCGCAAACAGTACGAAGGGACGTTTCAGAGATAGATCCGGACGAGTTGGGAGGGCCCAATCCATGCAATTACAAGCCGGAATCCAACTGGAGGAAGAAGCTGGACGTGTACCTTTTATAACATATTTTCACGGTAGTTTTAGGCTCGGAGTGGAACGCTTTTCCCGCGAAAGGCATCCCTGAGCGGGAATCGATTGTGCATTTAAGCCCTTCTGCCTCATAATTTTAAAATCAGCAAACTGTCACCAACTCGAGCCACGCGCTCTAGCCCCTCACGCATGCAGTCGGCGCCCACTGACGGCCGTCTGGGCAAAGTCGTGCGGGTACTTTTCGACTATTCCACGATCGTGGTGAGTGGGACCAAACTGGCGCAGGAGATCGGCACGTCCCGCACCGAAGTGTGGCGGCTGGTGCAGCAATTGCGCCGCTTCGGCGTTTCGATTGAAGGGCATCCGGCAACCGGGTACAGGTTGCGCACGGTCCCTGACTTACTGTTGCCCGAAATTCTAGCGCCTCTTTTGCGAAGCACGATTTTTGCCCACGAAATCCACCACTATTTTAAAGCGGGATCCACCAATACCCTGGCCATGGAAGCAGCGGCTGCCGGTGCGCCCGAAGGAAGCGTATTTGTGGCGGAGCAGCAGACGGCGGGACGTGGCCGCGGAAATCACACCTGGCACTCCGCGCACGGAACGGGAATTTATTGTTCCGTCGTGCTGCGGCCCAAGCTTCCTCCTTCCGAAGTATTGGTGATCTCTCTGGCCGCCGGCCTGGCGGTACAGAGTGCGGTGCAGAACAGTAAACTTCCCATTGACTTGAAGTGGCCGAACGATCTTTTGATCGGCGACCGGAAATTTTCCGGCATTCTGACCGAAATGAATTCTGAAGCCACGCGCATTCGGCACATCGTGGTGGGCTTCGGAATCAATGTGAACCAGATTTCTTTTCCTGAAGAACTGCATCTGAATGCGACTTCGCTGCGGCTGGCCACGGGGCGCGAATGGTCGCGCGTGGAAGTATGCGCCGCCCTGTTAAAATCGTTCGACCGCGAATACCGCACTCTGCTGGAGCAGCCGAATGCGCGGGAATCAATTTTGCTGCGCTTTCAGGAGCGCTCCTCTTATGTGAAAGGACGCCAGGTTTACGTGGACGAAAATGGCGGATTTCACGGAGTCACGTACGGGCTGGACGACCGAGGGTTTTTGCGAGTGCACACCGCGCACGGAATCCGGCTGGTGCTGAGCGGCTCCATCCGTCCCGTCTGATTTTTGGATCACTATGCTTCTTGTGCTGGATGTAGGAAACACGAATGCTGTTCTCGGCGTATTCGCCCGGGCGGAAAAGCTGCGTGGCGGTTCGAGCGACGCCGACAATTCCGGGCGTTATGACCTGCTCGTCGCGCACTGGCGGGTTTCGACCAATCCCACGTTGACCGTGGACGAGTACGGCGTGCTATTCCGCAATCTTTTTGCTATGGCTGATCTGGAAGCCAAAGCTATTCAGGGAATCATTATCTCTTCGGTGGTACCTCCGGTGGATTCAACTCTGCGCCAGGTTTGCGAGCGATACTTTCATACCAAGCCTTTGTTCATTGAGCCGGGAGTAAAGACAGGGATGCCGGTGTTGTATGACAACCCCGCCGAGGTAGGCGCGGACCGCATTGTGAATTCGGTCGCCGCATTTGAAAAATATGGAGGTCCCTGCATTGTGGTGGATTTCGGCACGGCGACGACCTTCGATTGTGTTTCTCCGCGAGGCGAGTATCAGGGTGGCGTGATCAGCCCGGGGATTGGGATTTCCGCCGAAGCGTTGTTCGGAAAAACTGCACGCTTGCCGCGAGTAGACATCCGCAAGCCAGCGCGTGTGATCGGCACCAACACTGTGAGCAGCCTTCAGTCGGGACTCTATTATGGTTATCTGGGATTGGTGGATGGACTGCTTGAACTTCTTTTGCAGGAAACTGGGGAAGATACCAAGGTGATCGCTACCGGAGGATTGGCGGCCCTCATTGGTACGGAATCGAAATACATTCAGGAGGTGGACGAGTTCCTGACGCTCAATGGCCTGCGAATTATCTGGGAGCGCAATGCCGTCCTGAAGCAAAGCCGGGAGTCGTCGGCTGTGAAATCGTCGCCAGTGAAAACGGCGCGTACAAGTTCCGCCACTTCCTCAGCGCCCTCCAAGCCATGGCCCGGCAAGGGCCGTTCCCGATAGCTTCCCGTGGAAAACTACTTCAACTACTTCACGGAGATCGAGGAACAATTTCTCAAGCGGCGCGGCGGCGGGCTGCTGCTTTCCACCCTGGATTGGGCGCTCATTGAAACATGGAAGGACGCCGGCGTTCCGCTGGAAGCGGTGCTGCGCGGAATTGACGCGGCGTTTGACCGATACGATGAGCGGCCGGAAAAATCACGCAAGGTGAACAGCCTGGCGTATTGCTCGCAGGAGGTGCTGACTGCTTCCGAAGACATGAAAGAAGACATGAAAGCGGAAGACAGTACCGCGCTGGAGGAAGCGCCTTCGGAACAAGGGGATACTTCGCGCGAGCCCGGCGGCATTGCGAACGCCGATATTATTGCTTTTTTGCGCCGCAATGCCGAGCAGCTTGCCGAGGCGAACATGCCGCAAGCACAGGGCGTTTCCGCAGGGCCGCTGGCGCATGAAGCTGCTTCGACCTTACGGGAGTTGGCCGATGATCTTGAGCGGCGCACAAAGCCGCGGCTGGAAGAGCTGGAGCGAAAGTTGACGGTGATGGAAGAAAAGCTATTCGCGGTGCTGCTGGCGGCCACTTCCGACGATCAAGTAGTTGCCGTGCGGGCGCAAGCCGACCGCGAGCTTGCCCCTTACCGCAGGAAAATGATTGCCGCGCAAATCGAACAATTGCACAAGCAATACATCCACAAAAAATTGCTGGAAAAGTACGGGCTTCCTCGACTGAGTTTGTTTTATATGTAAAGTGGATTCACGGCGTGCAAGTTGTGCTCCGACCCATTACTCTGAATTTATGCCAGCCTCCCCGTCCCGCAGCGCAGCCTTTGACATTTTGCGTGCAGTCGAGCAAAAGGACGCCTACGCGTCTGAACTGTTGCATTCTGAGAGGTATTCCCGGCTCAGCCCTGTTGATCACCGTTTGGCTACAGAAATTGTGATGGGAGTTTTGCGGTGGAGGTCCGTGCTCGACGGTGAGATTGCGGCCCATTCTTCTTACAACCTCGCCAAGCTGGACGCGGAAATGCTCATTGCACTTCGCATGGGAATCTACCAGCTTCGCTTTCTGGAACGGATACCGGCGAGCGCGGCGGTGAATGAAAGTGTGGAGTTAATTAAGAGGGCACGCAAGCGGTCGGCAGCGCCGTTTGCAAATGCGGTTCTGCGCAAAATTCAGAAAGGACAACGCGTTGAAGCCGGAATTCCTGACTGCAAGACAGTGGCGGAACTTGCCAGAGCCTCCGCGCATCCAGCATGGCTCGTGGAGCGATGGGCACAGGTGTTTGGGTTCGACGCGGCGCAGGCCATTTGCCAATATGATCAGCGAGTGCCGGAGACTGCGATCCATGTGGCCGACGATTCATCTGCAACAGAGTTGGCGGCCGAAGGGATCGAACTTGCCCCTGGGCGTTTGCTCGCTCGCGCGAAAATCGTGAAGTCTGGCGACATCACGAAAACGCGGGAATTCCTTGCGGGCCGGGTGGCCATTCAGGATGAAGCTTCGCAACTGATCGGGTTGCTGGTGGGCAAAGGGGAGCGGATTCTTGATTGCTGCGCCGCGCCGGGCGGGAAAACGCGTGTGCTGGCGGAGCGCAATCCGCGGGCAACAATTCTCGCGCTGGAGTTGCACCCGCATCGCGCCCGATTGCTCAAGAAAATGGCGCCGCATGAAAATGTTGAAGTAGTCACGGCGGATGCGGTGCAGTTTTCCAGCGACCATGCTTTTGATCGCATCCTGGTGGACGCGCCCTGCTCGGGCACCGGGACGTTGGGGAGAAATCCAGAGATCAAATGGCGGCTTGAAACGCCGGACTTGCAGGATTTGCAATCGCGTCAACTGGCAATATTGCGCGCGGCCATGAAACATCTGGCGTCCGGAGGAAAGCTGGTTTACTCCACCTGCTCGCTGGAGAAAGAGGAAAATGCCGCGGTGGTGGAGCAGGTATTGTCCGCAGAGCCGGGCTTTCGTCTTGTGGAATGCAAAAGCGAATTAGAAAGATTGAAAGACGAGGGCGAATTCATCTGGCATGATTCTGCGTCGCTGCTCGATGGGCCTTATCTGCGCACCATACCCGGCGTTCATCCATGTGATGGATTTTTCGCTGCGGTCTTAACGAGAAGCTGAGCTACTGGCAAAATTACGTGCGCTTGATGATGAAGGCGGTCTTGTCGTCCACCAGTTCCGGTTGATTGTTTTGTAGCAGAAGTTTGTCGCGCTCGACCGCGTAATCCAAAATCGCTTTGGAAATTTCTCGGGATGACTGGTATTTCCGTTCGCCAATAATGCGTTCAATCTGCTGGCGGTCATGGTCGTCGCTTCCGTCGTAAACGCCGTCTGTATAAAGAAAGAGGATATCCCCGCGGCTCATAAGAGTAAGCTCCGCGACATCGGAATCGTCCATCTGCCGACTGCGCAGCTTCATGGAAAAATATCTGCTCCGGTCAGGATGGTCTTCGGGAATTTCGAGCCCCAAAGGCAGAAACTGCGCCATGCGAGTTTCATCCACTTCCATGAACCGGCCATACTCCGCGGAAAATACCAGCGGGGGCGGGTGCCCGAAATTCACAAAGCGAAAGCGTCCGTCGGGGCGTATTTCGCCGTAAAGCATAGTGGCGATCTCGCGCGAATTATCGTCGGCGCTGCGGCCGAGCGCGTTTCGCGCAGTAACCGAAAGAGCAAGCCGCAGATTGATCCTCTCAAAAAATTCCGGAGTGATCTTTCCGTAGTTGTCCAGTTCAGAGAGGATGATGGCGTGGAAAGTATCGTGCACGGTGGAGGCAATTTTCGCCGAGATGATTCCGTGTCCCTGGGCATCCACGAGCAGAACGCCCGCAGTGGTGAACAGCTCGTGCAAATTTTCCGCGACACGCAACTGTTCGGAACTTTTCGCCTGTCGGTATTGCGCGGCCAGGGCTTCGCTATAGCCGGGGCGGGATTTCAGCCACTCGACGTGCGCGTCCACGCCGTTCCGCGGAGTTTGACCTTCGGGCAGCGGTTGCAAATATTCCTCCGCAAGCCGCCGCGCACGGGCAATGCGCGCGTCAATGTTGTAACGCTGCTGAAAATTGAGGTACTCGAAAAGATCTCCGCCCACCTGGCCCACGGGAATGGAGTCGCCGTGCATGTCAATCCCCGCGAGTTGCGGGATCACGCCCTCGACGGGCATGAGCCGCTTGCGAAGATAGTCGTCAATGCTGATTTCTACCGACGGCGATGCCATATCAGAATCCACGCTGCTTCTGCTCTTTCCCCTGCAAATGTTGAAGGCGGATAAGCAAATTATACGGGACTTCCCGGCGACGTATAAGCCTGGGCATTACTTTCCGCGGCAATCCCAAGCTCAGTGCTAAACTGTTAGAACAATCCCGCCGGAGAGATGGCCGAGTGGCTGAAGGCGGCGGTTTGCTAAACCGTTATACGGGCTAATACCTGTATCGAGGGTTCGAATCCCTCTCTCTCCGCCACTCACTCATAGAGTGGAACTTAACTCAGCTATTGCAATGTGTCCTTGGCGCTGATTCCACAATCTGGAGCACAAGTGGAGCACAGCAAAGATTCAGAGAAC
>JANWKU010000171.1 GCA_025451215.1 Terriglobales bacterium
GCGTGGCGATGGCGACGATGGTGTCGTCGAGATTCACGATAAGATTTTAAGGCTCACGTCCCAATCATGCGGAACGCATGATTCCCGCGTAACAAGAAGTTCAAATCCCTTTAGTTCACCATTCGCGGGCCCGTCTTCCCGGCGGCCGGTTTGTAATCCTTGGGATAGACGACCACGTAACGGCGCGGGCCTTCGCCTTCGCTTTCGGTGCGCAGGTCGGCCAAGTCGCGCATCGCCAGATGCACAATGCGGCGTTCGCGCGACGACATAGGAGAAAAGCTGTAAGGGCTGCCTGTGCTGCGGACCTTTTCCGCGGCAACGTCCGCCGCGGAGCGGAGTTCTTCCAGGCGCATGGAGCGCTGATTCATGCAATCGAAGATGATTTTTTCGTGCTCGCCCGATTGCAGCCGCAAAATTTCCAGGGCCAGCAGTTCCAGAGCGCGCAGCAATTCTCCGCCGCGCTCCAGTAATAAGGTGGAATCGGGACCAAGGAATTCGACCAGAATCTCTGGCTTCTCCCAGTCGCGATCGCCAGCAATGGTCGGGTCCACAATGATGCGGTACTTGAGGCGCAAGCCGCCCTTGCTTACGACTGCCTGCAGGAATTCGTTGATCTTATTGGCGGCGGCGACTTTGTCTGCGATGGGCACTGGGGCGCTCCTGCTGGAATCTATTTATTGGCTTTAAGATCTTTTTTCCGGGCTCGCTTCAGTGCAACTTCGCGCATTTCCTGTCCCAGCTTGGTGCGGTTCATCACCGCCTGCTGTGCGACCGAAACGAGATTGCTGACCAGGTAATACAAATTCACGCCCGCCGCGAGATTGAAAAAGATGAAGCCCATCATCAGGGGCATCATCCAGTTCATCATTTTTTGCTGGGCCGGGTCCATGCCGGTCTGCGGCATGGTGCGCTGCGTGAAGAACATGCTGAGCACCATGACAATCGGCAAAATGAAATAAGGATCGCGGGCGGAAAGGTCGTGGATCCACAGCCAGGGCGCCTGGCGCAGGTCAATCACAATTTCCAGCATTCTGTAATAGGGCCAGATCAGAATGATGGGGACCAGCATGGGCAGGCAGCCGCCCACGGGATTCACGTTCTCCTTCTTATATAGCTCGGCAATTTCCTTGTTCATCTCCGCTTTTCGCGGATCGCGCATGCTGTACTTTTTATATTTCTCCTGGATCGCTTTAATCTGCGGCGCGGCCTTCTGCATCTTGAAAGCCGACTTCAACTGCTTCACGCGCAAGGGCAGCATGGCAATCGAAATGATGAGCGTTTGAATCACGATCGCCCATCCCCAGTTCGGGATCCAGTGGTTATACGTCCAACGCAACCATATGAATAACGGCTTTGCGATGGAGCCCCAGAAGCCGAAGTTAATAAGCGCGCCCAGGTTTTTGTCGGTGCCTGTAATGGTCGGCACGGGGACCGATTCCACCACGTCTAACGACTTTGGTCCGACGAATAAACGTTCGCTGGTCGGCCCGCCAACGTTACCCACCGCCGCGCCGAGAACGTCCACAGACTGAGTTTCCGTGGGCTTTGCCGGGTCTTTGGCAATTTCAATGGGATTGCGCAGCGTGATCAGGCTGACATTTTGCGGATCATTCGGAATAAACGCCGCGCCAAAGTAAGCGTCTCCGACGCCGGCCCAGTTCAACGGGCCATGCAAGGTACCGTTGCCGCTGACTTTTTTCGCCGCCAGATGTTCGGTAGTGCTGTTGGATTGATACTCAACCTGGCCAGCGTTGAAAAAAGCGATGGTGGTCTGGTCGCCCATCCCCGCTGGCCATGCGGGAAACGCGTCCACATGCACGCCATTCGAGGTGACATCGCTGTCCACGTGAATCACATAGCCGGTACCAAAAGTAAAGGTCTTCTTGACCGTCAGACCCTGGCCCGCGTATTCGAAGGTGAGCTTCCCGGGGGCGGACATCGCTCCGGTCGCGGAGGCAACGTAAAGCTGAGAATTTAGCGTTGAGCGGAGGTTTGCGTCGTAGGTCCAAAGCGATAGGGGATATCCATATTTCGGGGCGGCGGCGGAATTCACCAGATCGAGCGGCCTGCCCTGATCGTCTTTGTATTTCTTGAGGATCCACGACTTTACCTGCGCCCCGCGATTGGTGAAGGTGATGCGGTATAAATCGTTCTCGACAACTGTTTCGGATTCTGACGCGGCCTGTTTCTCTTCCGCCGCTGGCGCTGGAGCATTCTTTGCACCCTTCGCGGGCGCAGCAGGGTTCGAGCTTGCGCGCATCGCGTTGCCCGGTGCCGGAGACGTCTGCGGCTGAGCGGCGGTCTTCGCCACGGACTCCGTTTTCGCCGGAGGCGGTGCCAACTGCGGAAAGTACTTCTTTAGAAATGGTTCAAATGCGAGGATGACAAGAAAAGTGAGTGCGATGGCGACTAGCAGCCGCCGCTCGGTTCCGGGATCTTGTTGAGGGTTCTGAAAGTCCGCCAAGCTTTACCGTTCCGTTGGCCTAAAGGTTTGTGCCGCAAATTCTGTTTTTGTTTCGTTGCGGCCGCTTCGCACCACGGGATCGTATCCGCCCGCCGCGAATGGATGGCACCGCAATAACCGCCAAATTGTTTTCAGACCGCCGCGCACCGCCCCATCCCGCTCCACTGCTTCCATTGCGTATTCCGAGCAGGTAGGAATATACCGGCACGCGGGAGGGAACATGGGCGAAATGGCCCACTTGTATCCCCGCAGCAGATACAGCACAGCGGATTTAACAATCTGTTTCATGAATCCGTTCATAGGTGACGCATGGCCGAAACTTTTATTGTGACTCAATTTCACTGCGGCCCCGCGCATTTCCGTACTTGCGCTCGATTAATTCAAAGGCCTTTTTTACTTCCTGCTGTATCTCCGTGAACTCGGCGGTCAACAATGATTTCTTAGGGTTGATGACCACGTCCACGGCAATTTCGTTGTTTCGTCCTAAAAGCCGGACAGCTTCCCGCAAACGGCGGCGCATCCGATTCCGCACCACCGCGCCACCCAACGCGCCGCTTACGGTAAACCCCACGCGAAAATTCTGCGGCGCCTCGCGCTCCAGATAAAAAACCGTCATGTGCGCGGCGAAATGACGCTTGCCCTGCTTGTAGACGCGTTCAAAATCCGCGTGCCGCAAAAGACGGCTGTTGCGTGGAAATCGTTTGCGTACGGTCGGCCCCATAATTCGCGGGTTTCACGATCGGAAACCGATGATCGCAGTTTCAGTTCGAGCCAATATTTGCCCCGAGAAAGAAGGAGCGTTACTCACGGAAGCCAGGCTTCACCGCGACGCGTTTGCGTCCCTTGGCGCGGCGGCGCGAGATCACGGCGCGGCCCGACTTGGTCTTCATACGAGTGCGGAACCCGTGGACTTTGGAACGTTTGCGCCGATTCGGCTGGAATGTACGCTTGGGCATGTAAAGTAGCTACTCCTGATTCGATCAGTGGTCTTAGGTCAAACAAAAAGTATAAATGACCGGGGGCAGGGCGGCAAACGCGAGTAGGACCAAATCGATTTCCGGAGGACTTCACCCTGAAGTTGAAATACTTTGCACCATCCGCGCGACAGTTATAAATTCGCTACTTGACAGGAAATCTTTTCGCGTTCTGAATCATAGATGCGGCGGGAAAAAAATCTTTTGAGTTTTCCACAAAGCGATTTTTTTTGTGCTAGTATGCCGCTCTGTTCCTATCTTACAAGTTGTTTTTCTTACGGTAAAAAAACGTTTCCAGGTTTATGCTGGAACAGCCGGAAAACGCAATCATAATCTGCAACGTTGTAATTCAGGGCAATCACGAACGGCGGCGGCCCACCCAGAAAATCAAATATGTCAGTCTCTAGTTCAACTCTCGCTCCAAATCCATGGTCACGCATCCTGGATGCGCTCGAAAAAAAGATCAATCGGCACTCTTACGACACCTGGCTCAAGCCCACGCGCTACAGTCACTCTAGTGGGGGTATCTTATTCATTCGCGTCCCCACGGTGGAATTTCGCAATGTGGGTGACAAATACGCGGACCTGATCCAGGAAGCCATCGATAATCTCGGCCTCGAATACCAGGACGTCCAGTTCGTGACGCCGGAAGATGATCCCGCAGCCACACCCGTGCGCCATGACGGCGGACTCTCCATGCAAGCGGCGGCTGCACCGCCGGCATCGAACGGACCCGGGATAGCGAGTTCCAACTCCAACCAGTCGCGCTTCGACTGGGACGGCGCCGCGCAACTGAATCCCCGCTACACCTTCGACGCTTTCGTCATCGGGAGCGGCAATCAGTTTGCCCATGCCGCCTGCCAGGCTGTCGCCGAACGTCCCTCGAAGGCCTACAACCCGCTTTTCCTGTATGGCGGCGTCGGAATGGGGAAAACCCACCTGATGCAGGCCATTGGCCATGAGATCAAGCGGCGCACGCCGCAAGCGGCCATCTGCTACGTCTCCACGGAAAAGTTCACCAACGACATGATCAACTCGCTGCGCTACGAGAAAATGTCGAGCTTTCGCGACCGTTTTCGTGGTGTGGACGTCCTGCTGATTGACGACATTCAGTTTCTGGCGCAGAAAGAGCGCACCCAGGAAGAGTTCTTCCATACTTTCAACGCTTTGCATGACTCCATGAAGCAGATCGTCATCGCCAGCGACCGCTCTCCCAAGGAACTGGCGGAGATCGAAGACCGGCTGCGCAGCCGCTTTGAATGGGGTTTGATCGCCGACATTCAGCCGCCCGACTTGGAAACCAAAGTTGCCATCCTGCAAAAGAAGGCAGACCAGGAAAAAGTCACCCTGCCCACCGATGTAGCTCTTTATATAGCCTCGAATATCCGCTCCAACGTTCGTGAGCTGGAAGGCGCCCTCATCCGGCTGGTGGCGCACTCTTCCCTGATTGGGGCCGACATTACGCTGCCTTACACGCAGCAGGTGCTAAAGAACTTTATTGACTCCCAGGCCCGCAAGGTCACCATTGAGTCCATTCAGAAAGCATCGGCCGAGCAGTTTGGGCTGCGGCTGGTGGAGATCAAGGCGAAAAACAATTCGCGGGCGATTGTCTATCCCCGGCAGATTGCCATGTACCTGGCCAAGCATTTGACGGAAGCTTCACTGCCCGAGATTGGGCGGCAGTTCGGCGGCAAGCACCACACCACCGTATTGCACTCGGTCGAAAAAATTGGTGAGCTGCGCAAGACGGACAAGGATTTAAACCGGCTACTCAATAAATTGACCGAGCAGCTAAGCGGATAATTCCGGCCACATAGCTCTTACGGCTGGTCTATTGGGTTTTCATTTTGATATAAGGGAAGTAATCAAAGTCGCAGGCGAAATCCGGGAGAATAAGCATTATGCCGGTAGAAGCTTTGGCATCCGCGGCAGCAGGAACCACCACCATGGAAATCACCGTCAGCAAATTTGAGCTACTGCGTGAACTCACCGCCACTCAGGGCGTAGTGGAACGCAAGACAACGATTCCCATCCTGTCCAATTATTTGTTCGAAGCCGCCGGCGACAAGCTTTCGCTCACGGCCACGGACCTGGACTTGAGCCTTCGCACCTCCTGCAGCGCCAAAGTGAAGAAGGAAGGCTCCTGCACCATCCCGGCGCGCAAGCTCTACGACTACGTAAGGCTGCTTCCCGATGCCGATATCACCATCAAATTGCTTGAGAACCATTGGGTGAGCATTCGTTGTGGCCGGTCCAACACAAAGATGGTGGGCATGGCCAAGGCCAACTTTCCCAGCCTTCCAGCTTTCCCGACCGCCGGCGCAATGAACATTCCCGCCCAGGTGCTGCGCGGACTTATCGCCAAAACCGGCTTCGCCATCGCCAATGAAGAATCGCGTTATACGTTGAATGGCGCGCTAATGGTCCTCAAGCCTGAGTCCATCACCATGGTCGCCACCGATGGCCATCGCCTGGCCCACATTGAACGCCACGGAGAAAAGTTCGACGGGATCTCTGGCGAATTGAAGACGCTGGTGCCGAAAAAAGCCATGGACGAGTTGAAGACTTTGCTCGATTCCACCGACGCGGAATCCATTGAGTTTGCCAAGGACGAGTCCACTCTGTTCTTCAGAATTGGTCCCCGTCTGCTGACCTCGCGGCAGCTTACCGGACAATTCCCAAACTTCGAAGCCGTGCTGCCGAAAGACAACAACAAGAGCATTACCTTGCACGGAGAAGATTTAGGCTCCGCCATTGCCCGCGTGGCGCAATTTGCAGACGAGCGCTCCCGCGCCGTGCGCCTGAAGCTGGAAAATGGAGAGCTGAAACTTTCCGCGTCATCCGCGGAAATGGGCGAATCGGAAGATTCGATCGAGACCGACTACAAGGGCGAGACCCTCACCATCGGCTTCAACGCCCAGTACATTATTGATTTCCTGAAGGCCATTGGGAATGGCGACGTAAAGTTGGAACTGAAAGACGCACAGTCAGCCGGTCAGCTCCGCCCTGCCGAGAGCGAGGACTACAAGTATCGCTACATCGTAATGCCGATGCGCATCTGAGAACGCCGCGTTTCAGTTGATCGCGTTCTCTTTATCCTCGCGCATCCACAAGCGAGCCTATATCTCCACAGCATCTACACAGTCTTAACCAACTTTCCTGTTGCGTGTCTTTCCCCCCTGCGGCAATCTTTCACTCACAAGCAGTCCACGAACGGCGGGGTGCCTTTCTGTACGTCTCCAATAAAAAATTCGGCGAGCAGTCGCGCGGTTTTTGCCGTGTTTTCCAAAGCGATTCTCGCGATGCACACCCTGCGCCGGGATTACTCTACAAATCGTAGGAGGCTGTCGTAATGAGGGAAGCAGTTCGCAGCGGACGTAGAACAAACTTTTTCATCACGGAAAATAGATTCATTGATTGCTACGCGCGGAAGGTTGGCGGCAGCGGAGTCGCTGTTTACAGCATCCTTCAACGCTGCGCCAACTCCGAGACCCGGGAGACATGGATCAGCGTTCCGAAGATGGCGGAAGTTTTGGATATGGATAAGAGCACGGTCTATCGCTATCTGGAGCAGCTTGAAAATCTGCGGCTCATCCGGCGCCTGAAAACGCGCGAGAAAACGATTTACGTCGTGCTGCCTGTTCCGCCTCCTGTCGCGGAGATGGGATCCACTCCACTCTTCGACGCCGTCGAATCCAAATCAGCCGATCAGGAATCCGCATGGCCGCCCGTTGCTGCAACGCAAATGGATTTCGAGAATGAAACCCATTCTCACGAGCGCAACTCAGCAGTCGCATCCATGCAACAACCCGTCGCATCAGCGCAACCCGGCAGTCGCGCTAAAAAGAATCGCAATAAGGAAGAACAAGATTTTAAGAACAAGACTCAAGAACAAGACTTTTGGGGGAACAAGACTTTAGAACCCACCGCCCCTGAAATTCATGAAGCTGCGGAACGCATCGTCAGAATACTTGGACTATCTTCTTCGCTTATCCCTACTGCCGTTGCCGCTGTTAAGGCCGAAGTGAGTCAGACAGGATCGTCGGTAGAGGGAGCTGCGGAGCGTATTGGAACGGCTGCGAACCACGCACGCCGGAGAGGCGTTACTGGAGAAAAATTCCTGCAAGACTTCCTCGCACAGATCGCTGCTCAGCAACTAGTCGAACACGTTCATCTTCCGGCTACGACGAATCTCATTTCCATAGTTACAGCAGCGGTGAAAGCGGAAGCAAAGTACACAGGATTATCGGCGGAAGAAGCTGGGACCAGTATCGCCGAAGCTGCCTCCGAGGATCGGAAAAAGGGGATAAGTATTGACAAGTTCTATTTTGAAGATGCGAAATGGAGGGCAAATGCCACCGTTACCAAGGCCGAAAAAAGAAAACTTGAAAACCTTGCCGCCAACGCAAGAGCAAGAGATCTCCTCAGACAATATCGAGACTGAGGAATGGCTTCTAACGCAAGTTATGGCGCTGGGGGAGGCCTTCGGTGAGAGCCTCACGGCTGAAAGACAAGCGATATACGCTAGGTCGCTGGCTGACATGCCGATTGATCAGCTTAGCTATGCAATAGGGAGGGCAATCAAGGAGCTGAAGTGGTTCCCGAAGGTTGCAGAAATTCGTGAGCTCGCCCGAACACAGTATGGAGCATTAGAAGACGGCCGCCCTGGACCCGAAGAAGCCTGGGCCAGAATGCCGAAAGGAGAACACGCGGAAGAAGACAGCATTGTGTGGTGTGAGGAAGAGCGCGCCGCATACAACGCCTGCCGCAGCCTTCTGATGAGCGGCGATCAAATTGGCGCTCGCATGGCGTTCAAAGAACGCTACGAAAAAGAGCTGGCCGGGGCGCGCTCCCAGCAAAAGCCGGTTCAATGGATCATGAGTGCGGGCTTCAACATTGAGCACCGCCTGTCGACCCTCGCCGCCGCAGTCCAGGAAAAACGCATGACCATCGAAAGCGCCTTGAACTTTGTCCCCGGAGAGCGCCAGAACGACTTCGCCCGCATGCTTCCCGCCCCCGAAGCCAAGGGACTGTTGAGCGGAGAAGTGAACAAATTACCCGATCTACCGGGCCTCGCGGGAATATTGGCCAAGATGCGAATGGAAGGCAACCTTCCCGATGAACTAAAAGACGAGCTGAATGATGAACTGAACGCGGATTCGCGTCCTCCACATAGGCCATCCATAAAGCGCTCGCCGGAGGAGTGGCGCGAGCTGCGTGAGAAGGCAAAGGCCCAGGTGGAATTCCTGAAGCGCTCACGCAATGGCTCGGGAAGCGGTGCAGCTTAAGTTCCGCCTGCCACCTCAACCCTATAAAGCAGCGAGATGGCGAGTTTTGAACAACTGCTCCGCTATATAAACCCATGTCATCCCGACGTTGAGCGAAGCGAAGACGGAGGGACCTTACGACGGTCAGACCACTTCTCAGCGATCAGCGGGGAATACACTTCCCGATGGCAGCATGGACACTTCTATCCGACGTAAGGCCCCTCGCAAAACAGCTCGGGATGACATGATTTTTCAGAGTTGCAAAGTGGGGATAGGCCAGTTTTACAAAACCGAGCCACTGCCCAAGCATCCTGCCTGTACCCGTTCCTCGTATCGTTTAGAATAGAACTCGGTGTTTTTCCGCTTTTCCCTTGAGGATTCATGTTCGAAGTTACCGTGGAAGATTCGTTCGCCGCCGGCCACTACCTCCGCAACTACAAGGGGAAGTGTGAGAACCCCCACGGCCATAACTACAAGATTCGCGTGACGCTGGCGGGGCAGGAACTCGACAAGGCTGGTCTGTTGCTAGATTTCAAGGACCTGCGTGAAGTCATGAAGCATGTGATTGACCGCCTCGACCATCAGATGATTAACGAAGTCGAGCCCTTCACGGTCATCAATCCCTCGGCGGAAAACTTGTCCAAATATTTTTATGACGAAACCAACTCCCGCTTGCAGCGCGTGACGAACGGCCGCGTGCGGGTGAAAGACGTTACCGTGTTTGAGACGGACACGACCACAGCCAAATACCACGAGTAAGCTTATACGCCTAGGCGTAACCGCCGGTAGAACCTGATCGCGTCCGGCCTTTGAAAATCCTGTGCAGATTACGGAAATCTACAAGTCGATCCAGGGCGAATCCACATTTTCTGGCTTGCCGTGTGTCTTTGTCCGGCTTACCGCCTGCAACCTGCGCTGCTCCTGGTGCGATACGGAATATTCCTTTTACGGCGGCCGGAAGATGACGCAGGAAGAAGTTTTCAACAAAGTCGAAGAGTTGAGTCCCGGCGGAGGACTGGTGGAGTTGACCGGCGGCGAGCCCATGCTCCAGGAGCGCGAGGCGGTGCCGCTGATGCAGCGCCTGCTGGATGCCGGCTATGATCTGCTGCTCGAAACCAGCGGTGAGCGGCCGCTCGAGAACGTCCCCAAAGGTGTGGTGAAAATCGTGGACGTGAAATGCCCCGGCTCCGGCGAAGGGGATTCCTTTCGCATGGAAAACCTCGAGACGCTGCACCGCAATGATGAAGTAAAGTTCGTGATCTCCGGCCGAGCGGACTACGAGTTTGCCCGCGATTTCGTAGCACGGCACGGATTGAACGCGAAAGTGAATGCTGTCCTGTTCTCTCCAGCCTTCCGCAAGGAAGCCGAAGGCGCCCGCACCGCCTCGCACTGCCTGCTCGATCCGCAACAACTAGCGGAATGGATACTGGAAGACAATGTTCCCGCGCGGCTTTCGCTGCAAATGCACAAATTCGTCTGGGACCCCGCCGCGAAGAGCGTGTGATTGAGTGCAGAGTGTAGAAGTCAGAATGTAGAAGTAAAAGCCTAGAATCCAGAACAGTATGATGCGCAGGCAGAGTGCGGGAAATAAGTAAGAATCGAAAATGCCGAAGTAAGAAGTTTTTAATTCTGCATTCTGACTTCTACATTCTGCATTGAAATGAGCCGATGGCAACGCTAAAAACAAACGTGCGCGCGGTGGTCCTCCTCAGCGGCGGCATGGATTCCTGCGTCTGCGCGGCCCTGGCTGTGAAGAAAGGTTCCACCGCAGCCTTGCACGTAAGCTACGGCCAGCGCACCGAGCGCCGCGAGTTGCAATCCTTCCACGGAATCTGCGATCGCTTGGGGATCGAACACCGTCTTGTTGTCCGCAATGATGCTTTTCGCGCTATCGGCGGCTCTGCCTTAACAGATGTGAACATCGCCATTCCGCAGGCCCACGAGATAGGCAAGGAAATACCGGTCACATACGTTCCCTTCCGCAACGCGCATTTCCTCTCCACCGCCGTAAGCTGGGCGGAGGTGATGGACGCGGAAAAGATCTATATCGGCGCCGTCGAACAGGACAGCTCTGGCTATCCTGACTGCCGCCCGCAATACTATGCGGCCTTCAATGAGGTCATCGCCAAAGGAACAAAGGAAGGGCGTATTTCCATCGCCACCCCGCTGATTGCCATGCGCAAGTCCGAAATCGTGCGCCTTGGCCTTGAATTGCAGGCCCCCTTGGATTTAACGTGGTCATGTTACGGCGAGGAGCAATTGGCCTGCGGCGTGTGCGATAGTTGCGTGCTTCGCCTTCGGGCATTCCAGGAAGCCGGCGCCGCTGATCCTGTCCCTTATCGCGAGCAACTGATTGCGAAGCATTAGGCTCAAAGAACTTCAGGGTGCAAAGCGGCAGCGTGACCGTAAAATCGCAGTTAAAACTGATGCGAAGTAGAAATCTTGCGGTGCCGAAATATGGAGGCTGAATAATGAAGACGAGAATGTTGGCAGTTGCAGCGGGCGTGGTTCTGCTGATGGCAGTGATGACTCCGGCCGTATTCGCGCAACTGGCGACGGTGCGTGGCGTCTGTAAAGATGTCAATGGCAAGCCGCTGGCGGGCGCGACTGTCGAGCTTGTAAACAACAGCAACGGCCTAACGAGGAACCTGAAGACCAACAAAAACGGTGAATATTTTTCTCTCGGCGTTCCCCCGGGCGCTTATACCTACCATTTAATCGTGGACGGGAAAGAGCTTTTCCACCTTAATAAGGTTCAGGTAGGTCTTGATACGCCGGAATTCGTCATTGATATTGATCTGCAGAAAGAGCAAGCGAACACGGCCAAGGGCGTAGGACTGTCCCCCGAGCAACTTAAGGCCATGCAGGAACAAAAGGCCAAGCAGCAAAAAGAGACCAGCACGGTCAAGGACCTGAACGCTAAACTCGCAATCGCCATTCCCGCCATTAAGAGCGGCGACTTCGATACCGCCATCACCCAACTGACTGAAGCCAATCAAATAGATGCCACGCGCGACGTCGTCTGGGCGAACTTGGGCGTCGCCTATCTGGGATCCGCTGATAAACAGACCGACAAGGATGAAAGAACCAAACGTTACGACGAAGCCGTCTCCGCTTTCCAGAAGGCTATTGATCTGAAGAAGCCCACCATGAAGCCCAACGATGAGGACGCCAAGAAACAACTCGGCGGATTCTACAATGAGCTCGGCGAGGCTTACGCAAGGGAAGGTAAAATTGAC
>JANWKU010000172.1 GCA_025451215.1 Terriglobales bacterium
CATTTCGAAAAGAGCGTGCCGCACGGGTCGCTTTCGGTGCGCAAAGCGCTTGCAGAAAAGCATGTTCTTTTAATCGGAGTGACAGGATTTATCGGAAAGGTCTGGCTGGCGAATACGCTGATGGACTTGCCTGAGATCAAGCGCATTTATTTGCTGATCCGGCGGCAAAAGTCCAATCCGGCGCGGAAGAGATTCGAGAAGCTGTTGCAGGAATCTCCGGTATTCGACCCTCTATTCGAAAAGTATGGCGATGGCCTTGCCCAATTTCTCAACGACCGGGTGGAAGTCATCGAAGGGGATGTTTCGCAGGAGGGCTTGGGACTGGACTCAGAAACCTCCGCGTATTTGCTCAAGAGGCTGGAACTGGTAATCAACAGTTCAGGGCTGACCGATTTCAATCCTGACCTGCGGGATGCGCTGGGAACCAATGTGGATGCGGCCTTGAATATTTTGGAATTCGTTCGCAAGTCGGACCATTCCGGATTGCTGCATCTTTCTACCTGCTATGTGGCGGGCGCGTGCGACGAACGGGTGCAGGAAACTGTGCGGCCCAATTACACTCCGATCAACGTCCCTGATTTTGACGCGGAGCAGGAGTGGCGGGCGCTCCATGAGGCCATAAAAAGGGCCGAGATGCAGGCCGAAGGCGAGGAAGTAACAGGCGAACTCCGCATGCAGGCGCTGGGCAAGGAACATGCGGCGAAAGACTTGCAAGGTGCGGCGCTGGAAAATCAGATTCGCAAAAACCGTATTCGCTGGCTGAAGAACTACCTGACGGAATTCGGCGCGGAACGGGCCAAAGAACTTGGCTGGCCGAATACATACACGTTGACCAAGAGCCTGGCGGAGTCGCTGATCTCGAAATACGGCGTAGGGTTGCCGATTGCCATTGTGCGTCCGGCGATTGTTGAGACCTCCATTGCCAAGCCATTTGTCGGATGGAATGAAGGCATCAATACTTCGGCGTCGCTTTCCTATCTGCTGGGTACAGTGTTCCGGCAGTTGCCTTCGAACGAGCGCAAGCGGCTCGACATTCTTCCCGTGGATTCAGTTTGCGCGGGAATGACGCTGATTGCTGCGGCGATTATCGAGCGCAGAAATGATTCTCTGTACCAGTTGGCGACCTCGGTGACTAACCCCTGTGACATGGGACGCTCGATTGAGTTGACTTCGCTCGCGCACCGGAAGCATTACCGGGCGCAAGAAGGGCTGGAATACTGGCTACGGCTACGGCTGGATGCGATCCCGGTTTCAAAAGGCCGATATAACTGGATGTCAGCGCCGGCGCAGAAAGCGATTGTGAAGTCTATTCAGCGGATCATGTCTCCGTTGCCGTTGCGAAAAACGCCGCTGGCGAGAGCAGAGCGAATGCTGGAGAGAGTGGAAAAACTGGTCGAGCTGTTCGAGCCGTTTATTCTGCTGAATGAACACGATTTTGCCGCCGAGAACATCGAAAAACTTTCTTACGCGCTGGTGGAAGATGAGAAAAAAGATTTTGCCTACGATACGCGATCGCTGGACTGGTGGGAGTATTGGATCAACATTCACATTCCCGCATTGCGCAAGTGGACGTATCCTTTGATTGAAGGTCGACAGCTTGAGGCACGGCCTCCGCGCGATTTGCATCTTTTGCCGAAATCCAAGGGAGAGCCTGTGAACACCAATACGGACGGAGCAACGTGGCAATATTCCTGACAGGTTCCACCGGATATATTGGAGCGCATGTCGCCGCAAATTTATTGCAGCAGCATGGCGCGTCGCTCAATGTTTTGGTGCGCGCGAAAGATCCGCATGAAGCGGAAGTCCGGCTCTGGCAGGCTTTTCAGTTGCACATGGACTTTCCGCGCTTCTACGAATTCCTGCAAACGAAAGTCCGAGTATTTCGTGGAGATCTGACCGCCCCCGGCTTTGGATTGGTTCGCGAGGACTACGAACGGCTGGTGCATACAACGGATTCCGTCATTCACTGCGCGGCGTCGCTGAACCGGAAATCAGAGAAGAGCTGTTTGAACGTCAATTTGCGCGGCACGCTCGAGGTCATTCAACTCGCGCGGCAGGCAAATCACTATCATGGCCTGCGGCGCTTCAGCAATGTGAGCACCGTGGCGGTAGCGGGGAAGCGCCAGGATGAAGTTGTCACGGAAGACGCTTCAATCGACTGGAACCGTTCGGACTACGATCCTTACGCGCGCACCAAGAAATTCTGCGAGCATATGGTGCGCCAGTTGTTGTCCGATGTGCCGATTACGATTTTCCGTCCCAGTATTGTGCTCGGCGATAGCCGCTATCCGCAGACGACGCAGTTCGATATGGTCAGGTCGTTTGTGTTTCTCGCGGGTCTTCCGGCGCTGCCATTCCGCCCTAATGACAAAATTGACATTGTGAATGTGGATTTTGTGGCCGATGCCATTGCTACGCTGCACGTAAAAGAAAAACCACAGTTCGATACCTATCACCTCTCGTCGGGCCGCGACTCGCAGACATTTCGCCAGGTTACCAGCGCCCTGTCGGCGGCGCAGAACAAACGCGGTCCGGTGTTCCTGCCCTTCGTTCAAAAGCCATTTGCCGGGATTGTGAACACTCTTGCCAATCGTAAGAACGCCATTGGGCATGGCGCGGCGCTGATGAAAGTGTTCATGCCCTATTTGACCTGGAACACTGTCTTCGACAATACGCGCGTTACTTCAGAGCTGGGACGCAAGCCCGTTCCGTTTTCGCAATACAGCTATCCGCTGCTGAAGTTCAGCCGCGAAACGAACTTTATCTATCCTTACCAGGGCTGGCCGACAAAAGCGGGAGGTACGGCCGCATGATGGATTTTATTCTGGAAAGCTGGGTAAGCAGCAACATTGAGCGCGTTAAAGCGGGATGGATGCTGGGCCGCGGCAAGCCCTGGCAACCGGGTGAAAAGCTGAAGCTGCTGTTTACCGGCTATAACGGGACCCGCAACACAGGTTCTGACGTTCGGCCCGAAGAGACGCTGCGCCAACTCCGCCATATTCTCGGCGATGAAAATGTTGAATTCAGCATTATGAGCCAGAATTTTAAGCTGAGCGACGGCTATTTCGCTGGCGCGCAACAGGTACAGCTTCCGGATTTGTTTCCGTCTTTTCTGGCGCGGGAGGTTCCCAAGCATCACGGCGTGGTGGTGGTTGAGGGCTCGGCATTCACCCGGACGTTTGCAAATGCGCTGACGACAATGATCGTCGGCTCGCTGGGAATTGCGGCGGCGCAGAACAAACTTTCCGTCGGCTATGGATCGGGGGCGGGACAAATGGACCCTTCGATTCGCAAGATGTGCGCGCGCTACTGCAAGGATTCGCTGATCATCACTCGCAATGAAGAGTCGCGCACGGTACTGCGGGAGTTGGGTGTGCCCACGGAGTTGGGAACTGATACCGCGTGGACGTTCGAGCCACTTCCTCCTGAATATGGACGCAAAGTCCTGCTGGACGCCGGATGGGACGGGAAGTTGCCGATCCTGATTGTTTGTCCTATCAACCCCTTCTGGTGGCCGGTGAAACCGTCGCTCACAAAGTACGCCGCCCTCGCGACCGTTGGCGCATACAAGAAAAGCTATTACAGGACGGTGTATTTTCACAAATCCGGCCCTGAGGTGGATGCCGCATTTGAGCGGTATTTGACGGCCATGGCAAATGCCGTGAATGCGTTCCGGCAGAAACGGCATGTATTCCCCGTACTCGTGGCCACGGAACAGTTGGATGCGCATGCATGTCAGCGCATTTCCGAGAAGCTTGGTGGGCTCCCCGTATTCACATCCAGCGACTACGACATGTATCAAATGGTCAGCATTTTGCGAACCGGCAGCATGATGGCGTCGTCAAGGTTTCATGGCATTGTGACTTCCATGCCTGCGCTTGTGCCTTCAGCAGGAATCACGATGGATGAACGCATTCGCAATCTGATGCGCGAACGAAATCATGAAGACCTGCTGATGGATGTGGGCGATCCCGATCTGGAGTCAAAATTATTAATTGCGCTGGAGAAGCTTTACACCGAAGGCGAAGGGATTGCCGAAGGGATTGGAAAAAGCGTGGTAAAGAATTTGAAAACAATGGCACGCATGGGAGTGTATTTTGAGGAAGAAGTGCAGCGCCGTTATCCGGACTTCCCGATACGCAAAGGCGAGTGGAGTTGGGAAGATTATTTGCCGCCGATGAGCGACAATTTGAAGCAATTGATTCAGGCGTATAGCTGAACACGTAACAACGGGCCATTTAATAACTTGTCATTCCGAATCGCTTCAGCGATGAGGAATCCGCTTCTTCATGAACTTTCTGGAAAACATCTTCGGCCAGCTTGAGGCCGCCGGCACGATCCGCGTCTTGGTCGAACTGCGCGAGGGCGGCAGTGTTTCCGTCAGTGGGCAGGAATTGCTCGAAAGAATCGCCAAGGCGCGCGCTTTCCTCGCCAGCAAGAACCTCAAGAAGGGTGACCGCTGCGCCCTGCTGGCTTCAAACAGCATTGATTGGATTGCCGCGGACCTGGCCATTATGGCGGAGGGACTGCTCGTTGTGCCTCTTTATTCCCGCCAAGCCCCAGCCGAACTGGTTGCGATGATGAAGGATTGCTCTCCGGTATTGATCTGTTGCGCCAATGAAGAGTTGCGGGAGGGGATTGCCCAGGCCTGGCCGGAGGCTCCGGCACAGTATTTATTCACAGAGATTTTCGCCACGCGGGCTGCGGCCTCCTCCGAGCCGCAACTCCAGGATTCCGACCCAGTTGCGGTGATTTATACCTCGGGCACTTCAGGCGAGGCGAAGGGAGTAGTGCTTACCGCCGGCAACCTCGGTCACATGCTGATGTGCACTTCGGAACGGCTCGACGTTCTGATGGAGAATCGCTCCGGACAAGACAAAGTCTTCCATTACCTTCCATTTTGTTTTGCCGGATCGTGGGTATTGTTGCTTACCTGTTTGCAGCGTCGTAGTCTGCTCACGCTGAATACCGACCTGAGCAAAATAGCGGAACAGATGCGCGAGGCTTCGCCGAATTACATTCTCAACGTTCCTGCATTGCTGGAGCGCATGCGAAAAGCCGTGGAAGAGCAACTCCACAAGACAGGCGGCGTGGCCCTGATGATTTACACGCAGGGCAAAACCGCGTGGCTGCGGAAGCGGGCGTTGCAATCAAAGTTTGGCGACTCCATCTGGCTATGGGTAGCCAATACCATCGTGTTTCCCACAATCCGCAAGAAGATGATTGGCGGCAATCTTCGGGCGCTGATTTGCGGCTCCGCGCCTTTGAATGTGGAAACGCAACTTTATTTCATGATGCTCGGCATTCCTGTTTTGCAGGTCTATGGGCTGACAGAAACCATGGCGATTTGTACGATGGATGATCCGCGCCACGTAGAGCCCGGACGCGTGGGTCCAGCGATCTCCGGGATTGAAATCAAGCTTGGAGAAAATGAGGAAATCGTCGTGCGAGGGCCGAACATTTTTTCGGGATATTGGAACCGTCCCGTAGAAACGGCAAAAGCTCTGCGCGATGGCTGGTTCCACACCGGCGACCAAGGCGAGGTAAATGCGGCAGGGAACTGGCGTATTGTGGGCAGGATTAAGAATTTAATCATTCTAGGGTCAGGCCACAATATTGCGCCTGAGCCGATTGAGGAAGATGTGCAGCAGAGCTTGCCCGCCGCGCAACAGGTCATGCTGGTTGGCAATGGCCGCGGATATTTGACGTTGATTGTGACCGGGCAGGTCACATCTACAGAAGTTCAGCGCGCGGTGAATTTTGCCAATGCCGCATTGCCGCACTATAAACAGATTCGTGCATTCCACATTCATCCCGAGCCTTTCACCATTGATAGCGGTTTGCTGACGGCCATGGGGAAGTTGAAGCGCGATGCCATCACATCCGCGTTTAAATCGGAAATCGAAGACATGTATCGCGTAAAGCAGGCGGTATGAAGAACTTTCAAGGCCAGTCGTTATCGTGGGACACAAAAGATGGCGTCATTGAGTTGGCGCTGCATCGCGCGCCGTGCAATGAAATTGGCACCGTCACCCTAGAGGAGTTGGAGAAGTTTGTTGCGGCCTTGCCTGCTTTACAGGAACAAGCGCATTCACTGATTCTGCACAGCACAATGAAGAGCGGCTTCTGCGCCGGCGCGGACTTGAGCGAACTGTACTATGGCGCGCAGAAACTGCAAGCGCTGGAAGCAGCGCGGGGCGTCCGCGATTTTTTGCAGCGCATTCATAAAGTAATGAACACCATTGACGCCGCTCCGCTGACCACGATCGCGGCGCTCCATGGCGTGACCTTCGGCGGCGGATTCGAGCTGGCGCTCGTCTGCGATTTGCTGATAGCCGACAAAATGACGCGCTTCTGCTTTCCTGAGTTGCGCTTGGGACTGATTCCCGGGTTTGGCGGGATACCGCGGCTCAAGCGTGACTTGGGTAATGGCGTGGTCCGCGATTTACTGCTTACCGGACGCAGCTTCAATGCGACCAAGGCCCAGCAGGTTGGACTGGTGAGCCAGTTGGTGGGTGAAGGGGAAGCGCTGCGGGTTGCCCGCGGCACAGCGGCGCAGCTTGGA
>JANWKU010000173.1 GCA_025451215.1 Terriglobales bacterium
TAAGCATCTCCATCACGCGCCCGGAAACATCGAGTTCGCCGCCATCGGCATCCTCCGGCTTGTACTCGGCAAGCCATGTCTTTTTTGAAGCAGCGTAGATGGCGGTGAGCCGATTGGAAGCGGTTTCATCCGGGCCGAAGACGCGGAATGAATTCATGTTGCGGCGCATCACTTCTGCTAAATAATGTCCAAGCACATCAGTCGGCGGAGCATAAATTGAGCCCGGCGACTTTACCTGCACTGCATACTTGCGAAAGTCCGGGAGCTCGAGTTCTTTACGCAACAGCCCGCCATTAGCGTGCGGGTTGGCTGAAATGCGCCGCTCGCCTGTTGGGGCAAGAGCTTGCAACTCGGGGACAAGGGTTCCATTCGCGTCAAAGAGTTCCTCGGGCTTGTAGCTGCGCATCCAATCTTCAACAATTTTCAGGTGCGACTTATTCTTTACTGGATCGAGTACCGGGACCTGATGCGCACGCCAAAAGTCTTCTACTTTGTGCCCGTCCACTTCTTTCGGTCCCGTCCATCCTTTCGGAGAACGCAGCACAATCATGGGCCATCGCGGGCGGGTCGTGTCGCCGGTCTTACGCGCATGTTCCTGGATTGAGCGAATTTCCAGAATGCATTGCTCCAGAGTCGTTGCCATTTTCTGATGCATGTCGGAAGGATCATTACCTTCAACGAAGTATGGCTTATGGCCACAGCCATACAGCAATGCCTCCAACTCATCGTGAGGAATGCGCGCAAGAATTGTCGGGTTCGCAATCTTGTAGCCGTTAAGGTGCATCACCGGCAGAACAGCGCCATCGCGTATGGGATTCAGGAATTTGTTGGAGTGCCACGAGGTAGCAAGTGGCCCTGTTTCCGCCTCGCCATCGCCGATTGCGACAGTGACGATGAGGTCAGGATTGTCGAATGCTGCTCCGTACCCATGCGAAAGAGAATAACCAAGCTCGCCGCCTTCGTGGATCGAACCCGGCGTCTCTGGCGTGCAATGCGAACCGATCCCGCCAGGAAATGAAAACTGTTGAAAGAATTTGAGCAATCCGGCCTCGTCACGGCTCTTGTCCGGATAAATTTCCGAGTAGTGGCCTTCCAAATAGCAATTGGCCAGCGTGGCGGGCGCTCCATGACCGGGCCCAGAAATGTAGATGACATTCAAGTCATATTTCCGAATGAGCCGATTCAAATGCACCCAGATAAAAGACTGCCCGGGATCCGATCCCCAATGGCCAAGCAGTCGGTTCTTAATGTGCTCAGGCTTAAGCGACTCGCGCAGCAGCGGATTGGCGCGAAGATAAATCATGCCCACCGACAGATAGTTGCAGGCCTGCCAGTAGGCGTCCATTTTGTTTAATTCTTCCGAAGAAAGGGGCGCGAGGACTTCAATTGCGGCTGCCATGGAGCTTCTCCTGGAATTCAAGCTTTATAGATGATAATCCTCGACGACCGGTCGGAGGAAAACGCTGATTAATATCAGCCATCGCGCTTGGGAGATAGAAACGAAGCCAGGAGTTTCGTTTCAGCAATACTGACGGGGAGCAGAAGTCCTACGCTGACCAGCAGATCATATTGCGCCGAATACCGGACCATTTCCGTAACCAGAAGAATTGTGGCCAATAGCAACAGCGCTAAGGAGATTCCACGATGGAAACGACGGAGCTCCGATTCGATCCATGAATCCAGATGGCTTGTTAGGAGACGTCCTTCATTGGAATCAGTGCAATTGTTCTTGAGCGCGCAACGGTTGCATGCGGCAGCAGGAGCACGGTAGTGGACGATCTTGCGTTGGAAGTCAGTTTGGTGGCGCAATAGCTGCTGCCCCGCGGGACATTCCCATGCGTCTAACTCTCGAAAATAAATGAAGCCTGACTTTCGATAACTCTCCGAACGCTGGTGTGAATGTCGCGCCAACAATTCCAAAGCGAACGCCACTGCAAATAGGAAGACTACATACGTGGCGGCAAGGACGACCTCAATATGCACACCAGAAATCATGTATCTGATCGTTTTGATTCCACAATTTCAGTGAATAATACGCCATTCGCAGGCTCCAACCCGGTTTGCTCTTTCATATAACGCACCCCAAGCCAGCAGAGGTAGAGCACAGGCAAGGTTCCTCCTAAGATGAATAACGCGTCGCCAGGAAGCCGCAGCCACTCCAGCATGGCATTCGTGTGATTGGAGAGAAACTTCAACGATCGCGCATCGAAATATCCCACGCTTACTGAATGATAGAGCTGCAGTACTCCCAATGGAAAGAGCGTTGCAAAGACCATCCATGCAAGCCCAATGTTAAGCGACCAGAAACTGATTTTGGCGGCTCGATCGCTCCAGCGATTCTCCGGGACCATGTAACGAAGACAAAAGAAAGCCAGCCCCACGGCCAGCATTCCATAGACTCCCATCATTGCAGCGTGTCCGTGGTTTGCGGTGAGGGCCGTACCGATTTCATAATAGGACACGATAGGAAGATTGATGAGAAAGCCGAATATTCCCGCGCCTAGAAAATTCCAGAAACCCACTGCCGCAAGAAACATGACCGCCCAGAAATGAGGGAACTGCGTACGGGCGTTCACTCCTTGTTGCGCACCAAGCTGGAGAAAACTCCAGGCTTCTAAAGTGAGAAAAGTCAGGGGAATTACTTCTGCCGCGGAAAAGAATGCTCCGAGTGCCATGTGAATCGAAGGCTCTCCAGAGAAGTAAACGTGATGCATGGTGCCTACCATGCCACCGGCGGAGTACAGTAGGACATCGAGATAAATTACCTTTAGGGCAACCCTTTCATGCACTACTCCGAGTAGGACAAAGATGTAGGCGACCATGATGGTGGTAAACAGTTCAAGAAAATCTTCTACCCATAAGTGGACAACCCAGAACCGCCAAAAATCTGTGATTGTGAAATGTGAGTTGGTTCGCGCCAGCAGGCCTACGGCGTAGAAGGCCGGAATGGAGAGCGCCGAGAAGAAAAATAACCAAGGCATGTTTCCGATATGTTCCGCACCCAGACGGCCCTGTAAACCTCGGAACAAGATGATTACCCAGAAGACCAGTCCTATGACTAAGAGGATTTGCCAAAACCGACCGAGATCCAGATATTCGAAACCCTGAGCGCCAAACCACGACCATCCTCGTTTAATCCATCCGCTGATGCCCGCATATTCTCCAGCCAAGCTTCCGAAAACCACGATTGCCAATGCGGCCAGAAGTCCGTACGAAAGCCAACCCTGACCACGCGGTTCGCGGCCCGCAATCATGGGAGCGAGGAATATCCCTGCCGCAAGAAAAGATGTGGACACCCAGAAAATCGCCAGCTGCACGTGCCACGTCCGAGCGATATTGAATGGAAGGATACGCGCAAGATCAAATCCAAAGAAGTTGCCAATTTCCGCGCGGTAGTGCTGCGTCGCGCCGCCCAGAAGCGCTTGCAATACGAACAGCAACGCCATGACTAGGAAGAACCAGCCGCAAGATCTCTGCGCGGGCGTTAATGCCACTTCGTCGGGAGGGCGGAACGACACACGTTGATCTTCTCGCCCATGCCAACCGAGGAAATTCCATCGCCCAAATGCTGCCAACAAAAGTCCGATACCGCCTAATAGGGCGATCAGAGAGAGCACGCTCCATACGATTGCATCGGCCGTGGCATGGTTTCCCACCAATGGTTCAGGAGGCCAATTGTTCGTATAAGAGTAATCAAGATTCGGACGCAGCGTCGAACCGGCCCAAGCGGACCAACTGAAAAACGCCGTAAGTTGCCGGACCTGATGAGGATCAGTTATGGCCGATGGCCGCAACCCAAATTTCGTGGTGGGATTGCCAAAGAAGTCAGCGTAATAATGATCCAGCCTCTCAAAACGCATCCACCTGCGCCGCTGAATACGCTAGAACGCCTGTTTCCGGATTGTAACGATTCGTCTTGAAGTCAGTAATTGTTTGCTGTTTCGCGGACTCTGACGATGGACCTCCATAGTGATCAATCGCGATGAGCGCGGCACGGTGGAGGTAGTCCGCAGTGAAGTCCGGTCCGAGATAGGCCCCATGTCCAAAGATTGAGCCGTACTCCATGAGTCCATTGCGCAGAAAAACTTCCTGGCCGTCTGTAATATCCTGCGCGGTGAAAAGGACCTGTCCGCCCGGGTCCACCACTTGCGAAGGGATGGGTGGCGCATCGGTGTAGGTGCGGTAGGCAAGCATTCCAAGTATCAGAAAGCCGCAAAGGAAAACAATCAGTATTGCCTGCATCCATCCGTTTGAAATCAGCAACGCGCGCTTTTTTAGGCCGTCCATAATATTTCCTCGTAATTTATACGCCTTTTCGATTACTTTAGTAAGTGCATATATATTGAATTATTAATATACTAAACATGTGTCTGATCTAGGTCGTTTCAAAGCGGGATTTTTTAAGGCACTCGCGCACCCTCTGCGGATTGCCGTGTTAGATCTGCTGCGGGAAGGCGAACGCGGCGTGAACGAACTCTCCAGTTTACTGAGTGTGGAGCAGAGCGCGCTTTCGCAGCAGCTGGCCGTATTGCGCAACAAGAACATCGTTGTGGCGCGAAAGGAAGGACTGAACGTCTACTATTCGGTCCGGGACAAAACAGTATTCAGGCTCCTTGATGTTGCCAAGCAAATCTTCAGCAACCAACTGATCAGTGTCCAAGACATGCTCTCTCAGATAACAACCCCAATTGGCGGCGGTCGATGAAGGCTCTTATATGACGTTGACCACGAATCTTGACGATTGGCTGCCCAAGTCCGTTTTACTGTTGCGGACATATACGTTTAAGCAATTCTTTTCTGATCTGATCGCCGGAATTACAGTGGGCCTAGTGGCCCTTCCTCTCGCGATGGCTTTTGCCATTGCGTCCGGCGTTCCGCCCCAATCTGGACTCTACTGCGCTATCGTGGCAGGCTTCTTCATCTCCGCACTGGGCGGTTCTAAGACGCAGATCGGCGGCCCCACTGGTGCATTTGTTGTGGTAGTTTTCGGCATCGTGGCCAAGTACGGCATTGAAAGCCTGTACATGTGCACGCTGCTCGCTGGCATCATCCTCGTGATGCTTGGAATTACGCGCCTCGGCACCGCGGTGAAGTTTATTCCAAGGCCAGTAGTCGTGGGATTTACTAATGGGATCGCGGTCATTATCGCGAGTACGCAAATCAAAGATTTCTTCGGGTTGAAGATCGATAAAGTCCCCGGAGACTTCTTAGCGCGAATCGAAATCCTCTGCAAGAACATGCATACCTTGCAAGCGAGCGGAACAGCGCTGGGCTGCCTTGCTCTCGCCATAATTATTGCTTGCAACCGTTTCGTGAAACGAGTTCCCGGATATATCGTGGCACTCTTTCTCGGTACCAGTCTCGCATGCCTATTTAAGTTGCCCGTGGAGACGATTGGAACTCGTTTTGGAGGAATTCCTTCAGGATTACCCCATTTTGTCATTCCTCATTTCCAATTTCGTCTGCTTCGCCCTCTAATCTCGCCAGCCATCACTGTGGCCATGTTAGGAGCAATCGAGTCCTTGATGTCGGCCGTGGTTTCTGACCGCATGAGTGGCGACAAGCACAATCCGAACGTAGAACTGATCGGACAGGGTGTAGCGAATATTCTTTCGCCTCTGGTTGGCGGATTGCCGGCAACGGGAGCGATTGCCCGCACTGCCACCAATATTCGTTCAGGCGCGAAAAGTCCAGTGGCCGGAATGATCCATGCCCTGACATTGCTGGCCATCGTTCTCTTTGCGGCTCCGATGGCGCGGTTTATTCCACTTTCCGTCCTGGCGGCGATCCTGTTTATTGTGTCCTACAACATGGGGGAATGGCACGAAATTCCTGAACTCTTGAAACTCTCACAACTGGAGATTGGCACTTGGCTCCTGACTTTTGCACTCACGGTCTTTGCCGACCTGACCGTCGCCGTGGAGGCAGGAATGATCATGGCTGCGCTCGTGTACATATCGAAGGTCACGACTACAACCACTATTTCTCGGGTCACCGGGGACTATGTTGAGCGGGGACGCGCCCATATGTTGCAGGACAAGATTATTCCCTCCTATGTTGCTGTATTTCGTATTCATGGGCCATTTCTCTTTGGAGCCACGGAAAAACTTCACGAGATTGGCGCAAAAATTTCTGAACAGCCGCCCGTCATCATTCTACGTTTGCGAAATATGACGGCCATTGATGCGACAGGACTGCAAGCACTGGAGCATTTTGCCGATGCGGTACACGGCAGCGGTCGCGGGTTGATTCTTTGTGGCGCACCCAGCCAGCCTGCAGAAATGATGCAGAAGGCCGAATTCGAACTGCATGTGGGATCCCAGAATATATGCGCCAACGTCGGCGAAGCTTTGCAGAGAGCCCACGCTGTATTCGAAGAAGTGCGGATCGCCCCGTCTTCTCCAGAGCGATGGGTTAGGAGAACGGAAGATTTTGTTGCGTCTCTACCAAAATGAAGTTAAAGCCTCACTACTGCCGCAAAGGACCGAAGAGTTGCTGGACGGCAGCCTTCCCAGCGGGTCGTTTTTGAATTTTGTAGATTTTTACAGAAATCGGCCCGAGATGGCG
Source organism: Terriglobales bacterium (assembly GCA_025451215.1). Taxonomy (GTDB): domain Bacteria; phylum Acidobacteriota; class Terriglobia; order Terriglobales; family Acidobacteriaceae; genus JAICKN01. Next base: position 6,568 of record JANWKU010000173.1, read on the forward strand.
GAACAGTGGCCACCGCGCACTTTTTAGTTAGAAACCTAATGGGATCAATTACTGAAGCGTCAGCCCGTCGCGTTGCTAAAGGAGGTTTGCGGACCTCAATCTGCCCTTCCCGAGTGCGGACTTCCAAGCAGGGCTGAGGATGCGTTGCCGGGCCACTGATCTGTGACAGTTCAGTCACTAGGAGAGAGTCATGAGCGATGAAATGTTGACGCGAAAGAAGTAGCAGCGAAGTTGAAGATAGATCCCAAGCGATTGCGCGCGATGCTGCGCAAGATCAATGGCAAGCCCGGAACGAGAACGGTACACATGGAAGCCGAGCGATCCGTTTCTGAAGAAGCTGCCACAGCTCATCAAGCAGCAACAGGACAAAGAAGCGTCAGCCAAGAAGCAGTAAAGCAGTTTCGCCCACGGTCAATTTGATGTGGGCCTTTCGGTGGATTCAGGCATATAATCCCGTCTTCCCCGGGAAAATTTATATCGCGGCACATTGCCACGAGAAATTACAGGCTTGAAGGAGCGCGAACAATTGTGCAGCATTCTGCAGAACTAAGGCAACCCGATAAACGACAATTTACGGCTCGCAGCAAATTGAAGCGATATTCGATTGAATTCGCGATTGTCATCTCTTCATACGTTATTGCCGGCAAGTTGGGTCAAGCCACGACCTCTATTCGAAGCGATAACTTAGGACCGGTTTGGCCCGCATTCGGAGTCGCACTAGCGCTCGTAATCATTTACGGTTCCCGAATCTGGCCCGCAATTGCGATTGCAGCATTTTTAGTTGCATGGGCGAGTCCGGTCGGGCTTGCCACGGCTTTAGGACAAGCCTGCGCGGCAACTCTCGCCGTAATTGTGGGAGCATATCTTCTCCATATCCTCGCGAATTTCCAACGTTCAATGCCGCGTTTGCGGGATGCGGTGGCTCTTATCATTATCGGTGCATTCGGCAGTGCTTTGATCAGTGCATCGATCGGAACGTTGGTGTTGTATGCCACGCACGTTGCGACCTACTCCGGTATCGGATCCAGTTGGCTAATTTATTGGTTTGGCGACGGTACAGGTGTCCTTCTTGCGACGCCATTCATACTGAGTTTCTCTACTTTCTCGCAAATTCGAACCCCGGGCCGAGTATTCGAATTCGTTGTTCTTTTCTTGCTGGTTGGCGCATCGAGTTTCGTCATTTTCAGCGAAACCATTCTGTTTCCATTCAAACTCGATTCTCTCGCATTTGCACTTCTTCCACTTGTTATGTGGTCGGCGATTCGAATGGGTACGACGGTGACGTCCTTTTTGATCATTGTTGCTGCAAGCATCGCAACAGTTGAAACAGCACTAGGGCATGGGCCGTTTTTCGGCACTCATGCATTTACAAATGCGATATTACTAGACATTTTTTTTACGATCATTTCAATTACGGGATTAATGCTATCCACTGCGATTGCTGAGAGTCACGAAACAGAACGAGTAAAGGAAGAGTCTGTACGTCGCGAAGCATCTCTCGAGGCTCGCTTGCGCTTAGCAAGTATCATTGAATTTTCCGATGATGCAATTATTGGGGCGAATATTGACGGAGTGATAAGAGATTGGAACAATGGCGCGCAGTCGTTATTTGGTTTTACTAAGACAGAAATACTTGGTGCAAATGTCAGCAAGTTGCTCGCTCCTGAAATATCCGACGACCTAAGCGAGCTATTCAAACATCTTAGCGGTATGGCCCCCATCAATCGATATGATTCAGTTTGCCAAAGGAAGGATGGCGCCAGCTTTGATGCAGCGGTGAGAATATCGCCACTTTTCGATCACACCGGTAGTATCAACGGCTGTTCGATAAACGTACGCGATATTTCATTCCGCAAACGTCAAGAATCTCTGCTGCGGGAAAGTGAAGCTCGATTTCGCCGGGTCGCCGACACTGCGCCGGTCATGATCTGGATGTCCGATACTGACAAACTCTGCACGTATTTTAATGAGCGTTGGCTCGCTTTCACGGGACAAACGTACGATTCCCAATTGGGCGATGGCTGGGCATCCGGAGTATATGGCGATGATTTGCCCGGGTGCATCTCTACTTATCGCGAATGCTTCGATCGGCGCGAAACCTTTCGCATGGAATACCGTTTGCGAAGAAATGATGGCGAGTACCGTTGGATCTCAGACTTGGGGGTACCACGGTTCAACCTCGATGGATCATTCTGTGGGTACATTGGTTCCTGCATTGACATCACCGAAGCCAAACTGGCTGGACAAGCGATGTCCGGTGTGAATCGCGGGCTTATCGAGGTACAGGAGAAGGAACGAGCGCGCATCGCGAGAGAATTGCACGATGACATTACGCAACAACTAGCTTTGCTTGTCGCTGAGATTCAGGAGTTCCAAGGCAATCAAGAGTCCGGATCGCATCAAAGCTTGTTGGATTCGATTTGCACAAAAATCTGCGAAATTTCAAGTGACATACAAGCTATCTCTCATGATCTTCACTCTTCGAAACTTGAACATTTAGGGCTCGTGGCGGCCGTAAGAGGCTTTTGTCGGGAATTTGCGCGGCAACAAAAGTTGGAAATTGAGTTTACTCATGACGAACTACCCACAAATATTCCAGCAGATGTTTCGCTGGCTACTTTTCGAATACTTCAAGAAGCGTTGCGCAATGCATTGAAACATAGTGGGGTGCGATACTTCCGGGTGCGACTGGAAGCCGCGAATGAACAAATATGTTTGCGGATCGCGGACTCCGGACTTGGGTTTGAGGCAAAAAACGAGAAGAGCCACTTCGGCTTAGGACTAATTAGCATGCGCGAACGCGCGCGCCTTTCAAATGGGACCTTGACGGTCCAGTCTGAACCGAAAAATGGAACTATGATTCAAGTTACGATGCCGCTACAGCTCGCCAGCAGCGAATAATCTTAGCGGCCTGTCAATTTATCGAGTTGCTGCGCCACCTGCCACCCGTAATATTTAGCTCACTCCCGGACTCAATTACGACGTAGTCATGAACCAGATGGAGCGAGTCTATGAAATGCAGAATCTTAATCGCAGACGATCATGAGCTGGTCCGCCGCGGAATCAATGAA
>JANWKU010000174.1 GCA_025451215.1 Terriglobales bacterium
CTGTCACGGCAGAGGCCGCGGGTTCGAGTCCCGTCGTCCCCGCCAATTCTTTCAGTTACTTACAGATTGGCACGTTTGCGGCTGGACTGCGCTTCGGGCTGTTTTCATGCGCTTGCTTGGATAAACCTTTTTTGTTTGGTGACGTATCAAGTCTCATGAAGGCGCTGGTCATGCCAATGACTTTCATCATTTTCTTCGCCCAAACTCCGATGATATTTTTAATTTGAGAGGGGCCGATGAAAGCGTTTGTTGGTGTAGGCAATTTTGGCTTGTGCCGGTTGCGCAACCGCCACCGAGAATGCGCCATAGGCGCCTGAACTGGTCCGCGCACTTGCAGAGATCACCATCATGATCTCGTGCTGCGTCATGTGTACCCAAAATAGTTGTTCGCCGAATTCATAAATTGGCGAATCGAGCGCAATCAAAAGCGAGAGCCATCCGGAAATAAAAAATATGATCGTCCATGGCCGTAAGCTGGCGCGCGCGCGTCCCCTCCACATTTTTATGAGACCTAAGAGGTAAATCGCGATCGTTAAAAGCAGTGGAACAATGATGAATGTCGGCCAGGTCCAGCCCAGGGTCTTGGCGGGCAATGGCCCTGCTTCGGTCCAGACGGGCATTGCTGACATTCATGGAAATTCCAGGCAAGGAATCGCTCAAACTAAACCATGCATATTCTTTCCGGTGCTTACTTTTGAATTTGGCATTTCGGGGAGTACCGGTCCGCATGAGTCCGGGATAAACAGTGGTAACTATAATGTTCTCTTTTCGAAGTTCAGCATGCATGCCTTCGGAAAAACCTGCTAATGCGAATTTCCCCACGCTATAGGAAAAAAGATGTGGAACGCTGATTTTTCCGCCGATTGATGAAATATTGGCGATCCGGGCCATGACCTTGCGCGCGCATCATGGGCAGAGCGGCTTGCGTCATGTAAAAAGGACCCCAAAAGGAGACCTCGAGAGAATTTCGATAATCTTCCCCGGTCATGGAGTCCATTGGGCCGAGCATAATTAATCCGGCGTTGTTGATCAAAAGGTTGGCCGCGCCGAAGCGAGATTCCACTTGTTGGAAGGCTTCCTCCACTTGCTTCTTGTCAGTAATATCGCAGGGAATCGTTAAAATATTCCGTCTCTCCGGCAATTGCTGATGTGCTCGATCTAACTCCTCGCGATCACGAGCGAGCAAAGCCACGCGGTTGCCTTGAAGCAGAAGCTCTCGCGCCAGGGCGAAACCAAGTCCGCGCCCCCGGTTATAACGATCGTCCGTCGCCTCAGGCGAAAGCGCAATGTTTCTTTGCTAATCCATCTCGCTGTGGCAATGGCAAGCGCAATCGTCGCTAGTGGATAAAATTTTTTCATAACGTGATGTTGAGGAGATTGATAGCTGCAATGCGTAGAAGATAACAATCAAGGAGCCGTATTGCGATCAGCCATACTTTTGTAAAACGTGGTTACCTTACTGTAGTGGCCTGATTCGAGGCATACGCAATGCGCGAGAGGGAGCCCATCGGTCGTTTGTTATGGATCGAGTGTTATGGATTCAGATTTTTGTCGCTGGCTACCATCCGTTTAAGGGTCAGTGCGTTTTGAGCGGCATACCCGGCTTGATCGTTGTCAAAATAGACGTAGACAGCCCTTAATGTCTTCGCCCAAAGTCCAATCTGTTGGCACCAGCGTTGCAAACTCGCATGGCTGTAGCTGGCCTGATATTTTTCGGCACCCGGCCCATGAAGGCGAACATAGGCGAAGTCAGTAGTCACCGTAAGGGGCGACTGATACCCGGCGAGTTCGTAAATGCAGAAAGCTGCGCGAAATCTTGCGAGGAGCTCATTGATTTCAGGTTTAATCCAGCTCTGATCCCGGAGTTCGAAAACGTATCGGAAAGCAGTGGGCAGCACCTGCAACAATGCCTGCAGACGTTCATAGTTCACCTGCCATCTCGGCGGAAGTTGAAACAAGATCGGTCCAAGCTTAGGGCCAAGATGTTCGGCCCGGGGAAGAAAGTTATGAAGAGTGCTCTCCGGGTCTTTTAGTTTTTTGTTATGAGTCAAATAGCGGCTGGCTTTCACGGCAAAAACAAAATCTTGCGGTGTAGATGTTCGCCAATCGTCGAAGGCCGCTTCCGTGGGTAATCGATAGAAGCTATTGTTCAGTTCAACAGTGTCGAAGTGCTGGGCATAAAAAGCCAGCATTTTGGCCGGTGAAGTACTCGCTGGATAAAAGGGGCCACGCCAGTGCTTGTAGTGATATCCCGAAGTTCCGATGCGAATGTCACAAGCCATGTGGAGCTTGGATGGTTCTTTCTTTAAACGCGGAGGTATTTGTCCGCTGCAGGCAGACGTGCAGAATCTAAACAATCGGCTGAACATTATTGATTTCGGCGGACTGTTTTCTGGGAATGCGATCGCTCCTCCGAGGAGTTATTTTCTCCGTTTAACATCGGAGTTTTAGCGCCCGTCGTTCATTGGAAACATTACAAAAACTATTCCGGCAGCATGACCTGCCCATTGACTTCGAAGTTGCCGCTGACTGATGGAGCTTCTGTGCCTGGCTGCCCGCCACCAACCGACACCGTGTATTTCCCCTGTGCGACTACGATGTCTCCGGTTTCCGTGACCATGCTCAGATCGCGCGGATTGAGATGAAATTCCACCTTCTGGTTGGCTCCGGGGTCCAGATGGATCCGCTGAAAACCGCGGAGGGCCCGGATCGGCGCGCCCGCGACATCGGGAAACTTGAGGTAAAGCTGCACGACTTCGTCTCCAGCAACCTTACCGGAGTTTGTGACCATAACGGATGCGTTCAGAGGATCGCCTGCATTGATCGATCCGCTGGGCAGATTAAGGTCGCTATAACTGAATGTCGTATAGCTCAGTCCATATCCAAAAAGCCAGAGCGGCTCACCTTTGAAATACCGGTAAGTCCTACCCTCCATCGAGTAATCTTCAAAGTTGGGCAGTTGATGGACATCTTTATAGAACGTGACGGGAAGGCGTCCAGCAGGATTGTTTTTCCCGCTCAGCGTCTCAGCAATAGCGGCCCCGCCTTCCTCTCCGGGATACCACGCTTCGAGGATTGCATTGGCGTGCGCTTTCTCCCAGTTCACGCCGAGAGAGCTACCGTTCGTAAGCACGACAACCAGCGGCTTACCAGTTGCGGAAAGTGCTTGTACCAAGTCTTCCTCAGGTTTGGGCAAATCGATGCTGGTGCGGTCCCCGCCGGAAAATCCAGGCAGATCCACCGGCATCTCTTCGCCTTCCAGTCGGCTGGTAATACCGACCACCGCAACCACAACATCAGCATTTTTCGCCGCTGCAATTGCAGCGGGATCAGGCGCGTTATTCACCCGGTCCCAAATGAGTTGCGCTTCCACGTTGCCTGCACCGCCGTAGTTGTAGATAACATCAAGCTTTGCAGGAGATCCCTTTTCCAAATGAACCTGGCCGAGTTTTGTACCGTTTCCCCAGCCCATCGTAATGGGCCGATCATTAACTGAAATTCGAGCGAAGCCATTCGCCTTAATTCCAAAAAGGTAATCGCCCGTTGCGTTTGCGTTGAGGAACCCGCTCCACTCAACGGAAACGCCGGTTTTCCCCTTCGCTTCCGCAGGAAAATCGCTGTCGTTCAAATTGATGTTCGATTCAACCCGTGAAGTGATGGCCACGGCTTTTCCCCCAGAATTTGGATGAGAGCTGTATTCCGCTTTGATGCCCGGCTTGCCATCTGTAGTCGTTAGTACGGCCGCAGGCACAGGATCAGCTTGATTGGAGAGAAACTGTGTTCCTTGGGTGTAAGTGATCTTCGCGTGAGCAAACTCAGCTTTCATTCCGTCCAATACGCTGACCGTGTGAGTCGGGACGCCATTGTAGTTTCCAAGCAGAACTGCGGTTTGCTCGGCGAGGGGGCCCACAACGGCGATGTTCCTGACCGATTTCAGCGGCAACACTCCATCATTCTTCAGGAGCACCACGGATTCATTTGCAATGCGACGGGCAAGCTCTCGGTGCGCTGCGCTGTCAAGCTCGCTTTTCTCAATCTTGCTGTACGGAACCATCTCCGGCGGATCGAACATTCCGAGACGGATGCGCGCCGTGAAAAGGCGAGTAAGCGCTGTATCCATTGCGCTCTGCGAAAGGTATCCCTGCTGCACTGCATCGACATACGGTTTGTAGTCATGATCGTCGGTAACTTTTTCTGGGCCGTCAATGCATTCATTGTCCATGCCACGTTGCAGCGAGATCGCCGACGCTTGCGCCTGCGTAGGGCGGTAATGATGGTCCCGGAAGATATTGCGGACGGCATCGCAGTCAGAGACCACATATCCCTGAAAATGCCAGGCTCCACGGAGCGTGTGCTGCAGGAGAAATTCGTTGGCGCAAGCAGGTTGGCCATTGATCGCATTGTAGGCACACATGACTGATCCTGCGTGACCCTCTATGACCGCAGCGCGAAATGCGGGCGTATAGGTATCCAACTCGTCGTGTTTACTAACGTCCACGTCGGCGAAGTGACGCGTAGGCTCAGGCCCACTGTGAACAGCGAAATGCTTGGGCGTTGAAATCACGCGGTAATAATGCGGATCGTCCCCCTGCATCCCAGTAACAAAAGCCACAGCCATCCGCGCGCTTAAGAAAGGATCTTCGCCGTATGTCTCCTGGCCACGGCCCCAGCGCGGATCGCGGAAGATGTTGACGTTAGGGGCCCAGAAATCCAGGCCATGAAAAAAACCTGAGTTCCCATCTTGTAATGATTCTTCATGCACGATCCGGCCTTCGGTGCCGATCGCGATTGCCATCCTGTGAATCTCGGGTGCGTCAAACGTCGCCGCTAGACCAACGGGCTCGGGAAATTCAGTTGTACCGTCGGCGATGACTCCGTGCAGGGCCTCGCTCCACCAGTCATAGGCGGGCACTTTGAGTCGCGGTATGGCTCGCGCCTGGTTCACAAGCTGCGAGGCTTTCTCCTCGAGCGTCATGCGATGTACCAAATCAGCCGCACGCTCTTCGGGGGAGAGCTTTGGATTCATGTAAGGAAGATTGGAAGCGTCTTGCGCAGTGGCAACGCAGGGGGTGAGGGCCATGCTTGCGGCCAGAAGTCCGTAAATAAGCGCTCTGGAAAAATTCATCTTGTCTCCCAAGGTTAGTTGAAAAGTCTGGGTGCAAAATCTTTGAGGTCACGGCGCCAGGTTTGCCATTCGTGGTCCGTGCCTGGTGACTCATAGAAAACGTGCTGAATGTTGGCTTCCTGAAGAGATGTGTGTAATCGCAGGAGTCCTGTGCGCATCATTTCCGGCTCCTTAGTTCCGACGCCTAGCCATAATAAGTGGACTTTCTTCGCGAATGCTGCGGGATCAGAAAATACGCCGTTGTAGTCGGCTTTCGGGTCCAGTTTCCGGTTCCCAAGTACGAGCATCCCGCCTGCTCCACTGAATCCACCAATGTAGGAAAACAGATCGAGATGATCCAACGTGATCTGGAATGTCTGCATTCCACCCAAAGAAAGGCCAGCCATTGCACGGTGATCCCGATCGGGAAGTGTTCGGAAGGTTGAATCAATGTAGGGAATCAACGCCTGGGTCACGTCATCTTCAAAAGCTGCTGCCATGTCCTGGATGGCCTTCATCATTTCGGGAGAACCGAACGGCTTCCCGTTAAGATCGGGCAGCGCCTCGCCAGCGCGGCGGGCATACCCGTACGCCATGACAACAATCATAGGCTTGCAGCCTCCGGCAGCAATCAGATTGTCCAGGATGAAATTTGCATGCCCTTGCCGAATCCAGCCAGTCTCATCCTCGCCGCCACCGTGCTGCAAGTAAAGTACCGGATAGCGAACCTTCATTTGTTTATCGTAGCCGGGCGGAAGGTACACGAGCGCATGCCGCCAGTTCCCAGTCACCTTCGAGTTGTACCAGACCTCACGAACCTGACCGTGGGGTACATCTTGAACGGAGTAGTAAGTGCTGCCGGGTTCCGGAACTTCGACGCCGCTTGCATCCTTGCCTCCGCCAAAGAACCCATAAGTGCCGGGGTCGGCGATCTCGGCGCCGTCAACAATCACCGTGTAATAGTGAAAGCCGGGCACGAGCGGTGGTGTGGTCACGGTCCAAAATCCATCAGGCTGCTTTTCCATATCCACTTTCGGCCCGCTCCAGAAGTTCAACCTGACCTTCGTCGCGTCCGGGGCTTTCACGCGGATTTGCACTCTGCCAGTGCTGTCAACGCGAGGATATTCAGCTCCCCAAACATTCGTCGCGGAGGGCGTAAAATCGCTCGACTGTTGTGCAAAACAAACCGAGGCAAATAAAAATATTGCAAATCCCAGGTATTTCATTTCTCGTCCTTCCTAAATATGGCCGCGCTCATGCAGCACATTGCTGTTTAGCTTGGTACCACAGACTTCGTCAACAATTCTGAATGATGTTGGAGACTGCAACATTCGCGGAGTTTTCTCCACGCACAGATCCTGCTCTACGAAAACTCGACGGTGATTCTACGATATTTGAACGAGGCACGCCATGTGCGCCCGCGGAAATTCAATGTTTACTGCTCCTTCGGCACTCGTTACCGTGATACCGAGATCACTAGGGTAAACGAGCTTGGCGTGATGGTTTGTGATCGGGATTCTCGTTACCGCGGGGCCATCTGTTCTCCAGACACCCAGTAAAGTTTGTTCGGGCGAGCGCATTCCCAGCGCGATGGGCGCTTGAGAATTTGTGATGTCTGAGGTGCCGAGCGGATAAAAGGGTATCGCTGCGGGGATGTGTTTGCGTAGAACGTCCCGGTAAACTCGGATGCCTTCAGCGACTTGCGCTGCAACTACCGGCGAAAGCGCATCCAGCCGGCCACTTTGATGAATGCGGCACATCATCGCCGTAACCATGTTGAAGCTGGTTTGGTCTGCATCAGCATTCGCCAACGGATATGACCAGATTGCGAGCTGTTCAGGTAATACGGCCGCTGACGCTCCTACCAGGATTGCCGGTAGCTTCAGGTAGTTTTCCTGGTCGGTCATGGATTGTAGTTGCAGGTGGCTTAGCATCGCATAGTCCATGCGTCCGCCTCCGCTGCCGCAGTTCTCAATGATGAGATCAGGATACCGATTGAGAATTCCTTCTAGCGAACTTAACAGTGCTCGATTATGTTCCAGCAACCCTTGTCCGAAGCTGTCGGCATTGAGCTCGGTCCCTTGCAATGAATCCACGTTGTAATCCATTTTGATGTAGCCGACGCCATAATCGTGCACGAGACGTGCAATCACTTGATCAAGGTATGCCCGGACTTCCGGATTGCGGAAATCTAGTAAGAATCTCGAATTTTTCCACACCCTTTTGCCGTGGCGGACAAGGAACCAGTTGTCGGGTTTTTGGGCGAGCAACGACTTTGCGCCGGCAACTTCTGGTTCGAGCCACAGACCTGGAATCATTCCATTCTGTCTAATCTGATCAAGCACGAACTTTAGGCCTCGCGGCCATCGCGTGGAGGAAGGCTGCCACGCGCCGATGGTTTGACTCCAATCTTCATGGAGATCTGCGTACCAGCCCGCATCAATGACGAAGTATTCACAACCAGCTTTTGCTGCTGCGGCGATGAGCGGCAATTCCTTGGCCTCAGTTGGGTCACCCCAGAGGCAGTTCATATAATCATTGAAAATGACTGGGCATCGTGAATTCCTGCTGGGGGGCCTTACGCATGCTTCACGCCGGTAACGCGTCAAGGCTTCGACCGCCTCGTCGAAACCGCCGCGCACGCAACCGACTGCTACAGGGACCGTCTGGTAGGTCTCTCCGGGTTTCAGATTTTTCCACGCCGCGGAGTGGAGATCATCGGGGCCGCCGAGATATGCGTAAACGTCGTCCGCATTGTTATTGCGCGCCGAAACGTTTGAGATCTCCCAATACCACGATCCGTTGTGTTCGATCTGCCAGAACCAAGTGAGTCCGAGCTTTAGGTTCTCAACCATCGCCATCGGCAGATATCGTTCTGTGGACCAACTGCCGACGCTTCCTGCCCTCGCCTCCGACCAGCTCGTGCGTTCGTTCTCGACCAGACCCATCTCTGACGGACGCAGCGTGTGCCACTGTCCCTCGGACATCCAGCTATTAAAAGCAATATGGATGCGAAGCTCATGGTCATATCTCTTTGGATTGGCCAGTCCGTGAAGCATTGCAGAACTCAAGAACTCAATACCAACGGGCGAGCTTCCTTCGTTGGTAACTCGCGAGTACCGCCGTACAACGGGCAGTCCATGGAATGCCTCGTACATGGATTCCACACGTAAATGCAGGTTTGGGTCCGTGTGCGTGCACACCAGGCGCTGGCCCGCGCTGGTTGGTTCCTCGCGTTTCCCGGCAAACAACAATCGAGCTCCGGGCTGCCCCATTCCCGATTTCATGCCCGGATCAGGAGAATTTTCACCGCTGCATTGAAGTGCCACTTCCACTCCAGACGAATTGTCAGACTGTAGCCCATCGGCGGGAAGGAGTTGTTTTTGGCGCAACCTTCCATCGGACATGCCAAAGCTGAAAATTAAATCATCAGTCTTCCACTGGAACGGTTCTGAAGGGATTGAAGCGTAGGCAAACCGAGTAACACCGGGAACGAGAGCACCGAGTGCAACCATCCCGCTCGACTCCAGGAATTTTCGGCGATCCAATTTCATTCTGGGACGCGGCCTCTTGTGTATCGTTAACTGTAGCGGGGGTAATTATCGGCGCATTATTATGTTTGTCAAGATGTGACTCGCGTTGCAATCTTCAACGGACTAAGCTTGCGCATTTTGAGGATGACGCCACGAGCAGCAATTCTTACCGGAAAGAGCTTGCGGCTCTTGTAGAGGGATAGGAGGTTCACAAAATCATTGCAAACTTCATGCGGTCGGCGAAAATTTTCATGTACTCTTGATCAGACCAACATGCAAATTCCATACACGTCGGTATTTTTCGAACTGGAGTGCGGATACTGGAATGCGCAAGCTGCCGTACCGGAAGGGGTCGCGCACTAATCCCAGTAACATATTGAAAGATGAAAGCGATCATACTTCAGAAACCGGGACAAGCATCCATCGCGACCATTCCCGAGCCGGTGGTTACGAATGGCGGCGTATTGTTGAAAGTCCAGATGGTTGGACTCTGCGGAAGCGACTTGAATTCATTCCGTGGATTAAATCCTCTCGTCTCGTTTCCGCGAATCCTTGGACATGAAGTGTGCGCCACTGTTGCGAGCGGGCACGGCAGTCTGCCGGAAGGCACCAACGTCGCTCTCTCTCCTTACACTAGCTGTGGCAAATGCGCGTCGTGCCGACGAGGGCGTCCGAATGCATGCCAATTCAACGAGACTCTCGGAGTGCAAAGGGATGGCGCGCTCGCCGAGTACATTGTCATGCCGCCAGAGAAGCTGTATCCCGCGAAACTCTCGTCACAGGAATTGTGCCTGGTTGAGCCACTGACCGTTGGTTTTCACGCCGTGGCCCGGGGGCGCGTCGCGGCAACCGACACGGTCGCGATTTTCGGTTGTGGAGGAGTGGGGCTTGGCGCCATCGCCGCGTCTCATGCTCAGGGCGCCTGCACAATATGCATTGATGTTGACGATGAAAAGCTGGAGCTCGCGCGGGCCGCAGGTAGCACTCACACGATCAACAGCCTGAGAGAATCGCTCCACGATCGTCTGCTCGAGTTAACTAACGGGCGCGGTCCGGACGTTTTTATTGAAGCGGTGGGTACTCCGGCAACCTTTCGTGCCGCTGTCGAAGAAGTAGCATTTACCGGGAGGGTCGTGTACATAGGGTATGCCAAGGAACCAGTCAGCTACGAGACCAGACTATTCGTGCAAAAAGAATTGGACATATTCGGATCAAGAAATGCTCAGCCAGAAGACTTCCAGGCAGTAATCAAGCTACTCGAAGCACGAAGCTTCCCAGTGGATAAGGCGGTGAGTATGATTGTTCCTCTTGAGGAAGCACCGAATGCATTGCGCTCGTGGAGCGAGAACCCGTCGAGCTTTAAAAAGATTATGGTTTCAGTGGGGTAGCGAACGATGAATATCTCTACCACCGAATCTCCATCCGGTGCCCGTTCGAGTGCTGGCGTCGGTCTGTTTCGCACAGCCGACGGCAGGAATTTTGCCGTCGTCTTCGTGTTGATCACGTCACTGTTTTTGCTGTGGGGCTTTTGCAACGGAATGATCGACATCCTGAATAAGCATTTTCAGGATGCGCTGCACATTAACAAAGAACAATCGGGTCTGGTACAGGCCTCTAATTATCTAGCGTACTTCCTGATGGCCATCCCGGCCGGCTTGATTGCAAAAAAGATTGGCTATAAAGGCGGCATTCTTGTGGGCCTTTCTTTGATCGCAGGCGGCGCTTTCTGGTTTATCCCGGCCACGCATATCGGCACGTACTGGGCGTTTCTGTTGGGGTTGTTTGTGATCGGCGCAGGGATGACCTGCCTGGAAACGATTGCGAATCCCTACGCGACTGTCCTTGGCCCTCCGGAAACGGGACCGACGCGCATTAATATCGCTCAGACATTTAACGGCGCTGGGTGGATTCTCGGCCCGATTATTGGCGGCTACTTTGTTTTTTCCGGTAGTCAAGAAGTAAGTTCCAATGCCGGACTTTCCACGCCTTACATCGGCATCGGTTTATTTGTGCTTTTGCTGCTCGTTGTTTTCGCCGTGTCCCGGGTTCCGGATTTGCACGTCGAGGATGAGAGCCATGGAGCCGTTACAGCTCAAAGCCGTCTAAAACCGTCAAGCATGCAATTGTTAGGAATCGCTGTTGTGTTAGCTTTGGTTTGCGGGCTTCTGTACTTTTTTATCGCGCCGATTCTCGCAATGGTATGGACTCTGCTTCATCTGAATGAAGCTTTGTTCGAGCCGGTAACATATGCCTTGCTGATCGCTGCTTACGTCGCTTCCTTTCTTCTTGTTACCAGAAAATGGGATATGTTTCGCCGCTCCCACTTCACTCTGGGAATTTTGGCGCAGTTCATGTATGTCGCGGCACAAACCGGAATTTTCAGCTTTTTCGTCAACTACGTACTTGAAAATGACCCCGGCGCGACCCGATTACAGGCGTCGAAATGGCTGGGTGCCATTGGCTTTGGTTTATTCATGCTCGGACGCCTGTGCGGCAGTGGAGTGATCAGCCAATTCAGGCCGGAACGCGTACTCGCGGCCTATGCCAGCATCAGCATCGTGCTCGTTGCCGTGACGATGGGCGGCGGCAAGGCTGGGCTGTATGCGTTATTCGCCAGCTTTTTCTTTATGTCCGTGGGATTTCCCACGATCTTTGCCTTGGGCATTCGAGGGCTGGGCGAATACACAAAACTCGGATCGTCTCTGATCGTGATGTCCATAGTGGGCGGCGCGATCGCACCGCCCTTCATGGGGCACATTGCAGATACACACTCCATGCGAGTGGGATTTGTTGTGCCTCTCATTTGTTTCATATTCGTTGCCCTCTATGGCTTTGCCTGGGCAAAACTCAACACGCTTGATTCGGTAGCCGATACAAAGGGGTAGAAATGACCGTCTTATTTTCAATGATTCGAAGGTTCGGCATTGTTGCGTTTATCCTGGCCGCGGCTTCTCTTCTGAGTGCGCAGAGTTCCACGGCTCCCACCGCATCGCAAGACCCGCAAAGTCTTGATCAGATTTGGCAGAAGGCCAGCAGCAAATATGAAGGAGCGCGCGCGGCGCTCCTCAACGACGTCAATCAAGCTGACCACGAAGGGCCTTTTCGCGCGGACTGGGATTCACTTCAGAAATATGAAGCGCCCGAATGGTATAGGGACGCGAAGTTTGGCATCTTCATTCATTGGGGAGTCTATTCGGTCCCGGCTTTCGGCAGCGAATGGTATCCACGAATGATGTATGTGGAGGGATCTCCGGAATACAAACACCACATCGCTACCTACGGACCGCAGGATCAATTCGGGTACAAAAATTTCATCCCGATGTTCAAGGCCGATCATTTTGATCCGGCGGCATGGGCAGATTTATTCAAAAGGGCTGGGGCGAAATATGTGGTGCCCGTGGCGGAGCATCATGATGGTTTTGCAATGTATGACAGTGGTTTGAGCGACTGGACCGTCGTCAAAATGGGCCCGCACCGCGACACCACCGGTGAATTGGCCAAAGCGGTGCGCGCGGCCGGATTGCATTTTGGTTTGTCATCGCATCGCGTAGAACATAATTTTTTCCTCGGGCCCGGTCGAAAGATTCCTTCTGACGTGAACGATCCGCAATACGCCGCCTTCTACGGTCCTGCCCACAACTGGATGATCAATCCGCAGGGCACTCCCCTCAACAATGATTTCACTTTTGTTTCTCCGGAATGGGCCAACGACTGGCTGGCACGAGCCGCAGAGCTGGTGGAAAAATA
>JANWKU010000175.1 GCA_025451215.1 Terriglobales bacterium
CCGGCTTCGACTGGAATTTGGGTCGCTCTTGCCGCAATCAGCATGACCTTTGCGGCGCTCACCAGCGCTCTAATTGTTCGCAAAGGCGGGGCTGTCGATTGGCAGCATTTCACACTGCCTTCCATTCTTTATTTGAATACTGTAGTGCTGCTTGCCAGCAGTGTGACCCTTGAGCTCGGGCGGCGACGCGTCGCCGCATATATGGGTGGCCTCAGAAGCACGGTGCAACATCCTGCCCGCTGGCTCTACGTTACTTTTTCTCTGGGATTGCTCTTTTTAGCCGGACAGTACATCGCTTGGCGGCAGCTGAGCGATCAAGGGCTTTACCTTGCGACTAATCCAAGCAGTTCTTTCTTTTACGTTTTTACCGCGGGTCACGCCTTGCACGTTTTAGGCGCACTGGGCGGACTGGACCGAGTCATTCGTAAGCTGAACCGCCTTGATCTTCGGCGCAGCACATTAGATGCAACTGCCCGCTACTGGCACTTCATGGGCGTTCTGTGGGTCTACCTGCTGGTCTTGTTATGGATGAAACTCTAACCCGTTCGACAGGAGGCTCTGTGAGCCAAGCCGATTTGACGATGGGAGGGCACCCGCCGGGTATGATTACCGGCTTGCCACCGTTCTCGGTGTCTGCTAAAAAATTGGCGATCTGGCTGTTTATCATCGCCGATGCAGCCACGTTCGCTGCTTGCCTCGTCGCCTACGGTTTCCTGCGCAATGGCGCCGCCCACTGGCCCAAACCATTTCACAACATAGTGAATGTTTCCATAATGACTTTCATCCTGCTGACCAGCAGCTTGACCATGTTGCTTGGAGTGCGCGCGGCCAAAGCTGGCGATAAGTCTGGCGCTTTCCGTTGGACGATGATTACCGCGGTGGGTGGCATTCTCTTCGCCCTGCTGCACATCCGTGAGTGGCTCGGGTTGATAGGCGAAGGCATGAAGCTGTTTTCGAATCCATGGGGCGATCCCCTGTTCGGCGCTTCATTCTTTTCGATCACCGGATTGCATCTTTTGCACGTAACCGGCGGCGTGATCGCATTAATCGTAGTAGGCCTTCGTTACTTGCGTGGCCGCTATAACGCCGATGATTTAGAAGTTACCGGTCTGTACTGGCATTTCGTAGACCTGGTCTGGATGTTCGTTGTGCCGTTTGTTTATCTTTTGAATCTGGGCCAATAACGAGAACGGAGCAAAATTATGGTGGATGCACCCGATGTGCATGAGCACGAACCGATAGCAAGGTACACGGACCCGGTCGCACGATACCTGCTAATCTATCTGTGCCTTTTGGTTCTTGCGGCACTGCAATTCGTTATCGCATTCAGTCACGCCGATACCTCAGCCAAATTTGAACGCATGCTGCTGATAGCTATCGCAGAAGCTGGCTTGGCTTTGGCGTTTTTCATGCACTTGTGGGCCGAGAAGCGCGGATTCATGTTGTTCGTTGTCCTTTTTACGGGTTTCGTTCTGGTCGCCATGCAATACGGTTGGACCGACAGTTATAGAATGGAAGTGGGAGCTCCGTACACGCAACCCAAAGTCGGGGTGGTACCGCAGTGAAAGAGCGGATGAAAGTAGATCCGACATTCCGGTTGTTGGTGTGGGGATTTTTAGCGCTGGCTGTTCTTGTATTTCCACTGCCGGCCTTTTCCCAAGGATGCGCGCTTTGTTACACTCAAGCAGCATCCTCCGGCGCGAAAATGATCGCAGCGTTGAAAAGCGGAATTCTTATACTGGTTATTCCTCCCACTCTCGGATCCATTGGAATGGTATTTCTGGTGCATCGTAAGCGAAATCAGATCAGACGTGACGAATCGGGGGGCGAATCTGGCCAGCAGTGGTAACATCGCGACCGCACAAAGCCTGACGCTTAAGTCCAAGCTGCGCGACTATTACATCCTCACCAAGCCCGAGGTGAATCTGCTCATTCTGATGACCACGTCAGCCGGCTATTACCTCGGCTCTCAGGGTCCTCTACGGATACTTGGCCTGATCAATACGTTGGTGGGAACACTGCTGGTGGCCAGCGGAACCGCCACGCTCAATCAATGGATGGAACGGGTTTACGACGGACAGATGCGGCGAACCGCGACTCGTCCTTTACCATCAGGCAGACTAAGCTCACGTGAGGCATTTCAATTTGGAGTTCTGCTCAGCGTCGCTGGCGGGGTTTATCTGGCGGCAACGGTGAATTTACTGGCTTCCCTGCTGGCGGTCTCGACCCTGCTTTCTTATCTTATGGTCTATACACCGCTTAAGCGTAAAACAGCATTGTGCACGTTGCTGGGCGCAATTCCCGGTGCGATGCCGACCCTGATTGGCTGGGCTGGTGGCGCGGGAACGATCGACCCGCAAGCCTGGTTCCTGTTTGCGATTCTCTTTCTGTGGCAGTTCCCGCATTTCCTGGCGATCGCGTTGATGTATCGGCAAGATTACGCCCGCGCCGGCTATCGCATGCTGCCGAGCTTCGATCAAGATTCCCGATTCACGCGCGCAGAGATTTTGGGATTTGCCATCGTTCTGGTGGCAACTACTATCCTGCCCATGGCCAGCAAGCCGGGCTATTTGATCGCCATGGCACTGGCGGGAGCCTTCCTGCTTTTCCATGTAATGAAGCTGACGAGGTCGGCCTCAACGGTGCTGGCTAGCAGACTGCTCCATGCTTCTGTTCTCTACCTCCCGGTTGTGCTCGTGGTCATGATTTTCTACAAGCACTAACGGTTCCGCTTTGTAATCAGTGTTGTGCTGAACAATTGTCGCGCGGTTTCGCGTTCGCAAACCTTGATTGAATCCAAGCCATTTGATCGCGGGCTGAGTCTCCTATCACCCGCCCGAAATCCGATTCGGAAATTTTTTCGAATTGGACTCTATCTCGTGCCTTGCACAAGCGGGCGACGACCTTTCCAGTTTCGTTAATTGCCGGGTCATCGTCGCTGGCGATCACCAGCAGCGGTGCACTTGCAGGCCGCAGGCCCAGCCGGTTGCGCTCAAAATATTTCTGAACATACGAATTGGTTTTCCAGCCTGGCTTAAGCATACGCGTCGCAGAAATTTCGGATTGCTTTCCGCTGTCATCGCAACCTTGGCTGATCTTTTCATAAAGCGAGATTGCTTCTGGCGTCAGAATGTCGCTCACACTGAACTGCGGAAAGGCCGTCTTGATGCCGTAAGCCAGGAAAAGTGGCATTTTGTAAGTGAGTGCGCCTTCAAAAGCGTACAGATTCTGCATATCGTACAAAGGTGAGATCGCGACACTGCCCAGATAATTGGGATCGCGCAGCCCATTTTCCATCTCCGCCACACCCGCAACGGCCATTCCGCCTTCGCCCGTGCCCATTGCCACCCAGCGAGAACCGAGTTGCGGCAAGACGTGACGCGCCGCCGCAACCGAATAGATTACGTCCAATGCAGTGGACGATATGTCCGCATACGCGCTTCTAGAATCAGTGCCCAGACCAGCGTAGTCGGTGGCGACTACGGCATAGCCGAGGTGCACGTACATAGCAAGCAATGGACCGTGCTGCAAATTTCTAGCCAGCGAAGGAGCGCATGTACGCGCAACCCCGGTCCAAGTGTGCGCCCAGGCAATCATCGGCCAACCGCTGGCGGGAGGCTTGGCGTCCGGAAACAAAATCACGCCTGAGACCGCGACGTCTGCGCCTGCCGCAGTTTGTGAGTGGTAAATAAAGCGGAGCGCGTTAACTTCTGTAGGCAGATCGTATTCGTCGAATTGGGTAGAGCGGATCAAATCTCCAGGCTTGCCGGGCGGCAGTGGATCAGGAACATCGTAAAACTTTGTGAGGGGAAGAGGACGAAAAAGGTCTGCGCGAGTCATCGCAGATTTCGCTTGAGCCGGAGCCGGTTGGCTTTGAGCTTTTTTCGCTTCGGCAAGCAATCCGACCAGACAACAAATGCCTATGCTTATGAGACGTCGCTTCCTGCCCATGCTCAAAGCGCGGAAGACATCCCGTGCGTGGGAAAATGCAGGCAACTCAGAGTTACGACCTGCCGGCTCATGTTGTCGTAAGTATCGGCGAGCGTGTCGGGAACTGGCCCTGCCTGAGGAAACGCCATGGACAGATAAAGCCGAGGAACTACTTGAATCGCATACAGTCGCAACCGAAGCCCATTCTCTAACAGTCTTTCTCCCGCCTCTTGTACCGAGGGATCCGAATGTTGCCGGGCGGCATCTCCCAGTCGCATCAATATGGAAGCATTGTGGGCCGCGCAACGCACATATTCAACAGCTGCGCCCATGCGTTCGCGATGAATGCTTCGAAATTCACGCGGCGGAAGATGTTCGCGCAAGTATTGTTGCTCACTTGCGGAAATCAGATTGCAAAAAGCGCCTACATCGACCGGGCGCAACTGGATGGCAAGTCTTTCTAGATCTCCGCCCTTACTAAGGTGGCCCTTCGCCAAGTAAATAGTCAGAATCAAAGCCAGCAGTCCAAGAAAGATAAATATCATGGCAATGGTCATCGCTGAACCATCCTTTGCAATTCCTGGTCCCAGATTTCCAGATCAGAAATCTTCAATTTCCCGTCGGGAAAGGGCGGGGTCCGATCAGCTAAAAACACCGACACAAGCCAGATAATCACGCAGACATGAAATCCGGTCATTTGAGTTAAGTCGGCCGCAATGAAAGCGCGGTTTCCCCATTCTGCCCGCAGGCCGGCACTAACAAGGTCGATAGATGCCGAGACGCCAAGCCCCAAGGCGACGCCCGCGATCCAACTGCGCCACGAAACGCGCAACGCACGCGCAAAAATAAAAAGAGCAAGCACCATCCCGGCTTCAATCAGATTCGAAGAGAAGTCAAGCATCTCAAAGATATTAGTAACTCTCGGAACGCTGATTTCGGAAACCGCTACAGAGCCCATCGCTGCGCCCAGGACAAGCAATGCCAGAATTACCTGCAAAACCGGGCGCAATATCGACGCAAGCGTTGAACGGGATAAGAGCAATTCATTCGCCAATTCGTAGATGACTCCAAGCTCCAAAATGGAACTGATCCCGGTCCCAACAACCAGTGCCCACTTGTAAATAAAGGCTGAGAAAGGAGAATGCAGGTAGATTGCAAACAGAGCAACAAACTGCACTAATTCAAATACCACGTAAACCACGAAAATGGGCAGTTGCCGCTGTAATCGGCGCCCCAATAGGCAGATTAGAAAAATCGATAATAAGACATGGGGGGCTATCCACAGATAGTAACTGGCATAAAACATGGCTACCGCAGATACTAGCCCTTTTAGCGGTAGCCCACAATCAGGTTTATGCTGGTTACCTCGCCTCGCAAACTTTTCCTGGAGGGCACAGCGGGTTACCGCCCGCCGTAGCGGGAGGGACGGTTGCGGACATGGCGAGTAGAACAGCAGCGAGAAGCAATAATGTTTTTTTCACGGCGAACTCCTAAGTTGAAGTTGGAATTTCGCCGTGATAATGTGCCGTTTAGCGGGGTCCTGATCAGAGTGCGCGAATTATTGACGTTTATGAAACGCGGAACGAAATGACCCTCAAATCTGCATTTGAGGACTTGTCGCAGAACACTTTGGGCGCTCTTGCCGACTGTCTAAAAAGGCTGGAGTACTTAGGAGGTTTGCGTAAGTTGCGTGGCGGGTATTGGCATTGGGGCTTCAGTAAATTGCATGGCGAAGCTGCGGCCAGGAAGGCATTTCGAGAAGCTCATCGTGCAGCTGTTTCCGAGGTACTGTGTACTCCCTTGCGGACGCTGCTTCAAAACGCTGAGTCAAGCAGCAATAATGCGGGGGTTGATCCTGAAGGTTATCTGGAGAATTTAGGAAAAGCGGAGCTGCTTCCGGACGATCCCGGGGCGGGATCGGCACGTCATCTTAATTCAGTGCTGCACGCTCTTTTGGGGCTGGAGCGAAATCGGAAGTCGAACGCCACTCCCCGAGCCTCAACGCAACACCCACCACTTGACCAATCACTTCGGCATCCTGCGGATAATGCTGGATGCGCGGCGCCACCGGCGACAAAGGGTGAGGTTGAAGAATAATGCTGTCGCCGGTAACCGTGCACCAGCAGCAGATGTGGCTGTCACGAGTCTCAACAAAATAGATTGGACGCTCGTATTCGGAATTCCACCCACCCTCTGACACCCGGTTCTTCGATTCGTCCACCTGAATGAAGCTGCCAGGAGGCAGAATGGGATACATAGTCACATCCTCGCTGCCGACATAACCATAGGTGAATCCAGTCTTCGATAATTGCTCGAGATATTTGAGCGGAACGGTTCCCCACTGTTCGATCATACGCCCGAAATTCAGAGTCTTGCGGGGATCAAAGCTGGGATCCATGCGCACCGGCACGTGCACCACCTCGACTGTCGAAAGCGCTTGCGAGAGATGGGATTTTGGCGGAGAGGTGACTTCCAGATCGGAGACTTCGAGGTCCATCTCCACGCCATATAAACGAAGCATGTGTCGAAAATCGCTGTGATAAATAATGGCGAGAGCATAAAGACGGTAAATGCTAGGAGTTATTCCCTTGGTCTCGACATCGGAAAGCCGGCTGATTGGCACGAAGTAGCCGACGTTGCCGCGCTTGCGGGCAAGCTTCTCGCTTGCGGTTTCCACGTCGCGCATCGTGAGGCCCAACTTCTCGCGCATCTGGCGCAGAGTAGAACCTGCTGTCAGCATGGACGGCAACCTCTGGTGCCTGAGTAAATGATAAAACGTCGCCCGGGAAATCTTCAAAGCGGCCCGAACGGAGAACCGCGCGTTCTAGAAACCCATCCTGGGAATAGAAATGGAGAAGCAAAACGTCCGCGCCAGTGTAGCTGAATTTGTTCTGAATTTGAAACAAAATCGAGGGGATTGACTGAAAACAGATCACAACCGAGGTAGATACAGAAGATAAAGGGGCTAGAAACGATAGAGAGGTTAGGAATGGTCTGGAAGTACAGATTGGCTGCATTAAAAGCTATTTTTGATTTAATTAACCTTAATTGCGCACAAATAAACCAGCAACCGAGTAGCCCAGACCCAAGCTTAAGAGCGCAGCAATCCCGCAAGCTGTCCCTAAGTGCTCGCGCACCCGCTTTTTGATATCGAGTTCTTCGTGAACGCGCGAACGCAATTCCGCCAATGTACCGTGCAGGCGGCGGCGCTCCTCGGCGGCTTTTAATTCCAGGTCGTAACTAGGCAACTCGGTCATATTTGGTCCTCGCTTCTGATTCGATCCAAACTTTGTCAGCTTTCAGGACTTCGACAGTGTGTTTGGGAAATTTGGCTTTCGAGCGGAACTCGTTGTACGCAAAAAATGCCGCAACCCCACCAAACGCGATCCATACAATTCCCACGATGAGAAATGCGTAGACCCACGCATATGCATTACCCGCAAACGCCGCGGCTATGATGACCACGACTGCACCCGTCAGCAAGAGGAAACCTGTTCCGGCCAGAATGAGCGCAAGCAGGACTAAAGGCAGTGCGATGCTTACCGCCGACATGGTCTCCTGCAGTTCGGATTTAACCATTTGTATGCGAGTGTTCACGAATTCCTGCAGCTCCTCGACGATGTCAGCAAGAATCGCGCCCAGACTTCGTACGCTGTTATCAACTCTCATGTTATGCATATCGCTTCGACCTCCAAATACGCAGGGCCGCTCCCGCTACTAAAGCAACGCCAGCAACCACGCCGACGAAATGCAAAGGGCGGTCATCCGCAAAGCGTCGAACCGAACGGTTCAGCGAGCTAGCAGCACGGGAAATCTTGTGCTGGGTGACTCGGAAAGAGTGTTCGGCTGCGGACAAAGAGGACCGATAAATATCATTCGCGGTCGCAGAGGTTCGAGCAGGAAGAGCTCGCGGCATAGTCTCCTCCGGATTCGGCCAGGATATCGGCTCACTCCTGGTGTTTCTAATTGGAATGGTTGTGCTCTGATGTGCCATCTTCACCCTTCCTGAAGCGGTCCCAGTCGTTTACTTGGATGCCCGATCCAAAAAGGGGTATATCTAAATAAAGCCAATCTCAGCTGGGTTTAGGAGCAATTCGACGGCAAATTGCTCCTAAATCCAATCCGAGAGCTGGATTTCTTAGTCAGCAGCTTTCGACGTGTCTTGATCGGCGTGGACCAAAGGCTCGTTGACCAGATGCTCGTTCAAAAACCAGGACTGTAGTTCATTGGTGCGGAGTACATCGCTGACCACCAGGTCATTAGTGCCCTGATCGCCCAGTTTGTCAGCACGCTCGGCAAGTTCCCGGCACTGTCGAATAATGACAAGATGCGCATCCAGCAACCTGGAAATCTGCACTGGAACTTCTTCCCTGCCCTTAGGTGGACGCTCGATCCGAGTGGCTTCTGCAACATCGTGCGCCATGGCTATAGCCAATCCGCCGAGAAGCTGAATGCGCTCGGCAATAGCATCGACGATTTCGACCTGCTCGCCGAAGTGCTTATCGAATAAAAGATG
Organism: Terriglobales bacterium; assembly: GCA_025451215.1. Lineage (GTDB taxonomy): Bacteria > Acidobacteriota > Terriglobia > Terriglobales > Acidobacteriaceae > JAICKN01. The sequence goes on from JANWKU010000175.1 coordinate 8,447, forward strand.
GAGCTGGTAAAACGTGGGTCCGGCAACCTGCCAATGCGACTTCTTGTAGAGATCGCGGAGCGTCATAGAATCAGCCAACAACTGATTAAGCTGCTCGGTCATCTCCAGGCGTACTGGCTCTTCTAATTCAAGGTTAAATGCGTGGGTGACAGTTCCGAACTGCTGAAGTTCACGGGCGCGTTGATGAACTCGAGGCTCTGCACTCGGACGATTTCCGGAGGGGATCTTCTTTGCCATATGTATATGTCTCCTTTTACTGGCGTTAGATGTTCGATTCGCCACTTTGGCACAACAAAGTTTTCGGGAACTGAATGATCGGACGCTGAACCACTGCGCAGCAAAATTTCGCAGAATCTTCTATCATGGAATGTTCTCATTCACAACGTGGAGAAGTCAGAGTTGGCACAGACTCCGGTATTGGCAGAACCGCAGCAACCCGCGACCGCGTCGCGGAACAGCAATAACAACAATGACGGCTTAGAGGTTCTTGAAACCCGTGAGTGGCTGGATTCTCTAGATTACGTTTTGGCGACAGGCGGACCTGAGCGCGCGGGCCGTCTTCTGCAGCAGCTACAACTTCACGCGCGAAGAGCTGCGGGAGTCAATCTTCCCTTCACCGCTACCACTCCTTATCAAAATACGATTACCGTCCGTCAGCAGGCGCCGTTTCCGGGAAGCCAGGAGATGGAGCGCCGGATCAAGAGCCTGGTCCGGTGGAATGCGATGGCGATGGTGGTCCGGGCCAATAAGATGGAAAGCGGCATCGGCGGCCATATTTCTACGTATGCTTCAGCGGCCACCCTGTATGAAGTCGCGTTCAATCACTTTCTGCACGCACGCACCGAGAACGGCGACCGCGACATTGTTTATTTCCAGGGCCACGCGGCACCAGGAATGTATTCGCGGGCATTTTTGGAAGGCCGCCTGCCCAAAGAAAAACTGGAGAACTTCCGCCGAGAGTTGAAGCCCGGAGGCGGACTCTCTTCATATCCGCATCCTTGGCTGATGCCTGACTTCTGGGAGTTTCCCACCGTCAGCATGGGATTGGGTCCGATCCAGTCGATATATCACGCGCGTTTCATTAAATATCTGGAAAATCGCGGCCTGAAAACTTCGACGGGGGGCAAAGTTTGGGCCTTCCTGGGCGACGGCGAAATGGACGAGCCGGAATCCTTGGGCTCGATCACCTTGGCTTCGCGCGAGAAACTCGACAATTTGATCTGGGTCATCAACTGCAACTTGCAGCGCCTCGACGGCCCGGTCCGCGGTAACGGGAAAATCATCCAGGAATTGGAAGCGATTTTCCGTGGCGCAGGCTGGAACGTGATCAAAGTTATCTGGGGCAGCGATTGGGACAGCCTGATCTCAAATGACCGTGATGGCCTGCTGGTGCGGCGTCTGGGAGAAATTACTGACGGCCAGTATCAGAAGTTTTTCGTGGAAAGTGGGGCCTACTTCCGCCAGAACTTGTTCGGAACTGATCCGCGGTTGCTGCGCATGGTCGATCACCTCTCCGACGAGCAGATGGCACGCATGCGGCTTGGCGGTCATGATCCGATCAAAGTGCATGCCGCGTACAAATCGGCAGTCGAGCACAAGGGCGCGCCGACGGTCATACTGGCCAAAACCATTAAAGGTTATGGCCTAGGCGAAGCCGGTGAGGGCAAGAACATCACTCACCAGCAGAAAAAGCTGAACGAAGATGAGCTGCGCATGTTCCGCTCGCGATTTGGAATTCCGGTTCCGGACGAAGATTTGGGGAATGCGCCGTTTTATCGTCCGCCAGACGACAGCGCTGAAATTCGCTACATGCAGGAACGGCGCAAACAGCTTGGCGGTTACATGCCGGCTCGTAAAGTGCGTTCCCAGCCAATTAAGCCGGTAAATGAATCGCATTTCGAGGAGTTTTATAAAGGCACCGAAGGCCGCGAAGTTTCGACCACCATGGTCTTCGTACGGCTGTTGGCGAAATTGTTGCGCGATCCAGAGATCGGAAAGCTCATCGTTCCCATCATTCCCGACGAAGCTCGCACCTTCGGAATGGAAGCTTTGTTCCGCCAGGTAGGAATTTATTCGAGCGTCGGCCAACTGTACGAGCCCGTCGATATGGACACGCTGCTGTATTACAAAGAGGCCAAGGACGGACAGATTCTGGAAGAGGGCATCACCGAGGCCGGGTCCATCAGCTCGTTTATCGCCGCGGGTACCGCGTATTCCAACCACGGGATCAATACGATCCCGTTTTTTATTTATTACTCG
>JANWKU010000176.1 GCA_025451215.1 Terriglobales bacterium
CAAAGTGATGTATGCTCCCAAAAACCTGTTCTCAACATGGACGAGCGCGTAGGTGCCCAGGGCGCAGCAGACCATTGCTAACAGAGGCCAATTCGCAATCAAGATTTTTTTAAGATTCCCAGCGCAAAACAATAGCGCGAGAACTCCCACTAGAATGCCAGCCTGGTCGAGCAAAAATAAATTTGTGTACAGGATGAGATGATGCGTGATGGCAACCGCTTGAGCTCGAATGCTGAAAGTCCATATGCGGCCCGCGTTCCAGTAAGGAGGGTCGTCGGAAGGAGGGTATGTGCCCGCGATGGGTTGAGCGAATTCGAATACATCAGGATTCGCGAAAATCTTGCGCGTGGCATGCAGGGGTGTTCCCGATGCAGCAGGCTCGCCCTGCCAATTTCTTACGCGGCCTCCCGGACTGACGTAGGAAGAGTAATTGAGCCATCCGGAATTTCCGAAGGTGAAGTGTCCATCTTTTATGGAGAGCATGGTCGCGAGGGGCGCGGACACAATCGCGAATAAAAGGAACGCAACCGCCGTTTTTACATATCGTTTTTTCCCTTGGGGCGCGGCCGCGCAAGCGATGAAAGCAAACAGAATGCTCAAAGGGAACATTACCGCTTTGCACCAATAGCTGATCCCAAGAAGAAGTCCCAGCCTGATGAAGAGCGCCAGCGAACCAGTTTTCCGGATTTGAAGAATTGTCGCGGCAATCAGATAGATCATCGCCGCCACGAGTCCGTCGGGTGTAACGTCCCACACGCTGATTTGCGTTAATGTGGCCCAAAGGAATATTCCGTTGGCGGCAATCCAAAGGGCGAATTCTGGAAGACGTTGAAAACTGGCGTCCGCATTTTCGGATAGCCGCAATGAAAAGACAACGCGTAAAAAATAGCTGAAGCAGCAGAAGGCAAACAGGTAGATGGCGAAATTAACCGCGTGGACGACGGGCAGCTCCGATTGCGGAGAGCGACTGAAGATTTGCAGGGCGACGCCTAAAATCCATGCGTAGAGCGTGCTCCAATAGGAATTGAATGCATCCAGCCAATGATGGGTAGTGAATGCCCGCCCCACGTCTACATAGCACATCCCGTCGGGATTGAAAAAATAAGCGCCGATCCAGGCTTGCAGCAGGCCCATGAAGGCCACGATTGCGATGCAAACTGTTTTTATAACGCGAACTTGTGACGCGCTTATCAGAACGCCATGTTTCGTCGCTTCCGGTGACGAGGGGGATTCAGTGTCCCGAAAATTTTCGGTTGCGCTCAAAATTATTTGCCGCCATGGAGCAAGATGTGGATACGCCGCAAAGTTGATTCCCGAAAGCCAGATCGAAGATCAGGACAAAGATCACGGGCATGGTAGCGCAAAAGGATTGGCTTCCGTAATTGACTACTTGGAAGCAGGTGCGAGATAGGGTTTTCGAGCGTTGATCAGGAGAAACAGGCCCCACGGCTTCCCAAATGTCTGGACCAAAAATCGTGGATATAACTTCCAGACTGCACGATAGAACCACGACTGAAATTTTGGCGAAGGGAGATGCAGCAGCAAGTCGCCGGGGCTGAAAGCTTGCTTGATGTGAACATCTTCAAAGTCCTTGAGCAGCTCGCGGACTTCTTGCAGGGTATAGGTTTTGGTTCCCGGGCTCTCCAGGCGCTCATAAACTGTGCGGCGCAGTGATTTGCCGCGAAGCATTCCGTAGCGAAGCCAGAGCATTGCACCAGTGAGCGAGCGGTGATGGTAGAGCATGATCTTGAGCGAGCCGCCGGGCTTGAGGACGCGCAGGGCTTCCTGGATGCATTTTCCGGTATCGGGGCTGTGGTGCATGACGCCGTAGGAATAGAGCAGATCGAATGTTGCATCGGCAAAGGGGAGATTTTCAGCGTCGGCAACACGCAGATCGGGATCGTATCCGGCAAGTTTGCATCGGCGGCGCGCCTGCTCCAAAGACATTGGCGAAAGATCTACTCCGGTTGCGATGGCTCCTGCCTTCAGCCATTGCAGGTAGTCGGCACCCATACCGACGCCGACCTCCAGCGTGCGGAGGCCGCGAGCGGAAGCAAACTGGGCAAATTCCTGGATGTAGGGCTCGAGGGCGTATCGGGACTGGGAGTGGTTTTCAAATTTGTCCGCTTCGCTCAGATAGCGGGTTCCGCAAGGGCCGGAATCCCAGAAGTCGCGGACTTCTTCTTTCAGATTTCCGATGGACTGAGCGGTGGCCATGGCCGAGCGAATACTAACATGATTCCGCCTATGCAGAGTTGGGTTCCTCCCCATAGGAACCGAGTTGGTTCAGAGTAATATGTGCACAGCGAATCCGTGATGCAGACCATAGCAGATCCCAGGGAAGTTGGACCCGCGAGACCATCCGGTGTAATTCCTATTAGCGTAATTATCGCGGCGCGGAATGAAGCGAAAAACCTGCCTCGTTGTTTAAATTCACTAAATGGAATGGGCGAAGTGTACGTAATTGATTCGCAGAGTTCCGATGAGACGGTGGAAGTGGCCCGGGCCGCCGGCGCGAAGGTCGTGCAATTTCATTATCACGGAGGGTGGCCGAAGAAGCGGCAATGGGCGTTGGATACTCTGCCGCTGGCGTATGAGTGGGTACTTTTGCTGGATGCAGATGAGGCGCTCACGCCCGAATTGCAGGTCGAACTTCAGCGAGCGATGGAAAACGGCGATTGTAATGGCTATGCGATTTCATTGCAGATGCATTTTCTGGGCCGAGAGCTTCGCCATAGCGGAGCAAAATTCCAGAAGCTGTCATTTTTTCGCCGCAACAAGGGCCGTTACGAGTGCAGGCTGAAAGAGCAGGACGTTTCCATGTGCGACATGGAAGTGCATGAGCATGTTGTCGTGGAAGGCAAAACCGGCACGCTGAAAGCGCCGTTGCCGCACCATAATGTCGAGTCTCTTTCGCGTTACATCCAAAAGCACAACGAATATTCGAATTGGGAGGCGCGGGTGTGGGCCGCGGGTGATGCGAGTTATCGCGATTTGCCTCCGGCATTGTTTGGCACACAGGCGCAGCGGCGGCGCTGGCTGAGAAAGAAATTGCTTGCGCTGCCGGGTTCGCCGTTCCTATTCTTCCTGTACAAGTACTTGCCGCGATTCGGTTTTCTGGATGGAGTGCCTGGGTTGATTTATTGCGCGATGCAGGGCATACAGTTCTTCCATATCAAAGCAAAAATTTACGAATCAAAACATTCCGCGGAGCTGACGCAATGTGCGGAATAAGCGGAGTTGCGAACTGCGGCAGCCGGGAAGTGGTTGCCAGCATGAACGCCGTGCAGGCCCACCGCGGGCCGGATGATTCCGGCGTTTGGGAGCATCGTTCGCCGGATTACGGCTACGTTGGTTTAGGAAGTCAAAGACTCGCGATCCTCGATTTGTCAGCCAGCGGCCACATGCCGATGAGCAACGAAGACGGCTCCATTTGGATTACTTACAACGGGGAGATTTATAACTATCGGGAGTTACGCCGGGAACTGGCGGCAAAAGGGCATCGCTTTATTTCTGAGACTGACACTGAAGTTGTGGTGCATCTGTACGAGGAATATGGCTCGGAGTGCGTGAGGCGGCTGCGCGGTATGTTTGCGTTCGCGATTTGCGATCTGCGATCGGGCGCGCCGGAACTTTTTCTGGCGCGAGATCATTTTGGAATCAAGCCGCTCTACTATTTTCATCAGGGAAGCAGGCTGGCATTTGCATCTGAAGCGAAGGCGCTGCTGGAAGTACCCGGCATCCCCGCCGAGCTTGACTGGCGATCCTTGCAGCAGTATCTAACATTTTTGTGGGTACCCGAGCCGGGGACGCTGTTTCGCGGAATCCAGAAATTGGCTGCTGGACACTTTGCCCGTTTCCGTAAAGGCGAGCTGAAGATTACGCAGTATTGGGACCTGAGCTTTCCCGCTGCCGATTCCGTTTTTCCGAGGTCCGAGAACGACCTAGCGGAGGAAATCCGCGAACGCTTCCGCGATTCGGTGAAATCGCAAATGGTTAGCGATGTTCCTATCGGCGCGTTCCTGAGCGCGGGGCTGGATTCGTCGAGTATTGTGGCCATGATGCGGGAATCCACGCATCTGGCAGTACGCACTTATACGGTTACGTTTCCGCCGGAATATCGCGTTGGAGAGAATGCGCTGGATGATCCCAGCGTGCCGGCCGAATTCGCACGGCAACTGGGTTGTGAGAATTATCGGATCACGGTGCAGCCCGATGTCGTCAATCTTCTTCCAAAATTAATCTGGCATATGGATGAGCCGGTGGCGGACCCCGCCATCATTACTGCTTACCTGGTCTGCAGCGAAGCGCGCGAACATGTAACGGTACTTTTGTCTGGGGTGGGTGGCGATGAGCTATTCGCGGGATACCGGAAATACGCGGCGCATTATTGGGCGCAGATGTATCAAAAAATACCTTCGTCGTTGCGCGAGTGGGTGGGGTCATCGCTCGCTGCGACGCCGTCGCTGCGTGGATCAGCGCTGAAAGGGCCGCTGCGCCTGGCGAAGAAGATGGCGCGCAGCGCATCGTTGCCTCCCATGGACCGCTTCATCATGAACGGCACTTATTTGAACAAAGAGCAGAAAGCGTCACTGTTCACGCAAGAGGCGCGGCGCGAATTGCAGGGGCTGGATCCCGCAGTCAATCACCGAGCCGCGTTTGAGCATGTCGGCGAGGCGGATTTTCTGAATCAGATGCTCTACCTCGATAGCAAGATTTTCATGACCAGCTTGAACCTGAACTACAACGACAAGATGAGTATGGCTTCGTCGTTGGAAGTGCGCGTGCCTTTCCTGGATGTGGACCTTGCGGAGTTTGTTGCGTGGAACGTGCCGCCTGATATGAAGTTGAAGGGAGTTTTGCGGCCGGACACGAAACATATTCTGCGCAAGGCTATGAAAAATACTTTGCCGCGGAAAATTCTTAAACAGCCGAAGGCGGGGTTCGCCGCGCCGGTTGATTATTGGCTGGCCTGCGACATGCGGGAGATGGTGGATGATCTTCTGTCTGAATCGCGAGTTCGCGAGCGCGGGTTGTTCTCTCCCGAGGTCGTGCGCAAGTACGTGCAAGAGCAGCGTGTCGGGAAGCAGGATTGGTCCATGCAGATCTGGCAATTTCTTACGCTCGAACTTTGGATGCAGACGTTTCTTGATCGCAGGAGAACGCATTCCACTCGAGAGATATTTACGCGCCAGGCGGCAAGCGCATGAAGCAAGTTCTGCAACACGCGCGAACCGGGCAGATTGCGGTTGAAGAAGTTCCCGCGCCTAAACCGTTGCCGGGATGCGTGGTAGTGCGCGTTGCAGCATCATTGTTATCCGCGGGAACGGAGCGGGCGGCTTCGGAATTTGCGAACAAAAATTTATTGCAGAAGGCGAAGTCCCGGCCTGATCTAGTGAGCCAGGTGATGGACAAAGTCCGCCGCGACGGAATATTTTCTGCCGTCTCCACGGTGCGGCAGCGTCTTGATCAGCCGGTTTCACTCGGCTACAGCAGCGCGGGCACGGTGGTTGCCGTGGCGGAAGATGTCACGGATATCAAGGTGGGTGATCGCGTGGCGTGCGCGGGGGCTGGACATGCCGTGCATGCGGAACTGGATTGCGTGCCGCGATTGCTGGTTGCGAAGTTTTCCGCGGAGTCGGATGTGAGCTTCGAGGAAGCCGCCTTTACTACTGTCGGTGCTGTGGTGATGCACGGAGTGCGGTTAGCAGAGGTGAAGCTCGGGGACGTAGTCGGTGTTATTGGGCTTGGGTTGCTGGGACAGATCGCAGTGCAAATGCTAAAGGCGGCGGGCTGCCGGGTTGTAGGCACCGATATTCTTCCGGCGCGCGCGGCGCTGGCCATCAGCATGGGCGCAGATGGGGCGAGCAGCTCCGCGCAGGAATTTCATGATTTGTGCAGGCAGTTTTCTTCCGGGCAGGGCGCCGATGCTGTACTGATTACCGCGCAAACTGAAAGCAGTGAGCCCGTCAATTTGGCTGCTCAGGTTGCTCGCGACCGCGCCGCAGTGGTGGCCGTCGGTTCTGTTGGCATGGATCTTTCGCGCAGGCAGTACTTTGAAAAAGAACTCGATTTTCGCGTTTCACGCTCCTATGGGCCCGGGCGATATGACGCGGCTTATGAACAGAAGGGCCGCGATTATCCCATTGGATATGTTCCCTGGACGGAAACGCGAAATATGAAGGCGTTTCTGAGTCTGCTAGAAGAGCGCAAGCTGAATGTGAGAGCGCTCATCACGCATCGCTTTCCGGTTCAGCAGGCAAAGGCGGCTTATGAACTTATTTCCGGTAACTCTACTTCGTACATGGGAGTGTTACTTCACTATTCGGACAGGCCCGATGAACGCCAGACGCTTGAGCTGATTAAGAAACAAGAGGAGAAATCTGGACAGAAAATTCCCGTGACGATTGGGCTTTTGGGAGCCGGTAATTTTGCAAACGCCATTTTGCTGCCCAGCATGAAACGGACCAACGGCGTGGAATATGTGAGTGTGAGCAGCGCGCAAGGGGCGCATGCGCAGTACACGGCGAAGAAATTTGGTTTTCGTACTTGCGCCACGGACGAAAACAAAATCATCGAAGATCTTGATGTGAACACCGTGGTTGTGGCAACGCGCCACCATCTGCATGCGACACAGGTGATCGCCGCGCTGGATGCAGGTAAAAATGTTTTTTGCGAAAAACCGCTTTGCCTTAGGGAATCCGAATTGCGGGAGATTGTGCGGGCGAAATCACGAGCGTCGAAGCCGCTTTTGATGGTTGGCTTTAACCGTCGTTTCGCGCCGATGGCGGTAAGAATGAAAACTTTCTTGCAAGGCATTCATGAGCCGCTGGCCCTGCACTATCGCGTGAATGCCGGTTTTATTGCGCGGGACCATTGGACGAATGATCCTGAGCAGGGAGGCGGGCGGATACTCGGCGAGGCTTGCCATTTTATTGACTTCCTCAGCTTTCTGACTGGATCAAGGCCTGCGGAAGTGCACACTCGGGACATCAGCAATGCGGGCCGGTATTCCGGCGACAACGTGGTCATCTCGCTCGGCTTTGAGGACGGCTCGCAAGGAACGATTGCCTACGTTGCAAATGGAGACGCCAGTTATTCCAAGGAGCGAATCGAGGTTTTTGGCGGGAATGCCGTTGCGGTGCTGGAGGATTTTCGCCGCTGTGAATTTCTGCGTCAGGGAAAGAAAGAAAAGTTCCGCTCCATCTTCCGCCAGGACAAAGGACACGATGGAGAATGGAGAGCATTCGTAGAAGCCGTAAAGACGCAAGGCGAAGCGCCCATTCCATTTGAAGAAATCATAGCTTCAACGCTTGCGACTTTGCGCGCTCTTGATTCGCGCTCCTCCGGCCAGCCCGAGCGAGTGAATGCAGCGGAGTTCATTCAGTCCTGTTCATGATTACGCTGCTTTACGCCATGAACCCTTCCAATCATCAGCCATGTCATTCTGCACATGCTATAGTCCGACGCAACGGCCCAGAATGACAGGGAAAAGACTGCAATACTACAAGCGCGTATTCGCCGCATATTTACTGCCGGGAAAGAGCCAAATCACCTTCTGGCACGACAAGCCGGCGATGAGCAGGCGCCTTCAAACGAACGTGCTTGGCCCTTACTACATGGATTTTTTCAGTAAAGCGAACTATGCGGGAATCTACGATGCGAATGGAATTCCCATGCTCGACTATCACGGAGAGATCGGGCCGCAGTACAACCCGATTGCCATTGCGCAATGGGGCTTGGGGAATTACAACCAGTTTTGTGAAACGCGGGACCCGAAATGCGGCGAAAAAGTTTTAACGGCGGCTAACTGGTTGTGTGAGCGCCTGGAGAGAAATGCGCATGGGGTTTTCGTCTGGCACCATGAATTTAACTGGGAGTACCGTACTCCGCTGAAGGCGCCGTGGTATTCGGGTCTGGCGCAAGGGCAGGGAATTTCACTACTGGTGCGGGCATTCCAACAGACTGGCGAACATAAATATTTGCATGCCGCGGATTGCGCGTTCACGAGCTTTCTGGCCCCCGTCTCGGAGGGAGGCGTCACGCTCACGGATGAACGTGGCGATGTCTGGTTCGAGGAATACATTGTTTCTCCGCCGACGCATATTTTGAACGGCTTCATCTGGGCGGCTTGGGGAGTGTACGACTATTTTCTTGCGCGGCAGAATTCCGAAGCGCATGCCCTGTTTGAGAAGGCTATTCTGACGCTCCGCAATAATCTTGCGCGTTACGACCTGGGTTTCTGGTCGCTATATGAGCAATCGGGGACGCTGCTTCCCATGGTGGCCAGTCCTTTCTACCATCGGCTCCATATTGTGCAGTTGAGAATCATGTATCAGTTGACTGGCGATAAGATATTCGCGGAATACGCGGCGCGTTGGGATGGCTACATTCAAAGCCGGATGAAGCGCGGCCGGGCGCTTGGCTACAAGAGCGCATTCAAGCTCGCGTATTACTGAAGCAGCGCACTGCAACAGATGAAGATTTTGTACATCTCGCAGTATTTTCCGCCGGAAATCGGCGCTCCCGCCGCGCGAGCGTCCGAACTGGCCCGCCATTGGACGCAGGACGGGCATGACGTAACGGTGCTTACGGGTTTCCCCAACCATCCGAATGGAGTTGTTCCGCCGGAGTATAAGGGCGCGCTGCGTAAGCTGGTGGCGAAAGAAATGTTTGCTGGCGCAAACGTTGTGCGTAGCTGGCTGTTGCCATTTCCCAATCGCAAGCCTTATGAGCGCATCCTGAATTACAGTTCTTTTTTTATGTCTGCCGCGATTACCGGGATGTTTCTCGCGCGGCCGGAAGTTGTGGTCGCGACCTCTCCGCAAATTCTGGTTGCGTTAGCGGGCTGGTGGATTGCGCGTTGCAAACGTGTCCCATTTGTTTTTGAGGTGCGCGATTTGTGGCCGGAGTCGCTTGCGGCTGTGGGCATGGGGAAGGATGGATCGCTTCTATACCGCACACTGGCGAAAATCGCTGAATTCCTTTATCAGCATTCGGACCACATTGTCGTGGTCACGCCCGCGTTTAAAGATCATTTGGTTCGCAATTGGAATGTTCCTGCTGAAAAAATTTCGATCGTGCAGAATGGGGTTGAAAGCGAATTATTTTCTGCGCGAAATGCTGATCCATTGTTGCGGAGCCAGCTGGGAGCGGAAGGAAAATTTCTTGTTTCGTACATTGGGACCATCGGCATGGCCCATGGCCTGGACACGTTGATTGAAGCGGCCGCCAAGCTGCAAATACAGGCCCCACAGGTAGAATTTCTGCTGGTGGGAGAAGGGGCAGACCGGGAAAGAATTTGCGCTATGGCCCATTCCCGGGGACTTACCAATCTCCATTTCGCGGGGCCACAACCGCGAGAGCGGATTCCCGCGTACATCGCGGCGTCGGACGCCTGCCTTGTTTTGTTGAAAAAGGCGGATGTTTTTGAAACCGTGATACCAACGAAAATGCTGGAATTCATGTCCTGTGGGCGGCCAGTGGTGCTTGGACTCGAAGGGCAGGCACGAAAAATCGTGGAGAACGCGGCGGCGGGGATTTGGATCAGGCCAGAATCCGCGGAAGAGCTGGTGAAGGCAATTATCCACTTGGAAAACAACCGCGGGCTGGCCAAACAGCTAGGCGCCAATGGCAGGAACTACGTGCTGCAACATCTTTCACGAAAACAAACAGCAGTGGAATATCTCGCGCTATTGGAAGAACTGATCGGAACAGGTACGCCTCTCCGCGCGGCTGTAGCTTAGTTACAAGCGTTATGGATGCGCTGCGACCAGGGTAAGCGCGCTCGCCGTCTGCACAATTACATCCATGGATTTCGTGGCGGCTGTCTTGGCCGCGCTCGAGGGCACAAACAAAATATCATTCGCCTGCATGGGAACGTCCGGAGCTTTTGCCTGAAGAATTTTCTTCAGCGGGACAGAGGTTTCGGTCATGCCATTGCTGCCTTTGCGGATAATTTTCACGCCATTCAGTTTTGCTGTTCGAGTGGTGCCGCCGACGAGCGCGATGGCCTGCAGCACGGTCAGGTCCCCGCTGTCCATCATCAGTCCGCTAGGACGGTTGACGTCCCCCACGATGTAAACGACATCAGCCTTGTGCACAAAAATGGTATCTCCGGGAAGAATCTGCGTTGTGCTGTTGTCCGTGCCTTCGGTGTTGCCGCGCAGGGAAACGGTGACTGGCTGATTGGATTGATCTTTATGCGATATGGTTGCGGTCATCCCGGCTTTATCGGCAAGTCCTCCGGCGGCGGCGATGACGTCGAGCAGCCCCTGCTTGCCCAGGACCGGGTAAACTCCGGGCCGGTTCACCGCGCCCAGAACGTTCGCTCCCTGGGAGGCGTATTCGTCAATGAAGACGCTAACGTGCGGGTCCACGAGAAAACCGCCCGCTACATATTGCTTTTCGATTGCGGCTTGCGCGGCGTCAAGCGTCAGGCTGCCTACGTGGACATAGTTTACTAGCGGCAGATAGACATCGCCGTTGTTTCCAATCCGAGTTTTGGTTGAGAGATCAGGCACGCCGTAAATGCTGACGTCTAAAAGATCACCAGGACCCAGACGGATTGCGGCGTCAGGATGCGTGGAAGATGCTTGAGAATTTGGCGCAGCCGCGGCCGTTGAGTTCAGGTGCGCACTGAGATTTGGACTAGCACTGACGGCCTGAAAGACGGTCTGTTGCGCGAATGAAAAACCTGCCAAGGTCGGTAACAAAACGAAGATTCGGATGAGTGCAGCGCGCTTGCAGGTGGATGATTCCATAGCTCGGACACTCCGTTTTTGGAGTCTAGCACGGCAAGAATGCGGTGAAACCTGCTCTTCGCCGCATGTCTATAACTTAGAAACATAGCTTTTCAGGGTGGTGGCATCTGAAACCAGGAACCAAGAAAGAGAATTGTCTGAAATTGAGATTCGCCCTACAGTTCAAAGTGCTGGGCTCACGCCGTTCTTTTGCAGGCTATCGGATTTCGGCAGTAGAGGACCAGGTTTTGGCTCGTGCTTTGACCGGGGGGCGGTTTGGCACTTTTCTACTTAGGGATATTCGGAATAGCGCTTCTGTTTTCCTTCATTCTTACCCGGTATGTCCGCAACATTGCTATTGCTCGCAGGTGGGTCTCGCAGCCTTCTTCGGAACGTCATTTGCACAGTCTGCCGGTGCCCCGGCTGGGTGGGGTCGCGATTTTCCTCGCATTCCTTTTTAGCTTTGTGCTCGCCCTACTGGCGCAGGCGTTGTTGCCGTCGCTGGGTTTGAGCCTGGGGATTTCCTCGAAAGCCATCTTTACGATTTTGGCGCCCGCCTTTCTGGTGTTCCTACTGGGCGTTTATGACGATATTCATCCCGTCAAGCCGTATGTGAAGTTTGGAGTGCAGGCCACCGCAGCGTGCATGCTGTTTTCGGGTGGATTGGAAATTATCAATCTGCCGGTCTTTTTCGGCCCGCGTCATTTTCCCTGGTTTGTAAGTTTGCCGTTGACGGTGCTGTGGGTTGTAGCCATCACAAACTCATTTAATTTGATTGATGGCCTGGACGGGCTGGCGGCGGGCTCCGCGCTGTTCTCCACGATGGTGGTTTTTGTCGTCGCGCTGGTCGGCCATTCGCCTCTGCTGTCGCTGATCACCGTAGCGCTCGCGGGGGCGCTATGCGGTTTTCTGCGCTACAACTTTAATCCCGCGACAATTTTTCTAGGAGATAGCGGAAGCCTGCTCATTGGATTTATGTTGAGTGCCTTGGCGCTTGAAGGAGCGCAAAAGGCGCCGACAATCATTGCCGTGGCTATTCCGTTAGTTTCCTTCGGGTTGCCAATTCTGGAGACGGCGCTTTCCGTCATGCGGCGGTTCATCAGCGGGCGTCCTATGTTTACCGCTGATCGCGAGCACATTCACCATAAATTATTGCAAATGGGTTTTACGCAGCGGCAAGCAGTGATCACGCTTTATGCAGTGTCGGCCGTATTCGCATTGCTGAGTTTGTTCCTGCTAATGCCCACGGGAAGTACGCTGGGCCTCGTGCTGGCGGTGCTCGGATTGGGAATCTGGCTCGGGGTGCAGCGGCTGAATTATCTCGAATTTGGCGAACTGCGCCGACTGGCACATCGCACCATGGAGCAGCGCCAGATCTTCGTGAACAATCTTTCCCTTCGCCGCGCCTGCGAGGAGCTTAAACGCAGCGACGATTATCAGCAGATCGCGCGAATCCTGGTGGCTGCATTCAACTCCAACGACTTTGAGGCCCTAGAGCTTCGCCTGCGCGATACGGGCCAATTGCCTCGTCATCTCTATGGCATGCAATTTACGCTGCCCCTGGGAGATGAGACGCGATTCACCTGGCGCAAACCGGGAACGACCCTGGGAATGGACATCGTGAGCTCCTGGAGTCTGACGCTTGATTTGACGAGCGCCAACCACCATCGCCATGGCGCTCTTGTGCTTTACCGGCTTTATAACGGGCACGATCTTCAGTTGGACGTCAATCTACTGGCTTCGCAGTTCGCGGTAGCGTTGGCCGATGCATTGGAGCGGGCCGTCATTGAACATCCGGAATCTGAGATATCGCCTGCGGAGCGAGTGTTCGCCGCAGTGCAAGTAAGCTGACCACTCTTCGTTGCAAAGACCGCGGAAATATCCACAGGCTGGAACCAGCCCCGCTACTTTCCCCCTACTTTCACGGCATTTAGCTTCTACATTCCTCATTCAATTTCTGGCCGGAGGATCGCGAGCAAGATGGGATTTGTGTCTCTTCAGGAAATCAACTTTATTTCCCTGCAAACCGCTGTATTTTGCGCTGAGTGCGAAATGATTTCACATAACAACACAGGAAACTGTTTTGCTTGTGGAAGTCAGGCGATCTTAAGTCTTTCGCGCATTCTTGGCGGGACCATGCGGGGCCAGCAAACCGCGCATTTAATCGCGGACGCCGAACTGGACCGCCTGGTGCGCGACCTGTTGCGGACAGTTCCTGCATCTTCGCCGCGAAATGTTGTGGACATTGACATTGAAGAGGAACAGTTTGCGCCCGCTGGGCCGGGGCGGCACCATGCGCGAGCCATGCATGCGCGAAATGTTTTGGGTGAAGCGCATTCCGCGGTTCATGATATGGACCTGCAATCCGGAGGCATGGACCTTGAACCAGCGATCCACGTGATTGCCGAACGCGCGCAGGCGCTGACCGGGGCAACGGGATCAGCTATTGCGCTGCGTCGCGGAGGTGAAATTGTTTGCCGAGCCCGTACTGGGCGCACGGCTCCTGACCTTGGAGTGCGGTTGCAGACCGATAGCGGCATTTCCGCGCAATGTGTACGCACAGGACAAGTTGTTCTGTGCAATGACACGGAAGAGAATTCCAGTGTTGATCTCAGCACCTGCCGTCATCTTGGAGTGCGTTCTATTCTGGCGGCGCCGCTCCGTTGCTTTCCGAGGACGCTAGGGGTGTTCGAAGTGCTCTCCTCGTCTCCGCGTGCTTTCGATCAGCACGATGTTGCAACCATGCAATTTCTTTCCAGCATGATGGTCGCGGCCATCTCGCGGCTGTCTAAGTTAAGGTCGGCGAACGAACGCAATTTGGCCTGAATTTCCATGAGGGCCCGGCGTGAAGCTGGGTTAATATGTACCCAAGCGTCGTATGCAGACTTTGGGAATGAATTCGCCGAATCTCCCGGAATCGAATTCCCCTTTCTCTGAGCGGCGGCATCGGCCTCGCCACAAGATCCAAACTCCGGCTTATGCGCGCATCAGCGGTGAGCCGAAAGGCTTCCTGCTCGATCTCAATACCATCCTTGATTTGAGCGAAGAGGGGATGTGCATTCAGGTGCCCGCCGCTCTTGGCGTGGACCACGTGCTGGACCTTTGCCTGGAACTCGCGGAGGCCGCGGGGCCAATTTACACTGCGGGAAAAGTTGTGTGGTCAAACCGGCTGGGTCGGGCCGGTATTCGCTTTGGCCCATTGTCTGAAGCGTCCACGCAGCAACTCAAACGATGGCTTTTTCTGAATGCGATTTCCGGGGTTGCGGATTCGAAGTCCGCGGATTCGAAATCCGCTGGCGAGGCGGAAGAGTATGTTTTGCCTCAGCCTGCGGCGGAAGCGTTTCGCGACAGTATCGAAAGTTTGGAGGCGAGCGACAATCCGCCAAACTCGACCGATCACACCTCTCTTCTCGCGGGGCTCTCGGCCGTAAGGCGCGAAGTGGAAACGCTGGGGACAAATCTTCGGGCAGTCCTTGAGCTGATAACCGATCGCGCTTTTATATTCAGCCACGCCAGTGGGGCGGCGATTGCGCTTTCCAACGATGTAGACATTATTTGCCTGGCGCGCGCTGGAGCGGATGCTCCGAGTGTAGGCGCTCGCGTAAGCACGGAATCGGGTCTTTCCGCGGAGTGCGTTCGCACGGGCGAATTGCTTTACTGTGAGGATTCGGAAAACGATTCTCGCGTTGACCGCGATGCCTGCCGGAGCCTCGGTATTCGTTCTATTGTTGCTGTTCCTATCTATGACCAGGAAAAGATCGCGGGATTACTGGAGGTGTTTTCGCGGGAGCCGGCGAGTTTTGGTTTTCACGCCAATCTGATTTTACAAAATTTAGCGGGAATGGTTGGCTATGCACTGGAAAGCATCACCATGGAGATCGGAACTGTCCAGCGCACCAAGGCGGCTGAGACGGCTGAAGATGTCAACATGATGAGCGCCATCCTTCCGCAACAGGCCGTGATCCCGCAAACTGAACAAGAAGAATTTTCTGATGTTTCCGAAACCGTTCCTGGTGCCAGCTTTTTGGGCGCCAGGGACGCCGTCCCTGCGGACGATGTCGCCGATGTAGAAGTTGCAGAATGGCATGCATGGTTCCGGCGCGCTTTATTCGTAGTTGCGTTGCTCACCGTGATAACAGCCGTGTTATGGGTATTCTTGTCGCGGAAGGGAAGCGAAACGGAGACCTCCACGCATCCGGCGAGTACGGCGGCCAGTCCGGTTCCCGGAATGGCAGCGCCCCTGGATCAGCAACGGAAGTTAGCGGAGCAGGGAGACGCTGCCGTGCAGTTCGCGATTGGAGCGCGCTATGCTACCGGAGATGAAGTGAAACAGAACTACGCGGAGGCGGCGCGCTGGTTTTCCATGGCCGCCGCGCAAGGTAATATCTCCGCCCAAGCCGCGCTGGGGGCGTACTATTTTTCGGGTATAGGCGTGCCGAAAGACGCTTCCAAAGCCTATTTCTGGGCATTGCTCGCGCAGGCAGGCGGAGATGAAGCAAGCAAATCCCGGGTCGCCATTCTGGCTTCACGAATGCCGCATTCGCAGCTTGTGACTGTGCAAGAGCAAGCCAATCAGTGGCTCAAGAATCATCAGGTCGCCAGACCTCATTAATATCGTCTTTCGATTTCCCAATATAAGTTTCCAGTCTGGATTTCCAGATAAAATAATGCTTAGAGGTTGTGCCAGTGACTACGCTTCGTAAAGTTCTCAATCACAATGTTCGTGAGGGAGACTTGTACGAAAAGCTCGAGCGCGACCGCGTGCGCTGCTATGCGTGCGGCCATTGTTGTCCCATTCCTGAAGGCCAGCCCGGAGTTTGCAAAGTTCGCTATAACCAGGGCGGAGTTCTGTATGTTCCCTGGGGTTATGTGGGAGGCGTGCAGTGCGACCCGATCGAGAAGAAACCATTCTTCCACGCTTATCCCGGCGCACTGGCATACAGCTTCGGCATGCTCGGGTGCGACCTGCACTGCACCTATTGCCAGAATTGGGTGACATCGCAGGCGCTACGTGATCCCAATGCCGTTTCCGCGCCCGTGGAGGCTTCTCCAGAGGCATTAGTGCGCGACGCCCTCCGCCAGGGCGCGAAAATTCTGGTAAGCACCTACAACGAGCCGCTGATCACCAGCGAGTGGGCTGTTGCTGTTTTTAAGGAAGCCAAAGCTGCTGGGTTGGTGACGGCGTTTGTGTCCAATGGGAATGCCACTCCCCAGGTGCTCGAATATTTGCGTCCCTGGGTGGATTTGTACAAAGTGGATCTCAAGAGTTTCAGCGACGCCCACTATCACGAGCTGGGTGGAAGAATTGGGCCGATCCTGGAAACGATCCGGCGTTTGCATGCAATGGGCTTCTGGATGGAAATTGTGACGCTGTTGATTCCTGGATTTAACGACGGAGAAGATGAAATTCGCGGACTGACAGATTTCCTCGCGAGTGTTTCTCCGGACATTCCCTGGCACGTGACTGCATTTCATAAAGATTACAAAATGGATGGCCCGCGCAATACCAATACCGCAGATTTGCTGCGTGCGGCGGAAATCGGCAGGCAAGCAGGTTTGCGGTATATTTATGCTGGAAATCTTCCCGGCATGGTGGGTGGGCTTGAAGATACACACTGCTCGAATTGCGGAGAAGTTTTAATCAAGCGGCACGGATATTTGATTCGCGATTATAAAATTACGACGGCAGGTTGTTGCCCACGTTGCGCGGCGCAGATCCCGGGGCGTTGGGCGCGGGAGTTCGGCGGCCAGATAGCCGACCGTCCTTTTATTCCACAGCAGTGCCCGCATTTGGTTACAATCCTCAACTAGAAATTCATTTTGTAATTCATTTCGAATTTCATCTATGAAAAACTTTTTTACCGCAGGGATCATTTTGTATGCATTACTGCTGGCCGGATGTTCGCCTCGGGATTTTCTTACGCGCCGTCTTGCCCGTGATCTGATTGCGGGCTCGCAGGTATTCACCGCGCCGGAACAATTCTGGATGCGCACGGGCGTAGTGTCGAACAAGGACTTTAGCTCTCCGGAATACGTCGTGCTACAGCGCCACGGCTGGATCAGCGGTAACACCGCGGCTTGCAAAGCGGATGTCGCGCCGCCTCCGTGCTGGGACGTAACGCTTACGCCCGCCGGCGTGGATACGTTTCGTGATCTCATTCCAAGTTCGCAAAGTCCGGCCAATTATTTCGCCGTTCCCACCGCCAGACGGCAGTTGCTGGAAGTCACCGGCATCAGCAAAAATGGAAATATTGCTGACGTGGATTTCACCTGGAAGTGGTCTCCGGCGAACGAAGTGGGAGCGGCGCTTTATGCGGGAGACGCGCTATTTAGTTCGACCGCGGAGATGAAGCGTTATGACGATGGCTGGCGGCTGATTGAAAGGAACACTGCGAAAGAGCACCAGTCGCTCGAAGACGGGTTGAAGAACGCGGAACCTGCGCCGTAAGCTGCTTTTCAGTTAGCTTGTTATGGATTCGGATTGCGGGAAAATGCAACCTATTGTGCGGATGCCCTTGTCTGCATGCCGGCCAACTGGTCATGATGCAGCGATTCCGCATATCGCTCGACTCCTTTGTAGAGAGCTTGAGCAATCTTCTGCCGGTACGCTGGATTTTCTAAATTGTGTTCATCCGCCGGACTGCTGATGAATGAAACCTCGTTGAGGATGGCAGGCATTGTCGTTCCCGTCAGCACGACATAGGAAGCTTCCTTCACGCCGCGATCGCGCAGCCCGGGATTTTGTTCCGCCAGGCTGCCGTATAACGAATGCTGCACCGTCTCCGCGAACTTGCGGGATTCCCGGACCTTTTCTCGAATGTCCACATTGGTCCAATCTACCGGAGTAAGAGGCGTGTCCGCGGTCGAGTCGGAAGTCCGCGCGTGGACCGAAGAATAAGTGTTCGTGTAGTAGGTTTCCACTCCGCGCGCCGAAGCAAGGTCGCTATAGTTGGCATGGACTGAGAGAAATAAATCCGCGTGCGACAAATTGGCGATTTCTGTTCGCTTCTCGAGTGAAATGTAGGTGTCATCGGTTCGCGTGTAGATGACGTCGGCGCCTAAGTGGCTTTCGACCAATTTGCCCAGACGATCCACGATGTCCAGTACCAGGTCCTTTTCCAGCAGTCCGCTGCGGCCTACGGTGCCGAGATCCCAGCCTCCATGTCCGGCATCAAGCACGATGCGAAATTTGGGAGTGTTGGAAGCGGCCTGTAACTGCGAAACGGGAGCGGAATTTTCCGCCTGAACAGATGGATTGCTAGTAGGGCCAAAAAGATCGGCCTTCGTGCGCGCTGGAGCTTGCGTGCCGTTCTTTCGCACTTCAACCACCAGGCGATAGGGATTCTGCTCCAGGCTCACGGAGAAACTGGGCGTGCTTTTGGTTTCGAGTACAACCCGCGTTACCCCTTTGGTGGGCTGCGCAATTCTCAGCCGCTGTAGGAAGGAGTCATTGATGTCAACGACTTTGTTGTACAAGCTTGCCGCGAGCGAAGTATCGTCAAGATCAAAATAAATGCGGTCTGGATTGCTGATGCGATGGGCCTCATACTGCACCGGCTTTTGCAGATCAATCACCACCGTGCTCGACTCCTGCGCCGACCAATGCCGGATACCCGTGACGGTGCCGGTTTCTCCGGAGACCGGATAGGCGAAAGAATTCGTGCCTGCTGTTGTCGGATCGGGTTTCTGGGAAGCTGCATTCTTTGGCGCTGGCGCAGGGTCACTTTGCGAAACTTGAGATTGAGAAGTGTTATTCCCCAAAGCAGTTTTCGGGCGTTGCACTTTCCACCAGGCAATGCCTCCCGCGGCAAGCACCACCACAACCGCCAAAAGCGAAAATAAAAGTGGGCGGGAAACCGGATTCTCCGGGGATCCCTGATCGGTGAGGAATGGGAGATCAGCGCCCTGAAAGGGAACCCGTTCCGCTGCGGATGCGATGGAGGAAGATGCGATAGAAACATCAGCGAGCGGGGCTGAGGGAGCAATTTCTTTCTGGCGCGGGGCGCTGGGATAGGTGGAAACTTCTTCCTTGGGCTCAGCGCTGCGCTCCACAACCTGGCGGGAAATCTCTGCGAGCCGGTCTTCTTCTTCCGGTTTGATGGCGGCCAGAATCAGCTCGGCCAGCAGTCGCAAGGTACGGATATCATTGTCGTCAAAGCCGCGCACCCGCGTGGAAAAGGCCTCAATCAAACCCAGAACATTGTGACGTCCGAGTAGAGGGACCGCGACGATGGAAAGCGCGCCTAAGCGGCGGCAGGCTTGCACACTGACGCGCGTGTCATTCTCAGTATCATCGCAGCGTGCGACGCTGGCAGTGCGGAAGCACGCGCCGGAAAAAGCAGAGTTTGGATCAAGACGCACGCCGGCGTCGGGTACGATTTGGCCCACTGAAGCGCGGCAGACAATTGCGTCTCCTTCGGCAAATGCGATGGCAACGCCATCCGCGCCGGTGATCGTCATGGCCCGTTCGGCCACTAGATGCAGCACGTCGTCGAGTACAAATTGTTCCAGCTTCCAGGGATCCTCTTGCGGCAACTGCGTGCCATTCAACGCTTCCACCGAACGGCGCTGACGCAACTGCTCATGCAAGGAAGAGAATGCCAGCAGGGCCTGCAAAGCGTCGCGCCCCGGCGGAGCTTCGGCTATGTCGGCGGACTTTGCTTTCGAGCGGGCTTTGGCCAGTTCCAGCCCCGGATTGTTCGGGTTAGCGCTCATTTCGAGGCATAATCGCGCGGGGGAACGCTGCGACTTTCATTATATGGGTTATGTCTAGTCTTTACAGCAACTTTCAGGCACGAAGG
>JANWKU010000177.1 GCA_025451215.1 Terriglobales bacterium
CTGGCGTGGCTCCTTCTGGTATTGCACCCTTCAGTGCCCATGGCAGTGGCCACTTTGTTTACAGTAGCGGTCGGCGAGATGATCCAGTCTCCGCGCTACTACGAATATATTTCCCGCCTTGCTCCTCCGGGCCAGCAAGGAACGTATATGGGCTTCGCCTTCTTGCCGATTGGCATTGGCTCTCTGCTCGGTGGTCCATTTGGAGGAATGCTGCTTCATCACTTCGGAGAAGTCACAAATCAGCCGGGGCGAATTTGGTGGTGCATCAGCGGAATAGGAGTCGCCACGGCGGCATTGCTATGGATTTACGATAAGACTTTGAAGCCAGCGAATCCCGCTCCGGCAAAATAGATTTGCAAAGTGCTCGACTTTCCCGAATCAAAACCACAAATAGCATTCGCCCAAATCCACGACAGGCGTTTAGAATACTTGTTTGCCCATGGACCTCTCAGCTATCCAGGCCGCTCTGCGCGAGCGCAACATTGACGCTTGGCTCTTTTACGATCATCATCATCGCGACCCCATTGCATATCGCCTACTTGGGCTTCCTGAGAACTTGATGGTCACGCGGCGGTGGCTTTATCTCATCCCCGCCGAAGGCGAACCCCGCAAACTGGTCCACAAAATCGAAGCCGGACATCTTGATTCTTTGCCGGGCAGCAAACTCCAATACGCCGGATGGCAAGAGCTATTCGACAACGTGAAAACACTGCTCAAAAATCATCGGGACATCGCCATGCAGTATTCACCGAACAATCTGGTGTTTTACGTTTCCCTGGTGGACGCTGGCACAATCGAACTAATTCGCGGTCTGGGAAAAAACGTGGTCAGCTCCGCCGATTTGATCGCGCAGTTCGAAGCCACCTGGAGCGCGGAACAAGTTAAAACGCATTTCGCAGCGCGCGACGTGATTGACCAAATCACCGCAGATGCATTCCTCGAAATTGGCCGCCGCGTGCGCAATGGCGGTACTACTGAATACGAAATCCAGCAGTGGTTTTTAGAAGCGTTCGAGCGCGAAAACCTGGTCACGGAAGATCCGCCAATCGTCGCCGTTAACGCCAACAGCGGCAATCCGCACTACGAGCCTCACAAGGAGAACTCCGCAAAAATCCGCGAAGGCGATTTCGTGCTCCTCGACGTCTGGGCCAAGAAAAACACGCCGGGTGCCGTATACTACGACATCACGTGGACGGGATTTGTTGGCAACGCGCCCTCCAGTAAAATGCGTGAAGTGTTTGATGTTGTCACCCAGGCCCGTGACGTGGGTGTGAAAACGGTGACTGACGCGGTCGCGGCTTTTCGGCCCATCGCGGGATGGGAAGTGGATCGTGCGGTCCGTGACCACATCAAGAAAGCCGGATTCGGAGATTATTTTATTCACCGTACCGGGCACTCCATTGGCACCGAGGTCCACGCGAACGGCGCCAACATGGACGACCTGGAAATTCATGATGAACGCCGCATCCTGCCGAATTCATGTTTTTCCATCGAGCCCGGCATTTATTTGCCGGAATTCGGGGTCCGCACTGAAGTAAACGTTCTGGTCCGCGAAAATGCCGCGGAAGTTACAGGTAGAATTCAAAGAGAGATCGTAATCATCTGATGGCAAATTCCACTACTAGCAAACGCGCCGTCGCGCCGCTGAATGTACTCTCCGTCGTTGCTCCGGCAATCGGATGGCTCGTCCCTGGCGCAGGTCACTTGATCCAGAAGCGCTGGATTCGCGGCTTTCTCTTGCTGGCCTCTGTCTTCATCATGTTCATTCTCGGACTGCTGATGCAAGGCCATGTTTACAAGCCGAACGGCGGCGACATTCTCCACATTCTCAACTTTATTGGAGACTTAGGGGCCGGAGGGTTATACATCGTCAGTCTGGCTAAAGATTTAGGCCAGGGCGCAATCGCCCACGCTTCCGCCGACTACGGAACAGAATTTATGGTTGTCGCCGGATTGCTGAACTTCATTAGCGTCGCCGACGCCTACCATATTTCAATCGGGAAAAAATCATGACCGGGACGCTGACTCTAATGCACTTTAGCGCCGCCCTGAAGTAAACGTTCTGGTCCGCGAAAAGGCAGCGGAAGTTACAGGTAAAATTCAAAGAGAGATCGTAATCATCTGATGGCAAATTCCACTACTAGCAAACGTGCCGTCGCGCCGTTGAATGTGCTCTCCGTCGTTGCCCCGGCAATCGGATGGCTCGTCCCCGGCGCCGGCCACTTGATACAGAAGCGCTGGGTTCGCGGCTTCCTCCTGCTCGCTTCTGTCTTCGTCATGTTCATTCTTGGCCTGTTGATGCAGGGCCATGTTTACAAACCGAACGGCGGCGACATCCTCGCCATTCTGGGCTTCATCGGAGACCTCGGGGCCGGAGGCTTATACATCGTCAGCCTGGCCAAGGATTTAGGCCAGGGCGCGATTGCCCACGCTTCCGCCGACTATGGAACAAAATTCATGTTCGTCGCGGGACTTCTGAACTTCATCAGCGTCGCCGACGCTTACCATATCTCAATCGGGAAAAAATCATGACCGGGACGCTGACTCTCACGCACTTTAGCGCCGCCCTGATCTTCTCTATCTTTGCCTCCATCGTTTTCGGAATTACGCAGCGCAATACCGCGCGCGATCAAATCCGCTACGGGTTCTATTGCTTCTTTATGTTCATTGGCGGCGTTTTCATCGGTGGGTGGCTGATGTGGCTGCTGCGCCGATGACTTCCGCGCAGCGCGAAATTTATTCCTGCCAAACAAACGCGTCAAACACGCGCTTGGTCTCGAAACCAATGCGGCGGTAAAGTTCTACGGCGTGGGGATTGTCCTGCGTTACGGTAAGCGACAGCAGCGAAAAATTCCTCTGCCGCAAATTATTCACCGTGGTTCCCAGTAACGCCTCACCAATCCCATGTGAACGGAATTCCGGCAGCACGCAAATTTGCGTCACATGGCCTACGTCGTTGCGCACGCGCGAGCAAAGAATCAGCCCCGCCAGCGACGTCCGTTTGTGCACCGCCACGAATGACGATTCCAGATCGAAAGTTCCGCATCCCGGAAAGCGAACGATATTGTTCAGGAAACGCAGCGAACCGCTCAGGCTCCGGTATTGATCGTTGATCTCCGCATCCACATGTCCGCGATAGGCGGCAGTAATTAAGGCCGCAGCCGGCTGGTAGTCCTGCTCCGACCAGCGGCGCACCTCGACGTCCGGTGGGAACGCGATCTTGATGGGCGCAGCTTCCCGCAACGGTAACACCATAAACAGACGCGGATGCCGATGGAACCCCTGCTGCACAAAAGGCTCCATCACGCGCCCTGTTTCGTGGACCAGCAGTTGCGCTTCAATGCGGTGTATTCCCGGCGACTGCTGCAAAGTTTCAATCACATGCGTCAGCAGCCGGACCTCCATGCTTTGCTGCTCCTGTGCCTCCCGGCCGTCTGCAATGAACAAATCGCCGATTACACCCTTGTTGCCTTCATACACAAAGAACGCGTAGCCCATGATCCTTCCCCGCTCAACCGCCGCATAGCCGGGCAGGATGCGGGAGTCCACATAACGCAGAATCATGTCCGCGGAAGCCGCGTAGTCCCACGAGAGCAGGCGTGACCACATCTGGACTTCATCCTGCATGAGGGGACGAAGGTCAACGGAGGAAAAATGTCTTAAATCCAGAACTTCCACGGGGCTCCTGGCGGGTTCAGGCACGGCAGAAAAACAGCTTAAATTGGAGTTTATTCGTTACGGTGATCGTTAGGCAAACTTGGGAACACAGAAAGCCACTATTTCGCGGACACCCAGTAGAAATCTAGGTGTTGCGCGGAAAAACTGCCAAGATAACGTACCTTGCGTCCTGAATTTCGCGAGGCGATTTCCTCTCCTAATCCCTGAGATGCAACCAAAAGATGCTCCCCGCCGGGTTCCTGACCAAGTTCATAGCGAAAAATATCTCGATTGAAATAAAACTGCAGCCCATACTCCACCTCACGCCGCGCCTTGAAAACCGCAACCGGCAAATCTTCCCCCTGCAACTCGATCAATTGCCGGGCCACAGGACGGGCCGAAAATGACCGATCCAACGCAGGCGCTCCCAGTCGCAGTACCGCTGAAACTGCAATCAGCAGAGGAACCAGCGTCACAAATCGTAAAGCCCGCAGACCATATTTGGTCAATGCAAGCGCACACAGTCCCGCCAGACCGCCGACAATCGCGAACAGCAGCGCCGTTGAGCGTCCCCAGGGAAAGTGATGTGTCAAAACAATCGGCGAAATCAAGGCAGCGGGAACAATCAATCCCACCGACAACAGCGAATGAAACACAATCACGGATTTCTTGAAAGGCTTACCTTCCACATTCCGCGACAAATACTCTACGATCAGCAAACAGCCTGCCGGCAGCGCGGGCAAAATGTAGCCGGGCAGCTTCGATTGTGAAAACGAAAAGAACAGAATGGGCACGACCAACCAGATCAAAAGAAAGAGGCCCAAGCCGCCGTCTGAAACATTCCGCCGCTCATTCCACCATCGCCGCACGTTGACGATCACGGCATCCACCGCGAATGCCGGCCAGGGCAGCAGGCCCAGCAGCGCAATGGGAATATAGAACCAGAAAGGTTCCCGGTGGTGATACAGATTGCTGCCAAATCGCTCCAGATTGTGCTGCAGAATAAATACCCGCAAAAACTCCGGATTGCGCAATTGCACTAACACGTACCAAGGCAAGGCGACGCAGCAAAAAAGTAAAATGCCAGGAAGCCACAAAGTCCGTTTAATGATGCGCGAATCACGCCGTAGCAATGCATAAACTCCAATAACTACACCTGCCAGAAACAATGCCACGGGACCTTTAGCCAACACGCCCAGTGCCGTAAAAATATAGAAAACCGCGAGCCAGACTTTGCTTGAGGTTTCTTGCCAGGCGTACCAGGCGAGCATGGCAATACCGAACATCGCCGCCAGTGGCATATCCGTGGAGGCCGCACGCCCAAATCCAATCATGGCAGCCCCGGAAGCCGCGATCAATGCGCCATCCAATTGAAATTCGGGTCGAAACTTCCGCAAGAAAACAAAAATAGCAATCACCATTAGCGTTGCATCCACCGCCGAAGGCAATCGCGCCGCGAAATCATTTACTCCGAACGCGGCATAAGCCAGCATCGCCTGCCAATAAAAAAGCGGCGGCTTTTCCAGCCAGGGAACGCCTCCAAGCACCGGAGTCACCCAATCATGGCGCGCCAGCATTTCACGCGCAACCTGCGCATAGCGAGGCTCGTCTGCGCCGATCAAACCAAAATATGACAGTCCGAAAAAGAACAGAAACCCGCAAACGGCTGCGAGCACCATCCCCTCCCGAAATGCGCGATGTCTAAACATGCCGCCTTGGACGAAGCAGGGCGAAGACGCTGATGAGCGCCCAAGTGGTCTCTAGTACCACAAAGCCGATCTGAAATGGATGGAAGGCGATGTAAGCCAGCATCCCCGAACCAGCCGCGTTGAGAATGTTGTACAAGGCCGCGCGCGAATCTATCCATTTCATCTGGTGGCCAGCGTAGGCAATCAGAATAAGCATGGCCCCAACAAAGGACCCTGCTTGCAAGAGAGATGATATTTGCATGGGAATTGATTGTAACGGCAAGTTATTGTAACGAAGCCCGGGATGGCAATTGCGCCAGGATTTTTTCAACTGCCGCGGAGAGCGGCCCGTCCAAAGAAAGCCCGCTAGCGCATTGATGCCCTCCGCCGCCGAAGCGTTCCGCCACCGACGCCACGTTCAGGTTCCCTTTACTGCGCAAACTCACCCGGTAGCGTCCATCCGGGATTTCGCGGAAAAATACGGCGACCTCAACGTCCTGAATGGAAAGGGCGTAGTTTACCAGCCCCTCGCAATCTTCTTCTTTAGCGCCACACTGCTCCATTTGTTCGCAACTTACCGAAATCCAGGCAATCGAGCCTTCGCGATGAAGATTGGAAAGCGCCGCTCCCAGCAATCGCATTTTCGCTGTGGAATGTCCAAAGTACACGTTGCGCGCGCAATATGCCGGATTCGCCCCCGCCAGCACCAATTCGCGAGCTAGCGCAAAGGTGCGGTCATTGGTGCCTTCAAACATGAAAGAACCGGTATCGGTCAGCAGCGCCGTATAAAGGCAAGTCGCGATCTCCGGCGAAATCTTCACGCCCGCCTCGCGTGCAAGACGATAGATCATTTCCGCCGTAGCAACCGCTGTGGGATCAATCCAATTGACGTCGCCAAAAGGCTTTCCGCTGAGATGATGGTCAATACTAATAAGAAAGTGATTTTCAAGCCCGGCAAGGCGCGTGCGTTGAATGCTGTCACATTCCAGAACAATCGCAGCCTCGTAGTTACCGTTCACGCTCTCCGCCTGAACGACCATTCCCGCGAATGGAAGCGGCTGGTAGATGCGTGGCACTCCGTCCCGCATCACGACCTCGGCCTGTTTTCCCATGAGCTTCAATATCTGGCAAAAGGCCAGCGCCGAGCCGATGGCGTCACCGTCAGGGCGAGCGTGAGAGGTCAAAACAAATCGCTCGCGCTGTTCAATGCTCCGGAGAACTTCCTTCATCATGACTACATTCCCTGCCTAGCCAGTCTTCTTCTTTTTGTTTTTAGTTCGCTGTAAGAGTTCGTCCACCCGCGCTTCGTATTTCCGCGAGCGGTCAATTTGAAAATGCAGTTCTGGCGGCTTGCGCAAATGCAGCCTCTCCACCAGTTCATGGCGCACAAACCCGATGGCGGCCTGCAGTCCCTTCAACGAACGCTCCGCTTCTTCGTCATTTCCGTCCATCGTAACCAGGACATGCGCAGAGCGCCCGTCCTCGGCCAACTGCACTTCGCTCACACTTACCAAACCAATGCGGGGATCGCCCAACTCCCCTTCTACAATGGTCTGTATTTCTTCGCGGAGCGCTTCGCCCAGCCGCTCGCGATGGTATTTCTGGCCACGCCGTTCCACGGCAATCACCTCAGATAAAACTCATGAGGATATCAAACACTGCGCCTATCCTTGAACAAAGAAATCCATCAAGATAGCCTATGGCCCGTAACCCGCTTGTAAATATTGATTTACGAGTAGATCGGCCTGGTGTTGACGATAAGTCGGCACCGCTTTGCCCAAAGCTCGTCACTGATCCTCTATCCATATGTTTGTTAATTCATAAACACCTCATTTTGAAGGGATTGTCTCTGCGAGAGCCAAAATCGTTTTGGCATTTGTCTTGCACTCCTCTGATCAACACCTAGCGCTGCCATTGTTTGATCGCTTGGGGGTTTCTTTGCTCCACAAATGCGCAAATCCAGCGTGCGCCGTCTCTTTCCGCGATATCCACGTTGGCAAACTGTTTCTTGTGGAAGCGAGCGCAATCGCCGCGGAATGCAAAGGCCGCCATCGCATACGGACCATTCATCAGCACTACTGGCTCTGCGACCAGTGCTCCCGCGGGCTGACCTTAATGTTTGAAAAAGAACGTGGAGTTATTACTGTCCCACTATTCAGTCTGGCGAAGGCCTCCAAGCTCGCTCATAGACCTTTCGCGATACTTACCGGCGTTAACAAATTGATTGCCCAGAAAGGTGCAATGAAATGAGTTCATGTGTATGTGCGATTTGTGGGGATCAGAAAGCAGGACAGCAAAACTGGTATCTGATCGCGGAAAATCCCTGGGAAGACCGCGTCAGAATTATGCATTGGGAGAACTGCCTTGCCCTTAGCCCCGGAATCTTGTCCGCCTGCGGGGCCGTCCACGTTCGCGAACTTCTAACCCAGTGGCTCAATTCGGAAATCTTGTCCTCAAGTCAAAAAAGCCTTCCCCCAATTTTCACGCGCGAACAACCTGATTTCTTCCACTCCCCTGCCTGGGAACTGGCAGGGCGGGTGCAGCCCATTGGCGAACTCGCAGTCCATCGGCGGGCATTGCACGACAGCCCGGCAACGCTACAATCCGTGCTCGATGCCGTTTTCCGCACTCTCCAGAATGAATCGCCCGACCCGGAAATCCTCGCGGAGCAGAATATTTTGGCGTACACACCCTCCGCGCAAGGAATGATGCGCCTGGCGCAATCCGCCTCTGCATAATTAGTCGAATTCGCGAACTGATTCCACTGTATATTTCCTTAGGAATATACAGTGGATACTGTATTGGTTTCTGCGCTCTAAGTTATTAAGGTTCCCTTAGGTCTTCGTGCGTGGGAAATCTTTCTCTGCGCACGACGGTACTGCAAAGCAAGTAGGATTTACCAGACCCTAAGCGATCCAGAGTTCATAAGTCATTGCTTTGCACCACGTTCTGTTATGGCAGGTTTCATGCTAAGGTTCTTGTCATAACTTGCTCTCAGGTAGATGAATAGACATTTGGACAGAAATGTCTAACAAGCGATGTTCCGTTGGAGGTGGGCAGTGGGAATTTTCCGCATTCTAGTTGCTGATGACCATGAAGTGGTGCGTAAAGGTTTGTGCGCGCTCCTGCAAGCTCAGTCCGATTGGGAAGTC
>JANWKU010000178.1 GCA_025451215.1 Terriglobales bacterium
AATTGTTTCCGCAGCGCCGTCTTCAGCAACTTGCCCGTCGACGTATGCGGCAGATCGTGGACGAAAACAAAATCGTCCGGCATCTGCCACTTGGCAAATTTCGTGCTCAGGAAGTTTCGCAGCTCGTCCGCTGAAACCTGCATTCCATCTTTCAACGCCACCACCGCCAACGGACGCTCCTGCCATTTGGGATGCTGCACCGCGACACCTCCCGCCTCGCGCACCGCCGGATGGCTCATCAACGTGTTTTCCAGATCGACGGAACTGATCCACTCGCCACCGGATTTGACCAGATCTTTGCTGCGGTCCACCAACTTGATGCAGCCATCAGCGTCCATCGTAGCTACGTCGCCAGTGCGAAACCATCCATCGTCGGTCCAGCGATCACGAGTTTCCGGCGCATTGTAATAGCTTCCGGCAACCCACGGCCCGCGGACTTCCAGTTCGCCCATGGTCTGTCCATCGCACGGCGCGTCGCCGCGTTCATTGCGAATGCGGACATCGACAAACGGCAGCGGCCAGCCCTGCTTGGATCGCATGGCATACTGCTGGTCTTGCGGCAGTTGCAGCGCGGCCGGCGGCAAGCGTGACGCCGTGGCCTGCGGCGATGTCTCCGTCATGCCCCAGGAATGAATAATGTGGAAGCCGTAAAGATCAAGGTTACGGATCAGGCTTTCCGGCGGCGCGGTGCCTCCGCAAAGAATGCGGACCTCGCGCGCGGGCTTCCAGTTCCTGCGTTTTTCCAACGTCTGCAACACGCCCAGCCAGACGGTCGGGACAGCGCAGGTGATCGTCACGCCTTCACGCTCAATCAATTCAAGCAGGCTTTCCGCATCCACATGCGGCCCCGGCAGAACGTACTTTGCGCCGACCATCGCTGCCGTATAAGAGAATCCCCAGCCGTTAGCGTGGAACATGGGCGAGGCCAGCAGGGCAGTGTCATACTGCGAGAACGCGCATGAATCCGCCATGGCCTGGCTCATGCTGTGCAACACCTGTGAGCGATGCGAATAAAGCACGCCTTTAGGATTGCCCGTGGTCCCGGACGTATAGCACATGCTCGCGCCGTCATTCTCGCTCAACGCAGGGGGTTTAAAGTTGCCGCTGGCGCGCTTCAGCCAGTCTTCATAATCAATGTATCCATGCTGCACCGCCTGGCCCGGATGCCGCACTACAAAGATGCGTTCAAATTTCACCTTGGCCACAAACTTTTCCAGCACCGGCAACAGCACGTCATCCACGATCAGGAAACGGTCCTGCGCGTGGTTCGCGATCCACGCGATTTCGTCGGGATGTAGGCGCAAATTCAGCGGGTGCAGTACGCCACCCGCGGCTGGAATGCCAAAGTAGCTCTCCAGATGCGCGTAATGATTCCACATCAGCGTGGCCACGCGCTCGCCTTTTTTCATGCCCAACGATTGCAGGCACTCGGCCAGCTTTAGCGCGCGCTGGTGCGCCTGCCCCCAGGTAGTGCGATGCATGGACCGATTCGGCAGCCGCGAAACAATTTCCACGTTGGCCGCGTACCGTCCTGCACGCTCCAGCAGCGCCGTGAGCGTGAGCGGATAATCCATCATGGTATGGACAGGATTGGGTGAGGGCATTGAGGGGATTTTATACACAGGCGGGATCGCTTCTGCAACTGATGTCAGGCCGTTGATTCTGACTCCACCGTCTGGGTTTGTGGAAGAACCTGCCACTTGCGGCGCGCGGTCGCTGCGCCCCAATGCTGCTCGTTGTTCTTTCTCATGATTGTCTTCTGTAAACATTTAGAGAAAAAACCGCAAATATATCGTGTAGCGAACTATTTGGTTTACAACGATTTGCAGAGACACTGCATCGAAAAACAGAGTAGATGGTTTTTACTGGGTACAATTTTAAAGTTTTCGTGCTATGATGCGCCGGTATTGATGCAAAGTCTTGTCTACAAATTGGTATTGTTACTTGCGATTTTATGTGTTGTGGTAGTGTTTCTCGCGCCTTCCGTTGACCTGCCTGAGACTGCCTTGCGGGCTCAGCAATATGCCAATAACGTGATGATTTGCATCACTCTTCTGTCCGTGTACTATTTCTTCGCACTTGCTCGCGTTTTCTTCTTACGGGCGCAGGCAAATTCCATCTCCAAGTTTACCGCTGAAGCTAACCCTTTGCTCTGCATGTTTCTTTGCTAGAGTTCCCTCCTACCTTTGTAGTCCTGTCTATCAATTCTTAGGGCTTTTGCACAAACAATTCGCAGGGGAGGAACTCATTCATGGAAGCTACATGCCTTCAGGTAAGTTTGTTCGATCAATTGCGGAGCTGCACCCATCCGGTGTTGCTCCTGGACTATGACGGAACGCTTGCGCCTTTTACGGTCCGGCGAGACCGTGCGATGCCCTACCCCGGGGTGATGAATGCGTTGCACAAAATCTGTCAGACCACCGGGACGAAGACCATTTTCATCACCGGCCGAACTGCGGACGAGCTAGATCGCATACTGCGGCCGTACGGCTTGAATTGCGAGATTTGGGGCGTCCACGGCCGGGAACGATTGCAGCCAGACGGGACATGGATGACGTTTGAAACTGAGCAGCAAACAACTGAATTACTGCATCAGGCGGAGACCCTGCTCTTCATGGAGGGGCTGGGAGGACTGGTTGAACTCAAGCCATTCTCGCTTGCCGTACACTGGAGAAGCCTTGACCTGAAAACGCAAATGGACGCCCGCTCCGCTACTTTACGGGCGTTTGCTTTTCTTCAAACAAAAAGAAATTGCCGCGTGCTGGAATTCGATGGTGGAATCGAACTCTTGATTGGCACTCGGGGCAAAGGCGACGCGGTCAGGGCCATCCTGAAAGAGTTGCCGCCGAAAACTCCGGTCGCCTATTTGGGCGATGACATTACGGACGAAGACGCATTTCGCGCGTTGAATGATGCCGGGCTAAGTGTATTGGTAAGGTCAGAACCCAGGGCAACGGCAGCAAGCTTGTGGATCAAACCACCGCAAGAACTTGTCGCATTCTTGGAAAAGTGGCTGGACTCATGCAGAGGTGCAGCATGAATGCGGGCAAGAAATTGATCATCGTTTCCAATCGCCTTCCCTGCAGTTTTGAAAAAGTTAACGGAAATATACGGGTGGAACCGGCCTCCGGCGGATTGATCACCGCCATGACATCCATCCTGAGAAACAAGGAGACCATCTGGATCGGTTGGCCGGGATCCGACGCGGAAGAAAGCGAAGTTGCCGCCTTGATTCAGGGCGCTTCCCCGGGCAATTGCCGTTTGGTGCCGGTGTGTCTCTCGTCGGTTGAACAGGCAAAGTTTTATCATGGCTTTTCCAATGAAATCCTGTGGCCGCTATTTCATGACTTGCAATCCCGCTGTAACTTTGCTCCGTGCTACTGGGCGATTTATAGGCAAGTAAACAAAAAATACGCAATGGCTGTTCTCCAGAATGCCGATGAATCGGACTACGTGTGGGTGCATGACTATCACTTGCTGTTGATGGCGGAAGAATTGCGCAAACTTGGAGTAACCCGGACACTCGCCTATTTTCATCATATTCCGTTTCCTTCGCCCGATATTTTTGCCAAACTGCCCTGGCGCTCTGAGATGTTGCGTGCCATGCTGAACTTTAACGTGCTGGGATTCCAGACCAGCTCGGATCTCCGCAACTTTGTGCGCTGTCTTCGGCGGTTTGCCTCGGGCGACGCCCGCATAAATTCTGAAGCAAAGCTGTTGACGCTGGAAACCAATCATGGAGTAGTAAGCGCCGGGGCTTTTCCCATTAGCATCGATTTCCAGGAGTTCTCAACCCGGGCCGCCAGCACAGGGGTGACACGGATGGCGGCTGAGCTGCGGCAAAATATTAACGTCCATCATTGCGTCCTAGGTGTAGATCGTCTCGACTACACCAAGGGGATACCTGAGCGGTTGCGGGCATTCGAATTGCTTCTGGATCAATCTATTGAACTCCATCGCAAAGTAACTTTGGTCCAGGTTGTCGTCCCGAGTCGTGAGGACATACCGAAATATCAGGAGCTGAAGCAGGAAGTTGAGCGCCTGGTGGCCTCGATTAATGGGCGCTTTACGCGGGATGGCTGGGTTCCCATCCACTATGTCTATCGCCGATTGGATCGGGATGAACTGCTCGCGCATTACAAGGCCGCTGACATCGCCCTGGTTACTCCATTAAAAGATGGTATGAACCTGGTGGCGAAGGAATTTTGCGTTGCGCAAAACGGAAATGAGGGCGTGTTGATACTAAGCGAGTGTGCCGGGGCCGCGCAGCAGCTCAAGATTGGCGCACTATTGGTCAATCCCAATGATTTGGATGGGGTCGCAAGCGCCATCCGCCGCGCAATGATGTTCAGCCGGACAGAGCGGCTCTGCCGCATGCGAACAATACGGCGCTCCATTGCCAGGGAAAATGTAAGCGCCTGGGCGGAGTCTTTTTGCAATGCGGTAAATTCATGCGCAGCGGAGGGCCATGAACCCTTTGCCTGTGGGGTGTCTGCATAATGTCACAGGGTACTAGGCTCAGTAACAAACAACATCGCAATAGCATTGGCAGGATCAAGGTGCTCTCGTTCGGCTACAGCGAGAGCTTATTGCAAAAGAGGCATCAATGGCTGTCTGCTTCTCAGTTTGATGTTTGTTCGGTGAATACAAGATCCATGGTTCGTCGTCTCCTGGGAAATCAGGAATTTGATTTATTACTGATCGGACATACAGTTCCCATGAAAGACCGCAATGAAATAGCGAGACGGGCAAAATCTAAAAAGATCCGTGTAATTTTCTTATATCGCTGGAATATACATGGCGCCGAACTTGCCGACGCCGTCATCAGTGTCGACGGAGGCGCTGAAAATCTGACAGAGTGCATTCATAGGTTGACAGCTAAACCGATTAGCCCCAGGAGCCATGGACGGCCTCATAAGCTTTTTAAAGTTGCAGGCAAAACCGAATCTTCAGCCGGCATGGCTCATGGCCCGGCAAAGCGACGCAACTAACATGTAACCTGGCAATTACCTCGTTCACCGCAACTGGCAAAATGGTGTGTTCTGCCCCGAATTCATGGCCCCGCAGTGCTGTTAACCTGCGTGTTTATCGACGTGACCCCAAAAAATCGGTAACGCTAACCGCTTTTCAGCCAGCTCTCTCTCTCGTGGTATTCTCAAAAGCGTGTCCTCCAGATACGTGAGCTTGTGCGTCGTCCTGCTGTTGCATTCACTGGCAATTGCCACAGAAGGCATCCGCTACAATCCAGTTTCACGTGAGGTCGTAGAGGCCCGCCTGGGTAAGTACGCAGGCAGCAACAAGCAGCGTGAAATCACGTTGAAGCAGATGTTTTCAGAAGCCGGTTGTGACGAACAACATCTTTCAGAACAGCTGGTAAAGGGATCAAAACAACCTAACGTCATTTGTCTCCTGCCAGGCACCTCCGACAAGGTCATCATCATTGGCGCGCACTTCGATTACGTGTCAGCAGGTAGCGGAGTGGTGGACAAC
>JANWKU010000179.1 GCA_025451215.1 Terriglobales bacterium
GCCATTTCCACCATGCGGGAGCTGTCGTTGTGGCAGCAGGTCACGGGAGTCCCGAAGTCGGCAAGGCAGGCTGAGATGACTGTCCCCAGGTATCCTGCGCCGTAAACCCCTATTTGCATTGTCTTCTCCCGCGAATCGGCCAGATTTTAGCTGCCAGACGCCTCGCATCCGCAGCAATCCAATATCTTATGTACGCTGTGGAGTCGGCCCCGCGCAATGTACGGGAGACCGGTGTACTTCCGGACTGGCACAGACGTGCCATACGGGAATTAGTACATGACTATCGAGCTATTACCGGCGGGAATGCTGCCTCGGAAGACGGCTTTGGCGGAATTTCAATTGGGATTGTGCTACCGGTCTTTCGCCGCAGCCATACCGCTGCCCAACCGGACGCTGGCCAAATCCTTCCAGCGATACTGCGCCTCTTCACGCACGAAGACCAACTCTTCAATCCGGATGGAACGGTCTCCCTTAAACTGCGCCCAGCGCCGCCGCGACATCCGATAAGCACCCTGCGCCTGGTCTTCCGTACCCATCTTCACAATAGTCATATGGGGCATATAGGGCCACTCCTCATCAAAACGGAGGCCGCCAATATTCAGCTTGTCGTGCAGGTCGCGAATGCGGGAGGCAGCATGAACAACACGAATAAAAACCGTGGGAGTGACCGGGATAAACGTCTCCACCTCGCCCAGGTTCACCTCGAACGGCTCCACGTGGCTGGTGATCTCTTCAAGCGTCTCTAACGCCGCAAGCTCGGAGCCCGGCAAATGGCGTGGAGGAAGCACCGTCACATGCGCCGCCAAATGGGCCAATTCAGGATGCAGCTCTCCCCGAAGCTGTTCTACAAACTCCCCCACAGGATTGCGGACATACGCAACCAAAGCGTAGCGCGGCTCAAGCACAGTGAAATTATAACCGTTCCGGCGCGTAGAGATCGCGTGTCGAACGGAATCATGCCGCGCAGCGACCGCACGCAGCATCGTCGGCTATAATCGAAAGGCAGTTGCAGTGAATGTTTTCATGTCGGGGCGTAGCGCAGCCTGGTAGCGCACCTGCCTTGGGCGCAGGGGGTCGTAGGTTCAAATCCTATCGCCCCGACCAATCCTTTTCATAGCCTGATCAAGCTTTTCACAAGCACGGATGCAGAGAAAACCCTCCGGGAACGGAAAGCTGACGGCATTCGCGCATTCTGAAATTCACCCAAAAGCCTCCAATAGAGCGTCAAAAAATATTCATACAGGCAAAACGGCGGATGCGTGTGAATCGCATCCGCCGAAATCCAAGCAGCGCAGAACAATTACAGAATGACTACCTCAATGGCGTGGAGGGAAGAACGTCTGTTCCCTCAACGCGGACCGCATCAAGAGCACGAGGATCGATGCCTAACGCTTGCAGAATCGTAGGCGCGACTTGCCCGGTACCCACCGCAGTGAATACCGTTTTCGGCCCAAAACGCGGATTGGAAAGCAATAGAACGACGTTCGTATCGTCGTGCGCGAACCCGCCGTGTTCCTCTTGCTTTTTGGTGCTGCCGGTATATGTAACGCCGACATTCGGAGTTACGATAATGTCGGGTGTGCGCGGATCAACGGTGGGGTCGTTGTAATTGAGCGCGAGCGAAGCGCCGTAATAGATTTGCCCAAGTGCAATTCCCGTCGCCGAAGCGTTGTTCTCAAGAATCTGCACGGCATCGTTGGTGTCAGAGGAGTTGTTCAGCCAGATCAGCGAAACATCATCTTCCGTTGGCCCAATGCCGGTAGGGTTGTTGGTGGATTCCGAAAGCGGAATGAAGCCAGCGTTTGAGAGTAAGGTCGTAGGAGAAGTGCCGACATTGAGTTGGGGAACGTAGCGATTGGGATCAATCGGCGACTGCCCGTGCTTGGATGTGATTACGATCAGGGTTGAATCGTAAAGACCGCGCTCTTTTAGTTCTCTAACAAATGCTGCAATGGAAGCATCCACAAACTTGAATTCATCCAGCAATGCAGCAGTGGGGGTGCCAGCAGCATCCAGGTATCCCCCCGTGACGCCGGTGGTCTTTTCATTGAGCTTCTGGCCCACACTGACTGCCTGGAAATTCATTCCGAAAATGGTGGGAACCTGCGTCCTTCCGGTGCCGAGGTGGTTCCATCCGTCAATTTCGTGCAGAATGGCGTCAACCTTCAGCGTGTCGTAGCACTGAATATTTTGGAAGCTATTGGTCCAAGCCGTTACATCGGAGCCTGGATCGAGGACCGCCGAGCAGGACACGCCGGTCGGAGTGGTAACTCCTGGAAGAGCAATCACGTTGGAGTTGATTTCCGGAGCGTAGAAATCATTTAGGGCAGCAGGGCCGATGCCAGAGGCTACTGAGGCATACGCGGGGTGCTTGTCGGACCAAGCAGTGTAACCACCAGCTTCGCGGATAACACTGAAAATGCTGTTGGCGCGGACAAATTCCCATGGGAAAATCGGTGCACAACCCCTTTTGGGGTCGCGGACCAACCGTTGGGGATCAATGGAATTGAAGCCGCCGTCGGTGAGTGAGGCTCCGGGCGCGCCGCCGTTTACCTTGGTCTGGTCAATGTCAATACCTTCTTCGTATTCTGTGGTCGTGCCGGTTGGGGCAGCACCGGCTGCACATGAGCCAGCGGCGACGCCATTACCTGTGGTTTTCGCAGGCGCATCGTAATTCCGCGAATAAGCCACATCGTAATAAACACCCGTGAGGGCCGGACTTCCACCAGTGACAATTGCCGTCAATCCAGGAAATGAATCTGATGGTTTGGATGTGCTGGCTGCGACGTAGTTAACGCCATTTCTTGCCAGGGCGGCAATCGCCGGGCAAAAAGGCTGCCCGTTATTGGTTGTGCTGATGCCATTGGCGCAGTTCGAGAAATCAACGGCATGCATTCCGTCCACACTGATCAACAAAACGCGCTTGATTTGATTGCGGCCATGATCGTTATCGCGATCATGGTTTTGCGCGGCGGTGCCCATGGCGCACGCAACTACGAGGGAGAGTACAACAAATGCTTTTTTCATTGTGACCTCAGATTGGAATCAACCTAGGCGCGATCTTAAGAGGCGGACATGAACGTCAAGTTAAAATCTGAAGTATGGGGTATGAACAAAAAGTTAAAAAATTTTCAAGAAGATTCGGTCATCGCATACCAAAATTTGCAAAAGTTCACATTGAAAATGCCCGAAAATCCTCGCTAGGGGCCCCGACCAATCCTTTTAACGTGAAAAATCCTATCCGAGTACAATTCAAATATGACCAATTCCTACTTGGCAACCATGGTCCGGCTCGCTTGTGATCTGGCCGATGCGCAAGGGGCGACTCTGTTCGTGGTTGATGGGGACGTTCTGCGTCCTTTCATCGTTTACAACTTACCGAAGGAATACATCGAAGGAGTTTCGCCGGTACGCATCGGCACCCAATGTTGTGGCCGCGCCGTTCAGCACAGAAAACCGTGGATCGTGACCGACATGTTAACCGATCCGCTGTTTGCTGAAGGACGCGCCGGAGCGGAAGCATCTCCTATTCGTGCCGCCTTCTCCGTGCCGCTTTTGGACGGACAAACCTCAATCGGATCTCTTGCCTGCCACTACACACAACCTTATGAGCCCACGAAACTAGATATCGAGCGGAATGAAGTATTCGCCAAGCTGATTACGATTTCCCTGCGCGGTCGCGAACAAAACTCACTGGCCGAACCATTCTTCGCGTGGCCGGAAAAAGTCGCTTAATCGAATGTAACGAGACCTCACCGCCATCAATTAAACCGCGGCCTCATCAATTGCGCCGTTTCGAATGCGCACAACTTCGTCAATCGCCGCGACGAAGATTTTGCCATCTCCGGCTTTGCCGGTGCGGGCGCCTTTCACGATTGCGTCGAGTATGCCAGGGACTTGCTCGTCCGATGCGATGATGGTGAGGAGCAATTTCGGAAAATAGTCTATTTGATATTGGCTCCCGCGGTAGCTTTCAGTTTGCTTTTGATGTCCGGAGCCTTTGACCTCCGCGACAGTCATTCCTTCGATTCCTATCTTGGCCAAATTTGACTTTACAGGTTCCAAACCCTGGCCCCTGATAATTGCGTCGATTCGTTTCATTGGGAACCTCCTTGCTCATACACGATCAAGTTGTCTCGTTGCTTGCATGAATTCGCCGGCTCAAAAACAGTTCGCGAATCTTCTGAGGTTTTTGATTTGATAACAATCCGCATAAGGTTTTCGTAAAAACTTGATCAGGCGACAAAAACTCGCACTCGACAACCTTACCGACGAGGAACAGAAATTGAAGCCGCTTTCAGAAAAGGATGGGAAATTAGGCCGGCCATGATTCGAAGGTCGCGAGCTGCCGAAACGAAAGTTTCTTATGAGTTAGTTATGACTTTCTTATCATTTTCTCACCGTTCATGGATGCCTATAACTAATGATGAAAAAACGGATTTTGACTTAACAAAAGCAATTCCTAATACTTTTCAAAAAAAGTATCTATTGGACGCCACGCAACAAACCAACTAGCTTCCACGCCTATGCAGTAGATCAGCAGCATCGCCGTTTTTGGTCGCTCTCGTTTGCGTCGGGAAATCCGAAAAAACTGCGCCACAGTATTTCACTCTTAGGAGGAGTCAATGGAAGGTGGAAGGGAAGCATACAGCGCACTTGGTGTTGTAAAACGATGGCTTTGGTCCTCGCATTGCCGGGCAGCAGCGGCGATTGTTGCCATTATGCTCCTCGGGGGGTTGTTGACAGCCTGTTACGCCGATGGCGGTCCCTCCCGTGATCCAGCGGGTACGGCTACAGGAGATCGAACCACCACGTTCGATGCCGCAGGCAATCCTTTTGTGGTTCCGCCTCCGCCTGATGTAAACGCTCCGGACTACGCCAGCAAGAAGAAGGCCTACGACGACTTCCAGGCACAACTGGCGAAAGAACCATTGGCTGCAACGTTGGCCGACCACGTAGGTCACCTTCGAGTGGCTACCAACTTCTCATGGACCCTTCTTACCGGATATTTAGTTTTATTCATGCAAGCTGGGTTCGCCCTCCTCACCTGCGGCTTAGTACGCAAGAAAAACGCCGGGCACTTGATGATGCTTAACTTTGCGGCGTATGTTTTTGCATTTCTTGCCTACTACGCTGTGGGCTATGCGTTTCAGTTTGGTGCGGTCGCAATTAACGCGGCCCCCACAAACCTTGGGGGCACTCCAACGCTGAATCATTTTCTTTTGGGCAGCGGTCAATGGGGATTTCTTGGCGGCAGGGGTTTCTTTCTTAGCGGGCCCGGATATGACGCTGGAAGTCTTTGCCTGACGCTCTTCGAAGTGGTTTTCATGGAGACCGCCGGCTACATCATCGTAGGCGCCATTTGCGAACGGATTACCTTCTGGGCATTCCTGGTTGCCGAACTATTTATCGGCGCGATTCTCTACCCTGTATTTGGTTGCTGGGTTTGGGGCGGCGGCTGGTTGTCACAAATTGGTTTGAGCCTTAATCTTGGCCACGGTTATGTCGACTTCGCGGGCTCCACAGTGGTGCACGCGATAGGTGGATTTGCCGCAATGGCGCTAGCCATCGTCCTTGGCCCACGACTCGGCAAATATGGGCCTGATGGGAAAGCAAGGGCTTTCCCCGCGCATAATTTGGTCTTTGTGGTAACCGGTACTTTCATTCTTCTTTTTGGCTGGATGGGATTCAATCCTGGCTCGACTCTGGGCGCATCGGACCTCCGAATCTCGGTCATCGCCGTGAATACAAACCTCGCTGCCGTGGCCGGTTCTGCCGTAGCGTTGTTCCTCTGGTACTTCCTTTTTGGTAAACCCGACGTCACCATGGCATGTAACGGAATGCTTGCCGGAC
>JANWKU010000180.1 GCA_025451215.1 Terriglobales bacterium
TAAGCTCGAGGCTTGTTCATCTCCCCAAAACGAAAACGCCCAAGACTCCGTTTTGAGTCTTGGGACGTCC
The DNA here is from genome assembly GCA_025451215.1 of Terriglobales bacterium. Taxonomy (GTDB): domain Bacteria; phylum Acidobacteriota; class Terriglobia; order Terriglobales; family Acidobacteriaceae; genus JAICKN01. The sequence continues at coordinate 71 of JANWKU010000180.1, forward strand.
GTCGAACAGCCCTCCCCCGAAGTCTGCTCGAAACAACTCTAACGTTTCAGCGGTGCGATGGGAATGGCACCGATGGGCTACTGTGTACATCTCGCGAACATGCTGGCGAACGAGACATTGTCCCGGCAAACCAACGGCGACTTCTAAAACTATTGGGGTTTCTTTTCGTTGGCGATCTTTTTGGCGATTTCTTCCATCAACCGAGGTTTAAGTTCCGCAAGAACGCTGTCCACGATGCTGGCAATCGCGGTGGGATTGGAAGGCCTGGTCGCCTCAACGGCCTCAACATCGGCCTTGGTGTCAGAAGAAGACTGACTGGGAACCATGCCGTTCAAGGTTGCCACGGCTACCTCGGTAATTTGTTCAGCAACCGGTGAATTTAAAACGGTCTCGCGAACGTTCTGCCACTGCTCCCAGGCCGCCGCAAGTTGCTGCTTGTTGCCGGCATCGTTTGCGGAGGAGGTGTTATCCGCCGCGGAGCGCGCGTCCGTGACAGCTGCTTCCGCTGAGGAACCCATGGAAGCCGCCGCAGCGTAGGCTTCCGGCTTCGATTGCGCGACTGCGTCAGTAGCCTGGGGTTCGGCGGACTGAGATATTTCAGATGAAACCGCCGTAGCCGATGCCGCCAGCGGAGCATCGGTCGAAACGATACTGCCGGAGGTCTTTTCTTCTGTCGGCTTTGGTGAGAGCTCTACTTCCGGGGCGGGCATTTCGACGGGCTTTGTTTCCGCCGTTTTGTCTTCCGCACTCGGAGCGGCAGGCGAAGCTGCTTCAATCACCGCCGGAACATTCGCGGTGACTTCCTTGTTCGCTGACTCGATTGCTGCCTTGTGTCCCGCGTCAAACGCGGCACTGGCGGCGAGAGATTTTTCCATCTCATGGTCAAGCGCCGTAGTCACGTCATCAGCAGTGGCGGCAATTTCTGACGCGACCCATCGCGGACCGCTGTAACTCGGGGCGGCTTGATCTGCGACTGCAATCGGAACAACAGCTACAGGAACAGCGACAACATCGCTCGTGGCTGCCCGGTCAACGGGCGAGGAAACAAGCACAGGGCCAGGAATTGCGGCCTTCTCGGCGTCAACTGTTTGCGCTGCTTTCGATTCGGCCGGAATTGCAGACGTAGTTTCCGCGGCCTTCGATTCCGCCGCTTCTTGCTTGACGGTTTCTTGGGCTGTTTCAACCAGCGGAGCTTCGATCTTCGCGGATACAGCGACCTCTTCAACTCGTGTGGAAGAAGGTTTCTCTTCCGCTGCCAACTTCGCGGCGACAATTTCTTCTACGACCTTCGCGCCCGCAACTGCAGGCACGATTTCCGGCGAGTGTTTCTTCGCGGAATCTCCCGGCGCATGTTGCCCAAAATCGTCAGCTTCCAGTCCCTCTGGACTGCGGCCTTTTTTCCCGGGGGGAATACTGAGCCGGTTTTTCCATCCAGTATCTTCGCCAGGATCAGCCATGCCCGCAGGCCGGCCCTTGGCGGTCCGTTGCAGGTCCGCAAGGGGAACAATTTTGTCTTCCAGTTTGGTAAGCGCGGCCAGCAATTCGGTCGCTTCAAATGGTTTTATGATGAAGGCATCCGCGCGAACGCGGCGCGCTTCTTCAGGTTTAAAAGGTTCCAGTTTGCCCACGGAAAGCAGAATCGGAATGCGCGCCGTCTCCGCGACTTCCTTCAGCCGCTGGCACACTTCCAGGCCGCCGTAACCCGGCATGTACACGTCCAGGACAATCAGGTCAGGCGCCTGTTCAGAGACCTTCTTGAGCGCGGCAGAGCCGTTATTGACGGTTATGACTTCATAACCGGCATCGCTAAGAATTCTCCGTCCCATGTTCTGGGCGGTCACACTGTCGTCGGCGAGCAGAATTCTCCGGGCCAAGGTTTGTCCTTAATAGTAAAGGGGAGATAGCGCGAAGGTAACTGGTATCGAAAGCTAAGTCAATGAAGAGTACAGGTAACCTGGTTACCTCGGTTCAGTTACGAACGGGTAATGAATCAGATACTGCATGCTTCAGATATCCCAGCCTTGCCCCTTCAGCTTTTCAAAACGGAAGGACCTTCTTCAACCCTTTCTTTTTGTTCTTCTTACTGGATGAAAATACGCTGTCATCGGCGGTTTGCTGGTCCGCGGTAGGTTTCTCCGCCTGTGTCGTGTTTCCATTCCCCTGAATCTCATTGACCTGCTGCGGAGGAGCGGCGACGGTATTTTCATCCGCGACATTTGGCTTGAGTTCGTTGGGATCGGCTGTTGCAGGAACATTGGGCTTCAATTCGCCCGCCCCGGAATCGTTGGCAGCTGAGGGCGCCGTTGCGATAGGACCCGCGGGGCTGGCTGCAGCGGCCGCCTCTGGCGTCGGAGCAGCATTATTCGGATCGCCCGGCGCTGCATCCGAGTGTGGCACCGCGTCGCTCGCCGGAGCGTCTCCATGACCAATAATCGCTACCGATGCTACATTGCTGCCTGTGCCCGGCGGCTTCAGCCCTTCGGCGACTTCCTCACGGATCACCTGAGTTGCGCTTACTGGCTTGGGATCCACCAGCGTGGGCTCTCCTATTTTGGCCGCGCTCGACGTATCCGGATGATGACTGAACCCGTCCTTCACGTCCTGTATCCATGTCGGATCAGTTCTGCTTGCCTCTTCCGCCCGGTTCTGCGCAACGGCGGCCACTGTGGGGTGAGGAACAGTTTGGTGCAACGCTTCCAAACGCGCTTTCGCATCGAGCGCACGGTTCATGACGGGATAACGCGTCAATATTTTCGAATAGGCATCGGTAGCTTGAGCCGTTAATTTATCCAGCATGGCTGCCTTTTCTGCTTCCGCTCTGGCGCCGGTGGCTTGCATTTGCTGAATTCGCGCAATTTCCCCTTCATACGACTGGCCTAGAAGGTACAAAGCTTCGTCAGCCTTGCTGTACAACGGATAAGTGTCCACCATGGAGCGAAGGCGGGCGATCGCCGCGGGATAAGCGCCCTCAAAATAGTAAAAGTGGCCGACCCTGAACTCGCGTTCGGCAAGCACTTCCTGGACAATACGCAGCTTCTGTTTTGCCAGCGCCACCATTTTCGCGTTGTCGGGATATTGTTGGATTACCTTGCGGTATTCTTCTTCCGCCCGCGCCGCATGGGTATAGTCGCGGTCCGGCTTTTCCATTTCATTAAAGTGAATGTTGGCGATTTTCAGTTGCGCCTCGGCGGCTTCCGGCATGTTCGGGAAGAACGTGATGAAATCGTCGTACTCCGCCTCCGCCTGCGCCATGGCCGTCGCGCCGCCCTCGGCGTACCAGGAGTCACCCAGCGCTAATTTTGCGCGTGCCAGAAATTCTGAGTCAGGATAAGTATTGATCAGCGTCTGCAGCGTCATGCGCGCCACGTCGAACTGATTGTGCTTCATCGCATTCATGGAGCGGTCAAACAACACCTTGTCCGGCTGCTTGGAGTCCACATCGGCGATGGGATTGCTGACTTTCTTGTTGGTGCATGCGATGGTGAAAGCCAGAACACCCAAAAGCACGAGAACCGGAATGCGACGTAACATTATCGAAACCTCGGAATTGAATTGAGCTTACAGCCTGGGACAATGAACCCTTCCACGCGGCCAGACGGAAAGTCCGGCGCAACGCAAGTCTGCTCCCAGCCTCAGACTTTCTGCAACGCTGCCTCGGTTGCAGCTTTCAATAATCTTTGGGCATTACTCTTTGGATCACCATGGCCGAACACGGCGTTGCCCGCCACTAAAATTTCCACTCCGGCCCTTACAACTTCTCCAACCGTCGCGGTGGAAATTCCGCCGTCCACCTCGATGCGGTAGTTAAGCCGCCGCTGCTCACGTAATTGCGCAAGGCGCTTGATCTTATGCACCGAACCGGGAATGAACTCCTGCGCTCCAAACCCCGGATTTACCGACATAACCAGCACATAATCAACAATATCGAGCACTTCGCTCAGTGTTTCCACTGGGGTGGCCGGGTTCAAAACCACGCCGGCTAAACAATCATGGCTCTTGATCAAATGCAGCGTACGGTTCAGGTGGCGGCAGGCTTCCTGATGTACCGAAATCCAGTCGGCCCCGGCTTCGGCAAATTCGGGAATAAACTGGTCGGGATTCTCAATCATCAAATGGCAATCGAGCCGCAGGTCAGTCGCTTTACGCAACGATCTCACAACCGGCGGCCCCACCGTCATATTGGGCACGAAATGCCCGTCCATGACGTCAACGTGAATTAGGGAGGCTCCGCCCTCGCTCGCGGCGTGAATCTGCTCCGCAAGCCGCGCAAAATCAGCCGATAAAATCGAGGGTGCTAGCTCTACCACCTGGACCCCGCACAAGAACAGTTTATCGCCAGATTCTACCATGCTGCCGCGGGCGGATTACCGCCAAAAACATGCGTGGACAGAGGTTTAGGCAGTTTTCACGACTGCCTGGGAGTTTTCCCTTAATAGCGAGTCCGAGCTTTCACGGTATGAGTGATTCCAGCAATGTGCCTTCTTCAATGCCGTTCGCGAAGGGCTTGCATCCAGTGTTCCAGAATCATGGGCCGCTTCTGGGCTGGCTGGTTGCCGACCCACAGCAGCATGCCTCCAAAGGCCAGCAGCAGAAGCAGGGCTGCATCCAGGATCCAGCGATGTGAAACCTTGTTGGTTTGCGGATTTGTGTGCAAGCTTTCGGGGACGCTCTGCGAGCTTAGCGCAGCTTCCGAAGAGGAGTTGAGGTTGAGAGTTGTTGCCACCGGCATTGCCGGCTGGCGGCGTCGCGCGCGCCAACTTCCGAAGACGACAAGAAGATTGGTGGCCAAAATGATCGCGAAAGCCAGCCCCGGCAAAAATGAAAGCTCCTTGCCGGTGGCGTCAGTCACTTCGATTGCCAGCACGACGGTGATCAAACCGCGAGGAAGCATCCACAGGATTACGTCGCGTCCGGCAGTTCCAATATCGTGCCAGGCCCAACGGCTCATCTGAATCGAAATCCATCGCGCCAGGAAAAGCGCTCCCAGCGTACCTGCCATCAACAAAGGATGGCGGCGGAACATGCCAATGTCGGCGATCAAACCAATAAGCACGAAAAAGAAGGTCCGCACCAGGAACGCCAGCTCGGAATGAAAAGTCAGCAATGACTGGTGCGATTGTGATCCCAAACCCAGGCCCAGGCCTCCAAGCACGTCGGGATCAATGCCGGGGAAGTTCGCTAGTGTAAGCCCGAACATAAGAACGGCAATCAGCCCATTTGCGCCCAGCGCTTCCATCCCCGCATAAAGAACCAGAACGATGGAGAATGTAAGCACCTGCCAAAATCTCTGTTCCGAAAGGACTCTGAGCAGCCGCGACCAAAGAACGCCCACGGCCACTGAAAACAGAGTGGCCACAACCACTTGGGTAAAAACGCCGCGCAGAACACCTCCGGCGATCGAACCGCTGTGTGTCCGCATGCTGATCAGCAGGCCCACGATAAGAACGGCAAGCACGTCTCCCCAGGAAGCTTCGAGCATCAGGGTGATGCGCACCGGTTCGTCGGTCTGCATCTGCTGCAAAACGGGAAGGACTACCGTGCTGCTTGTGCATCCTAGTGCTGCGCCTACCAGCAAGCCTCCCGTGAGTGAGAGGCCCAAACCTTTGCACACGATGAGCGTGACCAGTCCGGTGCTCAGGACGTAGGCGATGATCGCAAGCAACAGGCTGCCGCGAAAGTGCCGCAGTGTTTCGCGAAGATCGAGTTCCAACCCACCTTCGAAAAGTACAAGAATGATGGCAATGGTTCCAAGAAGGTTTGTAGCGCTGGAGAAGCGCTGGGCATCCACCAGATGCGTGGCCGGACCAAGCACCACGCCCAGCGCCATCAGGAGAATAATGTCGGGAATGCGCGTGAGCTTGAAGATGCGGTTGGCGATGAAGGCCAGTATCAGCAAGCCGCCAATCAATCCGAGAATGAATGCCGCTGGCATCTGCGCCCTTCGACCTCCTCGCCGAGGTCACAGTGTACCCGCTCATACCGGGGTCGAACGAAATACTTGGTCCTGTCCGCCGATGCATGCCCAACGCCCTGACATTTGTCACTCAGGCGCCGTGACAACTGCTACTTGTGGGCGAGTCGTCCCTCACGCATGATGCAGAAGCTGGAAAATCTCATGGAGAACAGAATGAAACGTAAATTAAGCATTGCCTTCAACTTGGCCCTGATAATGATTTCTGTAGCTGCATTTGCCCAAATGGGCCCGCCTACTCCCGCTCCCGAACTCAAGAAATTAGATTATTTCGCTGGAAACTGGACCACAGAAGCAACCGTTGCATCCGGACCCTGGGGCTCGGGTGGAAAACTCACCGATGCCGATCACGTAGAGTGGATGAAGGGAAATTTTTACCTCCTCAGCCATTCAGATTTTTCGTTGCCTCCAGAGGTTGGCGGCCAGGGATCGTCGCTCTCCATTTTAGGCTACGACGCAGATAAAAAAATCTATACCGAGGAGCGATTCGACAGCACGGGACGCCACGTTGTGATGACGGGCGCTCTGAATGGGGACACTTTAATCTGGACCGGCGAGAACAATTACAACGGAATGCAGATCACGTCGCGCTTTACCATCAAAATGGTTTCGCCCACTTCTTACACGATCAAGTATGAAGTTTCCGCGGATGGCGGCGCCAACTGGCTGCCGTTCTACGAAGGCAAAGTTACGAAAAAGTAGCAGATTGATTGTGGTGACAGGCAGATGTTTCAATCTGCCTGTCTTTAAATTCTTCAAGCTTTTCTCATTGCGTAATTTGCAACCATCGTCTGCGCATCAAATGTGCATGCTACCCTCGTTGCATGGCAGCCTCACCCTCACTTCTTTCCGCGGGATTCAGTATGGGCGCGGTGTTTGCGTGGGGCGGCGGAGATTTTCTAGGGGGCTTCGCCTCCAGGCGCGCCAATCCCACTTTTCTTGCGGCCATTGTTTACGGAAGCGGTTTGATTTTCATGACCGCGCTTGCCTTGCTGAACCATTCTGTTCTCCCTTCGCATCGCGCGATGTTCTGGGCGTTGGCGGCAGGATGTTTCGCGGGAATGTCGCTGGCGAATTTCTACAAGGCGCTCTCGCTCGGCTCCATGGGGATCGCCGCGCCGCTCACGGCAGTGTTGGCAGCGGCAATTCCCGCGCTGGTAGGAATCGCAACGGAAGGTTGGCCAAACGCGGTGCAAATCGCCGGATTTGTTCTTGCTGCCCTGGGAATCTGGCTGGTTTCACGTCCTGAGGGCGGGACGGAGACCAAGGGGCTTGGACTCGCGGTGATGGCAGGCTTCGGCTTCGCGGCGTTCTTTTTATGCATTAAACAAGCCGGCAACGGCTCCGCTTTATGGATAGCGGACTTTTCGCGCGTGACCTCTTTAGCGGTCACGGCGGTTGTCGTGATGTTCAGCCGCACTTCCTTTCAGTTGCCCCGGGCAAGTTTCATTACGGTGATCTTCGCCGGAATTCTCGACGTAAGCGGAAGCGTTTTCTTTGTCCGCGCAACGCAAACGGGACGTCTCGATTCCGCGGTCATTCTTTGTTCTCTCTATCCGGTCATCACTGTAGTGCTCGCCAAAATTTTCCTCAAAGAACAGTTCACCGGCTGGAAGCTTGCTGGCATTCTGGCCGCGCTGATAGCTGTGCCGATGATCGCCGCGTAGCAGAGAACGGAAAACGACACTCGAGGGTGCCCCGTACAAGCTTCGCTTGTGCGGGGATTTTGAATTTCAACCATCACGTTCTTTTCAGAACACTCTACAGCGCATTCCATCACTGTTACGATCATGGCGATGGCGCTGCTCGAGATTAGAAATCTCAGTAAGACTTTCCCGCTGGGCGAATCCGTGTTCGGAGGTGGTGCCTCCGGCGAAGTGCGCGCCGTGGACGATGTGTCGTTCGACATCGAGAAGGGCGAAACGCTGGGGCTGGTGGGCGAGTCGGGGTCAGGGAAGAGCACGCTGGGACGCCTTGTCTTGCGGTTGATCGAACCGAGCGCCGGCAGCATTCGTTACGAGGGCCGCGACCTGCTTGCGGCCAGTCATGGGGAAATGCGCCGTCTGCGGCGCGACATGCAGATCATTTTTCAGGACCCATTCGGCTCGCTCGACCCGCGCATGCGCGTCGAGGAGATCGTCGCCGAGCCGCTGGTGATCCATGAAAAACTTTCGCGCGAAGCCCGGCGCGCTCGCGTGGCGGAGTTGCTGCGTGCAGTGGGCCTTGATGAATCCGCCAGAACTCGCTTCGCCCATGAATTCAGCGGCGGGCAGCGCCAGCGTATTGGAATTGCGCGAGCGCTGGCGTTGCGTCCCAAGTTTATCGTCGCCGATGAACCTGTTTCTGCTCTGGATGTTAGCGTGGGCGCGCAGATCGTCAATTTGCTGGCCCAGTTGCAGCGCGAGTTTGGATTGACGTATCTGTTTATCTCCCACTCCATGCCGGTTGTGAGATATCTCTCGACACGCATTGCCGTTATGTATCGCGGAAAATTGGTTGAGATTGGCAAAACCGAAGAAATTACAGAACGCCCTACGCAGGCCTATACCAGGAACTTGCTGGAAGCCACGCCGCGGATCAGCGCATAACGCGCGAAATTAAAGAGCTAAAAAAAGGCCATGCGGTTCTATTTGTTCTCAATAGGTTAGCTTTAAGTTATTGAAAACACGTAAAGGGGGGCGCTTGAGCGCATCCGTTATGCGCAATGGGATAGCCGCGTAAAATTGCCAGCAATCGCGCTACGTTGACTTATAAGCGACCGATGGCTTCGCTGTCGCCTTGGGGGGGGCGGGTGGAATTGCCGTGGAGCCTTGAATCTAAAAATTATCTTTTAGCTATATTAGAAATACGTCCATTCGTGTAACGAGATAGTTTGAACGCAACTGCACTGCTGCCGAAAAACATGTCATCCCGACGTTGAGCGTAGCGAAGACGGAGGGACCTTACGACGGCCAACGGACTTCGTAGAGGTCGACAGGAATGTTTTTCCCGATTGCAGCAGAGGCGGTTCCATCTGACGTAAGGTCCATCGCAAAGGCAGCTCGGGATGACAGGATTTCTAGAGCTGCGATGTACGGGCTGACTCGCCGGGGGCTACTTAATCTGTACTAACTCGCCCGCCTCAGAACGTACAGGCGCGGTAGGGGCGGGATGCTGCGGCGCGCGCCAGCGGTCAACGGTAGAAACCTGATGGACGCAGGAGACTGTGCAATGCGGCGCGCAGGGTTTTTCTGTGACGAACTCGCGGCGAATGTCGGCAACCGAATACTTTTCCAGCGGTGTGCCCGGATATCCACGCTGCTGCGAGCAGTAATGCACCAGCCCATCCTCGCAAATGTACAAGTATCGCGCGCCCGCGCGGCAGCGCCAATTGTTGGCTTTTCCCTCAGCGATGTTGTCCTGGAAGCCGTTGATGCGGGTAAAGCTGCGCTTCTCAAGATTTTTCATCTCGTGATAAATACGCTGCTCCTCGCCATCGAGCGGCTGCAACTGCCCGGAGCCGTCATGAATAATTCCGATGGTGGAGCTGAATCCCAACTCCAGCGCGCGTTTTCCGATGGTCAGCGCATCCTGCGGATTCTTAATGCCGCTGCCGACCACTGAGTTGATGTTCACGTGAAATTCGGCGTGTTCTGCCAGCATCTGCAACTTCTTGTCGAGGACTTTCAAGCTTTTCTTCGAGACGTCATCGGGCGTGACGTTATCAATGGAAATCTGCAGCCATTCCAGGCCCGCGCGGTTCAGCCGCTGAATGCGATCGGGCACGAGTAGATATCCGTTGGTGATCATGCCGGGGACCATGCCGTGCTTGCGGATGCGGGCGATGATGTCGTCCAGCTCAGGATGGAGCAGCGGCTCGCCACCGCTTATGGTGACGACTGAGGTGCCGAGCTTCGCCAGCTTGTCCACGCGCTCGAACATCGTTTCGAGCGGCACGGGCTTGGAAACGTCGTCGAACTCATTGCAGTATTTGCAAGCCAGATTGCAGCGGCGCATGGGAATAATGTGCGCCAGCAGAGGGTGATCGGTAGAAACAAGGGCGCGGACGATTTTCGCCGCCCCGCGCAGATTGCGGCGGGCTGCCTTTACCCGCAGACGGAATGTATTTCGGCTGGAACTCATGCAGTCTACTTGCTTTATTAGAACACAGGAGGGTGCTAAGTGCATCGTTTCCAACAGTATTCGGAGAGTTCCGGGGTGCGAATGGTGGATTCGGATCGTGGGGGTTCATGGAAAATCCCCGCCCAAGCAGAGCTTGGACGGGGCACCCTCGCGTGCATTGCCACTGGAAATCAGCGGCGGGCTGCGGCGGTGTCGAATAGGTTGAGGAACTGCAGCTTTTTCTCCGCGGACAGGAAGCTGGCCTCGAAGGAGTTGCGGGCTAATTCGCGGAGGTGCTCATCCGTGAATTCAAAGTGCCCCTGGGCAAGCTGATATTCGCGATTGAGCGAGGTTGCGAACATGGCTGGATCATCAGAGTTGAGCGTGAGCATCATTCCATGCTCGAAGTATTGCCGCAGAGGATGGTCGGCGAGCGACTTGCAGCAGCCGGTGCGCAGATTACTTGTAAGACAAATCTCGATTGGGACCTGGCGCTGCGCGAGTTCTTCGACCAGTTCGGGATCCTGCGCGGCCGTCAGTCCATGGCCAATGCGTTCGGCGTGGAGGTTGAGCGCGCCCCAAATCGAATCGGGGCCGGCACTTTCCCCGGCGTGGGCGGTGAGGCGAAGGCCGTTCTCCTCCGCATAGGCGTAAGTTTCGCGAAAGAGTTCGGGCGGCGCCTTGAGTTCGTCGCCTCCAATGCCAATACCGACCACGCTGCGGTCGCGGTAACGGACTGCGAGTTCGAATACATCCTTTGCGGCCGCGGGGCCGAATTGGCGGACGGCGTCGAATATCCAGAGCAGGGAAACGCCGAAGTCGCGTTCGCCTCGCTGGCGCCCACGTTCCAGACCTTCAAAGATTGACGCGAAATCCTGTTTGCGCCACAGGCAGACGCCGACCGAAACATAGACTTCCGCATGAAGTACGTTCTGGGCTTTCAGCGATTCCAGAAGCCGGTAGGTGATGAGATCGTAGTCGTCCACGGTCCGGAGGTCCTCGGTGATGGTTTTGAAGGCCATGAGAAAACCGATGAAGTCCTGATACTGGTAGAGCGGGCGGATTTCCTCGAGTGTGGAGGGGCGTCCGTGGCGCTGGCGGAGTTCGAGTAGAGTTTCAGGCGCGATAGAACCTTCCAGATGCAGATGCAACTCGGCCTTGGGAAGGGAAGAGATGAAGGCGCTGGGGCTTTTTGAATCGGCGGCCACGGTTTGATTGTAGATTTTCGAGGGTGGATTGGCGAATGGGCCGGGGAAGATTATCCGGTAAAGATTATAGGGATGCTTCGACTCGCAAGAGTTGCGCTTTGCTTGCTCTTGCTTCGCTCAGCATGACAGAGATGGAAGTCAGATGTGAAATGTGATTCCTGGCGTGGATTCTTTGGTTGCTGCGGAGCTGCGCTCCGCTGGACGGGCGAGGGCGCCCGTCCCCACATGAGCAGTGGAGCTGTTAGCAGTGCAGATGTGCGCGGTGCGTTGCTACACCCAGCCGCCATCAATAACATAGCTCTGGTTCGTGATGACGCTGCTGTCGTCGGCTGCTAGAAACAATACGAGGCGCGCGACTTCGTCGGGCGTTAGCGCGCGCTTCAGGCATTGTCTGGCTAGAACCTCAGCTTCGTATTCAGGGGTCCACCATAATCGGCGCTGGCGTTCGGTGAGGATGGCGCCGGGCAGCACGGCGTTCACGCGGATATTGCTTGCGCCCAACTCGTGCGCCATTGTCCGGGTAAGGCCCACGATTCCCGCTTTGGCCGTGACGTAAGCAGGCAGCCCGGTGGACGGGATCATCCAGGCAATGGAACTGATGTTGATGATGGAGCCGCCGCCCGCCGCGGTCATGCCCGGGACCGCGGCCTGAATGGCGAAAAAGTAATGGCGCAGATTCACGGCCATGCGCTCATCCCAATACTCGGGTGTGACCTCGGCCAATTTGTGACGATCATCGCTGGCTGCGTTGTTGACGAGCACGCGCACCGGGCCGAGTTGGCTTTCAACTTGCTTCATGCAGGTTCGCAGGTCGGCGATGTCGGTAAGGTCGCAGGCGAGGAAGAGCAGCGGCGCAATGCTGGAAAGTTTTTTTACGAGATTGCGAGATTCTTGTTCCACGCTGTCGAGAAATGCCACGCGCGCGCCCTGCCACGCGAACTGTTCGACCATTGCCGCTCCGATTCCTGAACCTCCACCGGTAATTAAGACCACGCGGTCGCGCAAACTGGGATAGCGGGCAAAAGAGTCGGAGTGCATGAGCATTCGATTGTAGAGTTTCCAGGCAAGGAATTGCGAGTTACAAAATGCGACGGGGAAAATTTCTGTGCCTAGCGGCTCGAAATCCTGTTCTGCTGAATTTATAAGTCAAAATCCCCGCCCAAGCAGAGCTTGGACGGGGCACCCTCGAGGGCCGTGACATGACAACTGTTATGCGCAGGGGTGCGTTGTTTGCAGTACAATTTCGGTGCGCTCGCTCGGAAAAATTTGATCCTAGTGAAAGCACACTGATCTGCGGGAGTCTATAAAAATGCGAATTGTTTCCAGGGCCTTATTTTTTTCAGCAATCATGATTGTGCCGTTTGCGCTGTGCGGAGCCTCTTCACTGAAAGTAAAAACCGAGTCGGGAGCTGTTGAAGGAAAACAAGATGGCACGGTGCGCACATTTCTGGGCATACCGTACGCCGCGCCTCCGGTGGGCGATCTTCGCTGGAAGGCTCCGCAACCCGTGGCGCATTGGAATGGAACACGTAAAACCACTGAGTTCACGTCACGATGCATGCAAGGCAATGCTTTCCCCGACATGATTTTCCGCGATTCCGGTTCGAGCGAAGATTGCCTGTACCTGAACGTGTGGACTGCGGCGAAAGATGCAAAGGCGAAGCTGCCCGTGATGGTGTGGATTTACGGTGGCGGCTTCGTCGCGGGCGCAACTTCAGAGCCTCGGCAGGACGGCACCATTCTTGCCCGCGACCACAATGTGGTCGTGGTCTCCATGAATTACCGCCTGGGTGTTTTCGGCTTTTTCGTTCATCCGGACCTTGCCAAGGAGTCAGGCCACGATTCGGCGGGGAACTATGGATTGCTCGACCAGACGGCGGCCCTGCAATGGGTGCATGACAACATAGCGGCATTTGGTGGTGATCCGTCGAATGTGACGATTTTTGGCGAGAGCGCGGGATCATTTTCGGTAAGCGCGCAGATGGCTTCGCCTGTGTCCAAGGGGTTATTTGAGAGAGCTATCGGCGAAAGCGGCGGAGCGTTCTCCAAGACGGGACTCTCTTTCGATCCAATGTCGGTCCGCGCGGAAAGAGATCCCAAGGCCCTTGCCACTGCGCTGGGAATGAAAACGCCTACTTTGGCTGAACTGCGCGCCATCCCGGCAGAAAAAATGCTGGAGGCCACCATGAAGCAAGGGCGCGGTTTTGGATATGGTCCTGACGTGGATGGATATTTCCTGCCGGAATCGGTGCCCGCGATTTTCGCCGCCGACAAACAAAATGACGTTCCGCTGCTCGCGGGATGGAATCATGACGAAGGCAGCTTTGTAGTGGAGGCGCAGAAACCGACGGCTGAAAGTTTCAAAGCCCAAGCGGAAAAACAATTTGGCGATAAAGCGCCGGAATTTTTGAAACTGTATCCCACGGCGACTGAAGAGGAAGCCTTTCGTTCTGCGGAGGACTTTGCCGGCGACCAGTTTATTGCGTGGGGCACCTGGCGCTGGATCAGCGCCCAATCGGCGACCGGAAAGCAACCCATCTATCGCTACCGTTTCGATTTGGGTGATCCCAACGCGAAGACCGGAAAGCGCGTGGCGTTTCACTCGTCAGAAATTGAGTTCGTTTTCGGTCAGCTTGACTCGCGTCCACATGTGCAGTGGACTTCGGAAGACCGCGAGCTTAGCTCCCAGATGCAGAAGTACTGGGCGAACTTCGCGCGCAGCGGCGATCCGAATGGAGAAGGTTTGCCGAAGTGGCCGACTTATGACTCCAATGATGGGTGGCAGGTGATGTATCTGAACGCGACCTCAGAAGCGCACAAGGACCAGTTGCGGGACCGCTATTTATTTTTGGATGAGGCGTGGGGGAAGTGATGGCGTGTGCGCATCGCGCATACTGACAGCGAAGTTTGTTCAAACTGACCCGCTACTTGCTTTGCAGTTGCAAAACGTGTGATCCGGGAGCGTTTAGATTTAGCTGCCTGTGCTGCTATAGCGAAAACGCTCCCGCCGATCTCTGAGAATTGCTGGCCATCGTAAGGTTCCTCCGTCTTCGCTGCGGTCAACGTCGGGATGACATGATTTGGGGCGGGTTCAAATCGCACGAGTGCCGGTTGATCAGTTGGAAATGGCTTTTCTTGCGAACTCGCTATGTTTTCGGCTGTAGGCGAAGTAAATCACCAGCCCGATGGCCAGCCAGCCGAAGAAGCGTAGCCAGGTAATCACAATCAGGCCGAGCATCAGGCCGCCACACAGGATTACGGCCATCAGCGGAAACCAGGGCACGAATGGAACTTTGAATGAGCGCGGGCGGTCGGGTTGAGTGCGGCGCAGAAAAATTACGCCGAGCGCAACCAGTACAAAGGCAAACAGAGTGCCGATGTTGGAGAGGTCGGCGGCGTCGCCGATGTCCACGAAGCCCGCGGGAAGTCCGACGGCGAGGCAGGCAATCCATGTGGACCAGTGGGGAGTTTTGAATTTCGGATGCACCGCCGAAAACAATTTCGGAAGCAGTCCATCCCGCGACATGGCATACCAGATGCGCGCTTGTCCGTATTGAAAGACCAGCAGAGAAGAAATCATTCCCATCAATGCGCCGAGCACGATGATGGAACGAAAGACGGGCCGAGCTCCCAGATATTGCAGCGCGTAGGCGACCGGGGCTTCCGCGGCTTTTCCGGATGCGAAGGTCGTGTACTTCATCATGCCCAGCAACACGACGGCGACACCGACATAGAGAATTGTGCAGACGATGAGCGAGGCGATGATTCCGAAGGGCAAATCTTTTTGCGGACTGTGACACTCTTCGGCGGCGGTGGAGACGGAATCGAAGCCGATGTAGGTGAAAAAAACAATCGCTCCGCCGGTTACCACGCCCGCAAAGCCTGAAGGCGCAAAGGGTTTCCAGTTGGCGGGATTGATGAGCATTCCTCCCACCACGAGAAACGTGAGAATGGCGCCGATCTTAATGATGACCATTACATTGTTCGCGCCAGCGGATTCGCGCACGCCACGTACCAGCAACAGCGTGAGGATGAAGACGATCAGGAATGCGGGCAGGTTGAAATATGCGCCGGTCCATTGACCTCCGGACCAAACGGGGCTGGCCCACTTGTCGGAGATGACCAGGCCGAAGGCGGCGAGTTGTGCCTTGGCGTATCCGCTGAAGCCGACGGCGACGGCCACGTTGCTGACGGCATATTCGAGGATCAGGTCCCATCCGATGATCCAGGCAAAAATTTCGCCGAGCGTGGCGTACGAGTAGGTGTACGCGCTGCCGGCGATGGGAATCATCGAGGCGAGTTCCGCATAGCACAGGCCGGCAAAGGCGCAGGCAATGGCGACCAGAATGAATGATAAGGCGATGGAAGGTCCGGCGGGTGGACGGCCGTGCATGAGCACGCCCGCGGAATTTCCGTTGCGAATCAGGTTGACGAGAAGGTCGAGGACCTGCGCGTGCAGAATGGAAGGCGCTTCAAAGTGCTCGCCAGCGGCGGCGGTTCCGGTAAGGACGAAAATCCCCGAGCCGATGATGGCACCGATGCCGAGAGCGGTAAGCGACCACGGGCCAAGCGTTTTTTTTAGCCGATGCTCGGGTTCGTCCGCCTCCGCGATGAGCCGGTCAATGGACTTGCGGGCCAGCAGTTGACTGCCGGCCCGGGTCATCTTGTTGGCGGAGTTTTGCGTCGGTTGCGCCAATGGCTCCTCGCGTTCGCATTCACGGTATAGCGCCGCCGGGTTTCAGTCCGGCGGCCAAACGCGACTAACGTTTTGCCGTGCCGCGCACCAGTTTCTTCACTTTGCGTTTCGCGGAACCGCGCGCGTACTCGCGAGGTTTGAGTGGCGTCTCGGTGGCTTTCTTTTTGCGAGAGGCACGTTTTACTTTTTTGCGATCTACTTTGCTGAGTTTTTTGGTATTTGCCATGAATCCTTTCAGGGACGATTGTGTAATTGAAATTGAGTAATTTGGTAATTGCAATTCAATAGCAAACGATCACTGCGTTAAATCTATTGCCTGAATAAATTGCCCGATTACAAATTACCAAATTACTCAATGATGCTTTTATGCTGGCTCCAACTGCGCGTACTTCTCCACCAGCTTTTTTAAACCGAAGCGAGGAAATTGTACCGTAATCTTGGCATCTTCACCGTCACCTTCGCGCTGATAAACGGTCCCCTCGCCATATTTGGGGTGGCGGACCTTCTGGCCGGGGCGGAATCCCTTGCGGCCTTTCAGTTCTTCGACCGGCATTTTCGGGACGTTGAACTTCTTGCCGCGCGAGGCAAAAAAATCCGCGATGTTACCGATGGAGTTGTATTTAGGGCCGGATGTGGAAGCCGTTTGACTTCTGTTGGCGGCCGCATAGCTTGCCGCGGTCCTGCCGCTGGCATCTTTTTGCCGTTCCTGCCAGCTCGCGCTCTGGTCTTCATCTTCGTACGAGTAATGAGTTGAGCTGTATTGATCGTGTGGCGCGGACACTCCTGTCCGCGAGCTTTTCCGCCGGCCCGCTCCCATCTCTTCCACCAGCCCGGCGGGTACTTCCTCTAAAAAGCGCGAAGGGATGCTTGCTTCCGGAAGGTCAGTTCCGTAGCGTCGGCGATAGACGGCGCGGGTGAGCACGAGCGTGTCCATGGCGCGGGTCATGCCGACGTAGCAGAGACGGCGTTCTTCTTCCACGTCTTCCGGATTCAAAAAGGTTCGCGAGTGGGGGAACAGGCCCTCTTCCATGCCGCAGAGAAACACCAGTGGGAATTCCAGGCCCTTGGCGGCGTGGAGCGTCATGAGCGTGACTCGTGCGTTTTCGTCGTATCCATCGGCATCGCTGACGAGCGCGGCATGGTCGAGAAATTCGTCGAGGGTTTCGCCGCGGTCTTTGGAATCCATGGCTGCATTGGCCAGTTCGTTCAGGTTCTCAACGCGAGAGTGAGCTTCGGGCGTGTCTTCATCTTCCAGCAATTTTCGGTAGCGGGTGCGGTCAATGAGGAACTTGAGGACGTCGGCGGTAGAAGCGGCTGCAGGATTAGGTTCGGTGGGCAGGACGGCCGCGGGGGCGTCGTTCGCGATGGTTTCGTTCGCGATAGTTTCTTCCGGGGCGATTTCTTCTAGCGATGCGGATTCTTCGGCCTGCTCGCCGAAATCGAAGCTAAAATTTTCGGGATCGAAATCGGTTTCTTCTGTTTGACCGCTGGCTTCGGTTGTGACGAGCGGGACGCCCGTCGCTCCATTGTCTGCTTCCGCGGGCGAGGGCGCCCGCGCCACGTCTTGCTCCAATCGTTCCGCATAATTGCCGCCCAGCATGGCGCGAGCATCTTCGATTAAATCGCGAAAGCTTTTCAGCGCGGCCAGAGCGCGTTGCGGCAAAAGCTCGCGCCGGATGGTTTCGCCGATGGCTGCCCACAGGGACAAGCCAGTTTCGATCGCGAGGCGTTCGATGACTTCCATGGTGGTTTTGCCGATGCCCCGCGCCGGCGTGTTGATGACGCGAAGCAGCGAAATGGAATCGTCGGGATTATGGATGACCTTGAGGTACGAGATCATGTCCTTGATCTCGGCGCGTTCGTAAAAAGAAAATCCGCCGACCACGTGATATTTGAGCTGGTAGCGGCGCATGGCTTCTTCAAACAATCGCGACTGCGAGTTTGTGCGGTAGAGCACGGCCACTCGCGACTTCTCGCCTTCCTGGGTGGCTTCGCGCAGATAGCGCGCAATCCAGTCGGCGGCGAACAAGGCTTCGTTCTCACCGTCGGGGGCCTCGTAGTATCCGATCTTTGCGCCGCCCTGGCGCGAGGTCCAAAGGTTTTTGCCTTTGCGCTTTACGTTATTGGCGACCACTGCTGATGCAGCCTGAAGAATGTTCTGCGTGGAGCGGTAGTTCTGCTCCAGACGGATGATCTTTGCTTCCGGAAAATCTTTTTCAAATTCCAGAATGTTGCGGATGTCGGCGCCACGCCAGGAATAAATTGACTGATCTTCATCACCAACGGCGCATACGTTATGTCGCGTGCCCGCGAGCATGCGCATGAGTTCGTACTGCGGACGGTTCGTGTCCTGGTATTCATCCACCAGAATGTACTGAAAGCGGCGGTTGTAATATTCGCGAACTTCGGCGGAGGCCTTGAGCAGTCGAACGCTTTCTAAAAGCAGATCGTCAAAATCAAAAGCGTTGGCGGTGCGGAGTTCTTTGCGGTATTGCTCGTAGATGTGGGCGATGCGCTCGGTCTTGGGATCGCCGGATTGCAGGTACACTTCCTGCGGATCGAGCATGTGGTTTTTGGCCCAGGAAATATTGGAGAGCACGGTGCGCGGCGTGAGTTGCTTGTCGTCCAGGCCCATGCGCCGCATGATGCCCTTCACCAGTTGCTGCTGGTCTGATTCATCATAAATAACAAAGCTTTTGGTGTGGCCGATGGGCGGCTGCCCGGGGACGGAAGATGGAATGCGCAGCGCTTCAATGTCGCGGCGCAGCACGCGCACGCAAAAAGAATGGAAGGTGGCGATGACGGGCTTGGCGATGGAAAGCCCGCCGACGATTTTATCCACGCGTTCGACCATCTCCGCGGCGGCTTTGTTTGTGAAGGTCACGGCGAGAATGGACTCGGGCATTACTCCCATGTGCTCAATGAGATAGGCGATGCGATAGGTGATAACGCGCGTCTTGCCGCTACCCGCGCCGGCGAGGATAAGCACCGGGCCGTCGGTGGCTATGACGGCTTCGCGCTGCTGCGGATTGAGTTGGTCGAGGAAAGACAACGAGAGATGCTCCAGGGTACCTTCTAATTTTACAGGGAACAAGGCAGGGCATTAGTCTCTATAACAATTTTGGCAAGGCTTTTCTTGATTGGCATATAATTCCGCATCACTTTTGAAGCCTACGCAGCACTGACGATCTCGTTTCCGGTTTACCTCCCACTCGCGGTGTACCGGGTCCATCCTCACTTCTTTTTCGAGGCGCTCTCCTATCTGGTTGCAGGAGTGGTGTATCTGCGGCTACGTGCAAAATTCGCCGACACCCTCGCCTATCCGCTACGTTGGGCCATTGTCGCCTGCGCCGTTGCCGGTGCCGCCTTCGGGGCAAGAGCCCTATTTTGGTTCGAAGACCCGCAATTAACCCTGCAGAACTTGCATAACCCCGCTTACTCTTTAGGAGGAAAGACAATTGTAGGCGCGCTGATTGGCGGCTGGGTTGCTGTCGAAGCCGCCAAGCGTTGCATCGGCATTCATGAGTCCACCGGGGATCTGTTTGCGATTCCGCTTGCTCTGGGGATTGCCATTGGACGGATTGGATGTTTTCTCACCGGGCTTAGCGACAATACTTATGGTTTGCCCACATCGTTGCCGTGGGGAATTGATTTTGGAGACGGAGTTCGCCGCCATCCAACGCAGCTTTACGAATGCATTTTCCTGCTGGCGCTTGTGCCTTTTTTATACCGGGTCATGCAGCGCGTCTCTTCGCCCACGAAAAGCAGACTTCGTCCTGGGGATTCATTTCGAATATTCATGGTGGCCTATTTAGGTTTCCGGCTGCTGTGCGACGCGATTAAGCCGTACCCGCACATCGCACTGGGCTTGTGCTCAATTCAATGGGCTTGCTTATTCGGCCTTGTCTATTACACTTATGATCTTTTGAGGTGGCTAGGACTTACCCAAAGTGCCCGGCATGATGGAAGAGACCCCAGGATTCTTAAGGATGCGTTAGGAGATACGGATGGAACAACAGCCTAGCGGCACATTGCGAATAGTCGGAATTGTATTAATTTCCGTTGTTGTCCTCATCGTCGCACTCCTGACTATTCTCTTATCGCTCTGCATGTTTCTCGGGGGCAGGAACCCCGCGAGTGTAGGTCAGTATTTGGTAATTGGTGGTGTTGGTGGTGGCATGATGGCGATAGGGATCATTGCCATCGTGTACCTTGCAAGAGGCCTTCCGCGACGGATCGTGCCGAAAGAGCCCCAAAACAAAAGCGGTGTATGAGAATGTCAGCGCGAGGTATTCGTGGGCGACAAGAAACGGCCGTATCTTTTCTATGACGTCGTAGTCTCCATCTGCTCAATCTGCTTTCAGAAGATTGAGGCAAAGACCATATTTCAGGATGGCAGAGTCTACCTTCTGAAACGCTGCCCGGAACACGGCGCGGAGCGCGTACTCATCGCCGATGATGTCGAGTACTATCGGCGCAGCCGCGAAGTATTCATCAAGCCGCCCGAGATGCCGCTGGTTTATAACACTCCCGTAAAGTGGGGATGTCCCTACGACTGCGGGCTGTGCACCGATCACGAACAGCATTCCTGTCTGACGCTGCTGGAGATTTGCGACTATTGCAATTTGCGCTGTCCGGTTTGCTATGCGGCAAGCGGCCCTGAACGTCAAGAATTCCGCGATCTTAAGTTAATCGAAAAGATGCTTGATGCGATCGTCCGCAATGAGGGCAAGCCCGATGTAGTGCAAATCTCCGGCGGTGAGCCGACGCTTCATCCTGAGTTCTTCAAAATAGTCGAAATGGCAAAGGCCCGTCCAATTAAGCATTTAATGGTGAACACGAATGGAATTCGTATTGCCCAAGATGAAGCTTTCGTTGAAAGACTGGCCTCCTGCTCGGAAGACTTTGAAGTCTATTTGCAATTCGATTCCTTTGAACGGACCCCGCTCATGGAATTGCGCGGGGCCGATTTACGGCGTGTCCGGCAGGACGCGATTGAAAAGCTCAACCGCTACAATATCGCGACAAATCTGGTCGTGACATTGAAGAAGGGCTTGAATGACGGCGAAATTGGCAAGGTCATTGAGTATGCGCTGGCGCAACCTTGCGTGAGGGGCGTAACGTTCCAGCCGATCCAAGACGCAGGCAGACTGGAGAACTTTGACCCAGCCAGCGATCGCCTGACGCTTACCGAGGTCCGGCGCAAGATTCTCGAACAAACAAGCGTCTTCCGACCGGAGGACATCATTCCGGTACCGTGCCATCCCGATTCGCTGGCCATGGCGTATGCGCTCAAGCTGGGAGGTAAAGTAACGCCGCTCACCTCCATGATTCCCTCGGACGTTCTCATTAATGCTGCCGGAAACACGATCCTTTATGAGCAGGAGGAGGCGGTTCGAGATAACTTGTTCAAACTCTTTGCGACGAACCATTCTCCCCGGTCGAGCGCCGGTAGTTTGCGCGAACTGCTCTGCTGTCTACCCAGGGTGTTGGTGCCGGAAGGAATCACCTATCAGAACATTTTCCGGATCATCATCATGCAGTTTATTGACGCACATTCCTTCGATGTGCGCTCGGTGAAGAAAACCTGCGTGCATATTGTCCATCCCGACGGCAGGCTCATCCCTTTTGATACGTACAATCTTTTTTATCGGGATGGATTGGAAGCCGAGAGGCTTGCCCCACTTCGCGGCAAGGTTGAAGCGATGAACGGAAATTCGTCCTTACGAAGCTGACAGGCTAATTTTCCATTCGGTGGAGTTAGGATTTCTGTTGTGTTTTGCACTCTTCGCACGGGCAAACATCCCGCAAAAACTGCCAGGAATAAATGCCCAATTCGTGGCGGTCGTTCCAGTTGAATTTGATGGCATATTTGCCCACGCCTTCGGCGGAGACTGGTTTGGCTTTTTCTTTGAACATGGGCAGTTCGCCGGGCTTGGGTTTGGGAGGTTCTCCCGGTTCGCGTTTGGTTTTTTCCCGTTCGTCGTCACAGAGCGCGCAGGGGCACGCGTCGCGCAGATATACGAAAGAATAGTGGGAGCGGTGGCCGTCCTTCCATTCGATGTCCATGCCGTTGCCGGTGGTTAGGTTGACTTTGACCGACTTGGGATCGATAGAGGGGGGCACAGGTTCAGTATCGCAAAATCCCCACCCTAAATTCCGCAAAATGCGCGAAATTTAGAATGGGGCACCCGGCCAATCATGATTCGTATCAGGGCAGTGCCTTCAGGCCTGCCGGATGAACATGTCCTATGATCCGCCTTCAGGCGCTGAGTTGGGGGCGGATCAAACCTCAGCGGCTAAAGCCATGCAAATTTTTTGTGCTGTGCGATATGGCTAAAGCCATATCCTGATACGAGCACAAACGGGCTTAACAAACGGCTTAACAAACGGCATAGCAAACGGCATAGCAAACGGCCAATAAACAGCCCAACGAAGGACCACGATCAGCCCGAATACCGGATCGCTATTCAACCTACCCACGCTATTGGCAGGTTGGCTAAATGGTCAGAAATCTTGTAAAATCAATGTTTCAGTAGGAAAGTTCTTATCTTCTCTGGAGTTGTCATGGCACAAGTATGCGAAATCTGCGGCAAGGGGCCGCAATTTGGAAACAACATCAGCCACGCCCACAACGTGACCAAGCGGCGCTGGAACGTCAACCTGCGCCCGGTGCACGCTAAAGTGAAGGGCGTAGGCAAGCGGATTCGCGTTTGCACGTCCTGCCTGCGCAGCGGCAAAGTGGTGAAGGCGTAGAAGATCCCTCAGATTTTCCCAGGCCCAGTTTTTCCTGACCGCTTATTTTACTTTCAGCAATTCCACGTCGAAGATCAGGGTTGCGTTCGGCGGAATAGCTCCGCCTGCACCCTCCGCGCCATAGCCTAACGCGGGCGGGATGCGTAGTTGGCGCTTGCCGCCGACTTTCATTCCTGCCACGCCCTCATCCCATCCTTTGATCACTTGGCCCCCACCCAGCGGAAACTGGAAAGGTTCGTTGCGGTCTACCGAGCTGTCGAATTTCTTGCCGTTGGAGGCAAGCCATCCGGTGTAGTGGACGGTGACCGTTTGGCCTTTGGTGGCGACCGCGCCGGTGCCGATTTTAATGTTCCAATATTCCAGGCCATCGGCGGTTTTGTGGGGCGCGCCAGTGACTTTGGTCGGTGTGTTGGTATGCGGACGCGCGGTTTTGTGGGTTGAAGTTTGCGCCCAGACAAGAGCGGCCGCGACGACCGCGAGAAGTGCAATCAGCAATATATGTTTATGCATTTTTACTCCTGAATTTATTTTCTTAGCACTGCGATCACGTCAATTTCCACCAGCACGTCTTTGGGAAGGCGGGCCACTTCGACCGTGGAGCGCGCAGGAGGCTTTTCAGTAAAGTGGCGGCCATAGACTTCGTTCATAGCGGCGAAGTCGTTCATATTTTTCAGAAATACCGTGGCCCGCACTGCTTTTTCCAGGCCGCTGCCGGAGGCATTGAGAATCGCCGAAAGGTTCTTCAATACGCGTTCGGTTTGCGCGGCGACATCGCCGTGGACGACCTGCTGCGTGGCCGGATCAATGGCCACCTGTCCCGACACGAAAACAAAACCGTTAGAGCGGACGGCCTGCGAGTAGGGGCCGATTGCTTTGGGAGCGCCGTCGGTTGCGATGATTTCTTTCATGGATCTCCTTCGTAATTTGAGATTGTAGATTGCGGATTTCCGATTGCACAAGGGCGGGGCTTTGAGGGCGGTGGAAATTATAGGGATGCTTCGACTTCGCAAGGCTTCGCTTTGCGAAGCCTTGCTGCGCTCAGCATGACAGGGGATGGGGGTCCAGCAGGATGGAGGAGGAAGTTAAATAAGTTTGGAGGAAACCGCCTAGACTTTTTGCAATCTTTGCACATCGTGGACGCCGGGGATTTTTTTGAGGCCTGCGAGCAATTGCTCTAAATGCTTCAGGTCTTCAATTTCAAGCACGATGTCTACGCTGGCGTGGCCATTTCCCGTTTGTGCGTCAATGTTACGGATGTTGGTTTTGGTGTCGGTGACGACCGCGGTGATCTGCTTCAACATGCCGAAACGGTCGTCGCAGAATACCGTGAGCTTTACCGGATAAAAGCTGGGCGCATCGTCGCGCGACCATTCCACGTCAATGCGGCGTTCTGGTTCGTACATCAAGTTGATAACGTTGGGGCAATTCACTGAGTGAACCGCTACGCCCTTGCCGCGCGTCACGTAGCCGACAACGGACTCTCCGCGAATGGGATTGCAACATCGAGCGCGGTAAACGAGAAGATCGCCGTGGCCTTTTACGCGGATGGCATTATGATCGCCGCCGAAAACGCGCCTTACGACGCTTGAGAATCCCTTTTCGCCGCTGCCTGCCTGGTCGGCGGAATGGTCTGGAGAACGCTCATTCACCGACGGAGCTACGCGTCCAAGCACCTGGCGGGCGGAGAATTTTCCGTAGCCGATACCTGCCATGAGATCATCGGCGCGTCCCAAGCCGTAGTCGGAAGCGACGCGGTGCAAGTCGTCTTCTTTAATGTCTTTTAGTGGCACGCGATACTTGCGCGCTTCTTTTTCAATCAGCTTTCGTCCGATTTCAATGGCCCGCTCGCGCTGGTGGATGTTCAGCCAGTGCTTGATTTTGTTTCGCGCCCGCGATGATTTAACGATGCTCAGCCAGTCGCGGCTGGGTTTGTGGCCGGCTTGGGTGACGATTTCTACGATGTCGCCGCTGTGCAGGCGGTGACGCAGCGGGACCATGCGTCCGTTGACCTTCGCTCCAACGCAGGTGTGGCCAACGTCGGTATGGATGGTGTAGGCAAAATCAATGGGAGTGGATTCACGCGGCAGCACCACCACTTTGCCCTTCGGGGTGAAGGTGTAAACCTCCTCAGGATAAAGATCTACCTTCAGCGTGGAGAGAAATTCGTTGGGATCGGAGACGTCGCGCTGCCATTCGACCACCTGTCGCAACCATGCGAGCCGCTGTTCATCCTGCGCGGAGACGGGACCGTCTTTATATTTCCAGTGCGCGGCGATGCCTTCTTCGGCGATCTTGTGCATCTCTTCGGTGCGAATTTGTATTTCGACCGGCGTGCCGTCTTCTGTAATCACGGAGGTATGCAGTGACTGGTAAAAATTCGGCCGCGGCATGGCGATGAAATCTTTAATGCGCCCGGGCACCGGACGCCAGACGTTATGGACGATGCCGAGCACGGCGTAACAGTCCTGCACCGATTGCGTGATGACCCGCATGGCAAAGAGGTCGTAAACCTGGTCCACGCTGATGCGCTGCTTGACCAATTTTTTGTGGATGCTGTAAACACGCTTGATGCGATGTTCCACCCGGGCCGTGATGCCGGCTTCTTTCAATTTCTCGCGCACTGCCTGTTCCACGCGGACAAGAAAGCTCTCGCCTTTTTTGCGGCGCGCATCCACGGCTTCCCGCACCTGCTGATAGGTTTCCGGCTCGAGATAGCGAAAACCTAAATCTTCGAGTTCGCCGCGAATTTTGCCCATGCCCAGGCGGTGCGCGATGGGCGCGTAAATTTCCAGCGTTTCTTTCGCGATTTTCTGGCGGCGGTCTTCAGGTAGATGCTCGAGCGTCCGCATGTTATGCAGGCGGTCGGCGAGTTTAATTAGGACGACGCGAATATCGTCCACCATGGCGAGCATCATTTTGCGCAGGTTTTCTGCCTGCTGTTCTTCGCGGGTGGCAAAATCAATCTGGCTGATTTTCGTAACGCCTTCGACAATGTGCGCGACCTGCTCGCCGAATTCCTTGCGAATGTCCACTGTTGTGACCGCGGTGTCTTCGACTGAGTCGTGGAGTAGTCCCGCCGCGACAGCTACCGGGTCCATTTTCATTTCAGCGAGTACGAGGGCCACTTCGAGCGGATGGACCAGGAAGGGCTCTCCTGAGGCGCGCGTTTGTCCGGAATGATATTTTTGCGAATATTCGTAGGCTTTCTTGATGATGGCGAGGTCGTCGTTGGGACGGTTCTCCTGCATCCGGTTCATGAGTTCGCGGAATTTTGTGACGTGAAGGGTGGTGGTCGCGATTTGTTCGCGTAAGGTAGCCATGTTCCGCAGATGCCGCGTAGATGCCGCTTAAACTGCAGCGATCAGGATGCTTTGACTTTGATTATACCTGTTGGGGTGAGCAGCTAAACCGCCGCTGGTACCATCAGAACAGTGAAGTTAGATCATGAACGAACGCAAAATCCTGATTAGCGGGGCCTCTGGGTTGATTGGCACGGCTGTCGTCTCTTCATTTGCGGCGGAGGGATGGGAGATAAACCGCCTGGTCCGCGGGAATGCAAAGCGCAAAGGCGACGTTGTCTGGGATCCCGCGCAGGCGATTTCGCCGGAAAAAGTTTCTGGATTTGACGCAGTGATTCATCTTGCGGGCGAAGGCGTGTTCGGAGTTTGGACGCGCGAGAAAAAGCGGCGCATCCACGACAGCCGGATCTTCGGCACCAGAAATCTGGCGGAAGGGCTGGCGCGGGCGGCACGGAAGCCGCGGGTATTCATCAGCGCGTCGGCAATTGGATATTATGGCGATCGCGGAGATGAAGTTTTGCGGGAAGAGAGTTCCCCGGGGACAGGTTTTCTTGCCGAGGTTTGCCGCGAGTGGGAGACGGCGACAGCGCCGGCGCTTGATCCGGGCATTCGGATCGTGAACGTTCGCACTGGCCATGTGCTGAGTGCCGCAGGCGGGATATTGAAAAAAATGCTGCCACCTTTTCGTTTGGGAGTTGGCGGAAAAATTGGAGACGGCCGGCAATGGCAAAGTTGGATCCACATGGGCGATTGGCTGGGAGCATTGCGGCACATTATGAGCCATGATTCACTCCGCGGGCCGGTGAATATGGCGGGGCCGAATCCGGTGACCAATGCGGAGTTCACCAAGACACTGGCGAGCGTGCTTGCGCGCCCGGCGTTCTTTACTGTGCCGGGGATTGCTTTGAAGGCAGCCTTAGGCGCGGAAGCGGCAAACGAGATGTTGTTGTCGGGCCAGAGAGTGCAACCCGGCAAGTTGATAACAAGCGGATATCAATTTCAGTTTCCGGATTTGCAAGGCGCGTTGCGCGATCTTCTTAAAAAGTAAAAACTATGACTGCGCGCGGGCTTTTCCGAATGCTTCCACTCTCTCGCGCACATTGAGCACATGCTTCGGCAGCGATAGGTGGCTGCCTTCCTCGAGGATGGGGACCAGTTTATCGAACGCTGGTCCGGAGTGTGATCCCATGATGACGATCCGTATGGGATGAAAAAGTTCTTTTCCTTTAACCCCGGTTTCCGCCTTTACTTCACTTACGATTTTGTTGAACTGGTCCGGGGTTAGTTTTCCCTCGCGCGCTTGCTCGTCTTCCAAAATCTTGACTGTGAACCGGGCCAGTACAGCGTCAGTCTGCGGCCAAGCCAATGCTTCGGCATTGTCGGGCGATTCAATCGCGGCCTTGGCATCGTAATCAAGAATGGGCATTGCGCGTTCAGGAAGCTGCTCCAGGCGGTCAACATAAGGAGAAAGAAGCCGGGTGACGCTCGCGAACCAGTCACGGACGGCTGGCGGCCAGGGATAATCGGAGGCAGAAGTTTTGTCCCTAGAGGAAACATCACCAGCAAGGTCTTTAGTAATATCTTCTGCAATCGCGCGGCTGTAATACTGCAGTGCGAGCTTCTCAACGCGCTCCGGCGGGGATTCTTTTATGTAATGCCGGTTCAACCAGTACAGCTTTTCCATGTCGAAAACCGCGGGGGAAGGCGTGACGCGCTTCAGGGAAAACTCTTTGATCAATTCCGTGGGGGTGAAAATTTCGCGCGTGCCGCCTGTCGGCGCCCATCCGAGCAGAGCGAGATAATTCATCAGCGCCTCGGGCAGTACGCCCATCTCGCGGAAGTTGGCGATGGAAGTGGCTCCGTGCCGTTTCGACAGCCTTTCACGATCAGCGCCAAGAATGGTGGAAAGGTGAGCGAATTCCGGCACCGGCCAGCCGAGCGCTTCGTAAAGAGCGACTTGTTTTGGGGTATTTGAAAGATGATCGTCGCCGCGGATGACGTGCGTGATCTTCATGAGCGCATCGTCAATGACTACAACGTAGTTGTAAACCGGCATTCCGCTGGAGCGGACAATTACGGGATCGCTGACGACCTCATTTGAGAACTCGACGTCTCCGCGGACGATGTCATGAAAACGGATGGGGCGCTCGGGGATTTTGAGCCGGATGGCGCAGGTCTCGCCGTTTGTACGGCGCGACTTAGCTTCTTGCGGATCAAGACGGCGGCATTTGCCGGAGTAGATTGCCTGTCCTTTTTCAGCGGATGCGCTGTCGCGCTCCTTTTGCAACTCTTCTTCGGTACAGAAACATAAGTACGCTTTGCCTTCATTCAGCAAACGCTCGGCGTGCTCGCGGTAAATTTCCAGGCGGTCGGACTGGCGATAGGGGCCATACGCGCCGCCTTTGTCAGGTCCTTCGTCCCAGTCGAGTCCGAGCCATTTGAGGTCGTCCATCAACATGGCTTCGAAGCGGGCCTCGCTGCGCTCGACGTCCGTGTCTTCAATGCGAAGAACCATTACGCCGCCGTTCTGGCGAGCGAAGAGCCAGTTAAAAAGCGCGGTGCGGACATTGCCAACGTGCAGATGTCCGGTTGGGGATGGAGCAAAACGTACACGAACAGGGGAGGTTGGGGCCACGAATTATGTTAACAGAGCATGTTGCAGGGTCGCGCCTGCCAGAGCATCTTGACCGTAGGGATGCTTCGACTTGCAAGAGCTGCGCTGCGCTTGCTCTTGCTTAGCTCAGCATGACAGTAGTTTTGGGCTGGCTTAGCTTTGGGTTGGTTTTTCGGGAACGAATTTTGGCGCTAAGTGCGTTCTTGTGATGCGGTCGTGCCAGCAAAGCTGGTCTTCATCAAGAAAGCACCACAGGTATCCCAGGCCGATTGAAACGGCGGAGAGGACCGAACTGAGCACTCGCCATCGCCGGAGTTGCCGCGAAGCGTGGGTGGCGTCAAAGCGCGCCAGCCGCAAGCCCGCGATGCGCAGCCCCGGAGTGTTGCCGCTGTAGACGAGGAATAAATACTGATAGGCGACCCAGAACACGCCAGCCAGCGCGGCCGCGATCTTCATCCAATGGAACAATCGTAAGGTTGGATCGGTCAGGCGGAAAAATACGTATCCAAATACTCCGAGCGACGCAAGCACGATGACGGCGTCAATGATTGCGGCGGCCACGCGCCGGGTAAGAGAAGACGATTGCAAAGGAATCTCGAAGCCAGGGCGACGCTCCTGCGGACGCTCTTCGGCTTGCTCAATTAATATTCCGCCCAGCGCGGGCGGCGAGGGCGCAACTTCAGGCGCTTCCAGAATGCGCAACCGGTCGAGCACGGGTTCAGCGAGCTCGTCCACGTGGCTAGGCCGCTCCGCGGTAAAGCGAGGGAACTCGATGAGATTGCTTATGTAATCCGGATCGTCTTCGACTGCAGGTGACGCTGCAATGGTCGGCAAAGCTTCCTGAATCAGCTCTACATGGCGTTCGAGGGCAACGGCCTGCCGCGCGACGGGCTCTGACGGCCGAACCGGCGTCCATGCGGGGAGGCTTGACTCGAATTTCAATTGCAGCGACGGATAACGGGGTTCACGAGGGCTCTTGCGGCGGTATTTGCTCACCCGTTCGGCGACTTCTTTTCTCCAAGTGGAAGAAGCCGAGGAGTCATCCGAGGAGGCATCCGCGCCGTTAACTTGTTTTGCGGAATCCTCACTCGCCTCTTCGGTTATCGTGGAGGAGGGTTCGGCGGCGACTTCCGGGGAAAGGGAAGCAGCGTGAACAACGACGTCAGGTTCTTCGAAGGTTTTCCCAGTTTCCTCAGGAACAAACCGGTCCGCTTGTTGCCGCGCCGGTGCGTTTAGGCTTGCGGCAAATTGCTGTTCGCTGGCATCGAACGGTTCAGTGTCCACGAATTCGGCTTCCGGGGAGTTCTGGTAATCAGGTTGGGAATTGTGATTCATGAAGAGGGACTACCTAAATGTATACCCGCAGCCGGTGGACGCACATATTAGAAAACTACGCGAGGCGAAAAAACTGAAGCACCTGTATCTAAAGTATCAAGTGCCCCTGCAAATTTCAGCGCCATCTCTGCCTCCTGGGCTGACGGCATGCTAACGTCAGCCTGCCTCCCGGCATTGCGGAGGATTCGTGCGTCCGCGATGAATTCCCGCGTACAACTTCTTAGCACGGCGGTCATTGCGTGGTCTCTGCTTCTGATCCCTTCTTTGTTGACTCCGCGGTTGCTGGCGCAGGCCATTCCTGATATTTCCGGAGCGATTACCACCACGCGCAATGACGATGTTTCCATTCAGGCTCTCTCCCAGGAAAAGCAGGGAACTACGTACAAGCTCAAGGGAAATGTGGAGATCCACTACGGCGTTTTTATCCTTCACGCCGACGAGGTCACATACGACTCTGACACCAAACAGTCCCATGCAATCGGCCATCTGGTGCTCGAAGGCGGTCCGGCGGACGAGCATATTGAAGCCACAGAAGGGACTTACAATTTCGGCACCGAGGTCGGAAGATTCGAGCATGTGCACGGGACCGTGGGCATGCATTTGCACAGCAAGAGAATGGTCCTGACGTCTTCCAATCCATTTGTCTTCAGCGGCAAAGTTGTGGAGCAAACGGGCCCCGGCCACTACCTGGTGCATGACGGTATGATCACCACCTGCGAGCTGCCGCACCCCAAGTGGCAATTCAATGCGGGCAAAATCATTGTGGATGCCGGCAGCAACGCGACCATCTACAACTCGCTCTTCCGGATTCAGGGCATCCCGGTTTTGTATTTTCCTTTCGCCACTCATCCCATTGATCGGCAGACGCGGCAGTCGGGATTTCTGCTGCCCAACATCGGGCATTCTTCCATCAAAGGCACCATCCTGGGAGATTCGTTCTATTGGGCCATCAATCACTGGATGGACGCCACGCTCGGCGTTGATTATTACTCTCAGCGAGGATGGGCGCCGCTTGGCGAATTCCGTGCCCGCCCCACCGAACACTCGTTCGTGGACCTGAACGTATTTTCCGTGCTTGACCGCAAGAGCAATAGCGGGGCCGACGTCACTCTGAACGCCGAAGATGATTTCAGCCAAGATTTTCGCGCGGTCGTCAAAGCCGAATATCTCAGTTCGTATGCCTTCCGGCTTACCTTTTATGACCTGTTCGCGCAAGCCGCGAATTCAGAGGTGATTTCGCGGGGTTTTGTCTCCAAAAATACTGACGGCTTTTCTTTCAACGCCGGGCTCGAACAATACCGGAACTTTGAAAGCAGCACGGATTCAACCCAGGTTTCCATTCTGCACGCTCCGAGTCTCGACGTGACAACCGCCGACCGGCAACTGGGCCATACGCCGTTCTATTGGAATTTTGATGCCGCAGCGGATGGCCTCTCGCGTAGCGAACCCACATTCAGCACCGCTCCGCTCCTGGGACGATTCGATCTCAGCCCCACCCTCACGCTTCCTACGATGCTGCACGGTTGGTCATTCGTGCCGTCGTTGTCGCTGCGGGACACCGTATACACGCAGGAACTCCTGCCTTCCCAGACCGGCAGCACGGTCGGCACTGCGAGCAGCCATGCCATAAATCGCAAAGCTCTGGAGGGCTCGGTGGAAGTGCTTCCTCCGGCGATGGAGCGGGTTTTTGACAAGCCCTGGCTTGATCGGAAGTGGAAGCATGTGATCGAACCCCGGGTCACCTACAATTACCTGACCGGCGTGGACAATTTTGCTAATATCCTGCGGTTTGATGATCGCGACATTCTGAGTGACACGAACGAGGTGGAGTACGGACTGGTGAACCGCCTCTATTCGAAGCGCATGTCTCTGGCGAAAGAGAACTGTAAGGCGCAGGAGTTCCATCCTTCGCTCATGGCGA
>JANWKU010000181.1 GCA_025451215.1 Terriglobales bacterium
ATTCCTCTCGGAATCCTGATGGGGAAGCCCGCACGAAGGTGCCGATTCATCGCTTACCTTCTTCACTCCCGCTGCTGTAAGTGATATCGTTTTTACGTTACTTCCTCTCAGCAATGAAGTTCTTCTCGCATTCGATTTATCGAAAAGCACACGTATTGCTGTGCGGCCTCGTGTTCTGCGCTTGCGCGCCTGCCGCCTCCGCCGCGAATCACACTGCCAACGTGCAGTCCGTCCGCTTGGTTCCTGATGAACATGGCGCGACCGTTGAAATTCAGGCCGACCAGCCGATTACTCCGCAGATCACGCCACTGGACTTACCACACCGCCTGGTGATTGATTTGCCCTACGCCGTCACATCGCATCAGGGCAAGAGCGAAGCTTCACACGTCAAACAAATCACGGACATTCGTTTTGGCCAATACACCGTCAAGCCCCCTGTGGTGCGTATTGTGGTGGATCTCACCGAGGCGGGGACTTATCGAGTGGAATCCAACGGACACATGCTGCTGGTGCATCTTTTGACCGACGACCATGCGCCGCCCGCCGTGCCTTCGTTAGCGCGGGAAGAACAGCCTGCGGCAGTGCCCGTTACTTCGGCGAACTCCGGCGGCGTCATGATGGATGCGGCACGCCCGGCGGCAGGTTCCGCGATCACAGCCGGTTCGGAGACAGCCATTCTGCATCTCTCTCGTGGCGGTGAAGTGAAGGTCTGCGCAGGGACGACGATCTCGGTGACTTCGTCGAAGAGCGGAGAGGAATTAATGCTCGGCGTGAGCACCGGCGCAATCGAAGGCCATTATTCACTGGGAGCGGCAGCGGATTCCGTGGTAACGCCCGATTTTCGCCTGGTACTCGCCGGGCCGGGAGAATTCGACTACGCCATGAGCGTGAACGCGCACGGCGATACCTGCATTCGCACCATGCCCGGCAACACGGCTCCGCTTACGGTTTCCGAACTCATCGGCGATGGTAACTACCGCGTGCGCCCCGACGAGCAGGTCGTGTTCCACTCCGGCCAACTTACCAACCGCGATAACGACGCTACGATGAACTGCGGCTGCTCGGAGCCGCGACGGGAAACACTGCGCGCCTCGGAAGCGCCGCAGCAAGTCACCGCCCCTGTCAATGATGCCGCGTTGCCCTCCGCTGTTCGTGTGGCACCACAGGGAACGAACTCATCAGGGTCAGCCGCAAATGCGGCAAATAATCCCGCCGGGGAGCCAACCACCTCCGCGGAAGCGGCGGCCCCGGCGCCAACTGGAGCAAATGACGTGCACGTTCAGGTGGAAGCGCCACTGGTTTTTCAGGGCCGCGCCACCCCCGCACCTCAAGCAGGAGCCGCGCCAGAACGCGAAGTGGCTTCATTGCCTGCGGCATCGCCTGCAACCCAGCCAGCCACGCCTCCTAATTTGCCAGCCACGGTAGCGTTACCTCCTGCCAAGAAAGAACACCGGGGATTTTTCGGCGGCATCGGACACTTTTTCAAGTCGCTCTTCGGCTAAACCGCTAACCATCCGGCCATAAACTGAAATCCTTACTGCCCGGCCAGAATCCTTCAGATTTCAATTCTTCCGTGCCTTGCCGGAAATAGCAGATATCCATTTTTGAATGGCCGGTGTCTAAATTTTGTATCGGCTTACTTTTTGCGCCGGAAGCTTGCGCCAGAACGAAATTGCAGCCTGAATTAAGGAGCGCGCCCATGACCGCGACCGAGGAACCGCCAGTACCGCCCACTCTGTTCGCAGCAGGTGATCGCTCTTATCGGATGCGCCCCCGGAACTTTGCCGCCTCGTTCGGGATGGAAGCGCTCGTCATCGCTACGCTCGTCGTCATCGCGATGCATCCACCGAAGGTCCACAAGCCCGGTTTGCCAGTAGTCTTTCAAAATCTGAGTTCCATTACCTGGCCACTGGTGATGCAGAAGCCGGGCGGCCATGGCGCGGGCGGCACACACGAAAAACTGCAGGCCAGCCAAGGTGTTCTTCCGCCGATGAATATGAATGAACAACTGACGCCACCAGAGGTTGTTCTCAGCAATTCCAACCCTGTGCTGCCCATGCCACCGAGCATTCTGGCCACTTCCACGGTAAAGATGCCGGACCTTGGCGCTTTAGGCGATCCGCAGTCGGCCTCCGCTATACCCTCCAACGGAACCGGAGGACCGGGCGGAATCGGGAGTAATTGCTGTAACGGGGTGGGAAACCATAACGGCCCCGGCTTCGGCGACGATCAGGGCTATGCTTACAGTCCCGGGCGCAACGGAGTGACACAACCGCGCGTTCTGTACGATCCCGATCCAGATTATTCGGAGGAAGCCCGGCGGGCCAAGTTCCAGGGCTCTGTGATCCTGGCTATGGTCGTCGGCGCGGATGGCAAAACACGAAACCTTCAAGTGCAACGCTCAGTGGGAATGGGGCTGGATGAAAAAGCTATGGCAGCCGTGAAGCAGTGGCGTTTTCAACCCGCGACTCTGGATGGACGACCCGTCGCGGTACGCATCAGTGTAGAGGTCAGCTTCCGCTTGTTTTGAATCATCAGAAAGAAAAGACTCCCGGCCTTCGCCGGGAGTCTAATTCGGATTCCAACTTACCGCCGAATGCCCTTTGTGAGAGGCGTAACACGCTCGCGCAGATCATCAGCGAGACCGCTGCCGCGTTCTATGACGTCCTCGGCAACATCTCGAACTTCATCTTTCCAGTCGTCAATCGTGGAACGCGCATCCTGGTATTTGCGCAGCAATTCTTTGCGCATCTTCTTACCCGCTTTGGGGGCAAATAAAAGTCCGACCAGGGCGCCCGCTCCCAATCCAATCAAAAGAAACGTAATTGCTGTTCCCGCGCCTCCGCCTTCAGAAGCTTCGTAATTTCCAGAACGCATATATTTGGTCCTTTCCCGTCGTATTCCTCAACTTGGATTCCGTCCAGCTCATTCTAGCTGTCTGGCCTATACGGCTACAGCAAGCATTTTTGTCAGGGCCAAGAAGGGCAGCTCACACAATTCCCAAACTGGCCCAAGCCCGTGTAAAATAACCCTTTAGTTCCCGCATGCGCGGAAAATGTGGCCCGCCGCCCTTCCGCTAATTTGCCTGCAACCGTATTCGAAATAAAGGAGATTGACCCAGCATGTCTATTCCCGCGACCCAGCTTCGCCCCGGCATGATCATCAAGCACAACAACGACC
Organism: Terriglobales bacterium; assembly: GCA_025451215.1. Lineage (GTDB taxonomy): Bacteria > Acidobacteriota > Terriglobia > Terriglobales > Acidobacteriaceae > JAICKN01. The sequence continues at coordinate 3,181 of JANWKU010000181.1, forward strand.
TGCATTCGGTATTCAGCGTCGAGCACCGGACGCCGGGCAATCTTCGCGCCTTCATCCAGGCAAAACTTCGCAACCTGCGCACCGGCGCTATGTTCGAGCACCGCTTCCGCTCCCCTGATCCCATTGAGAAGATCACTGTGGACGAAGTGGACATGGAGTATCTGTACACAGATGGCGACGGTTACTACTTTATGAACACCGAGAATTTCGAACAAACGCATTTGACGCGCGAGATTCTTGGGGACGCTGTGGACTACCTGATTTCCAATTTGCAGATCAAGGTGGAATTTTTTGATGGCAAGGCCGTGGGCGTGGAACTTCCGCAGACGGTGATTCTCACCGTGCTCGAAACCGAGCCGGGGCTTAAGAGCGCAACCGCCTCCAGCGTCACCAAGCCCGCGAAGACGGAAACTGGATTGATGGTGCAGGTGCCGCCATTCATCAACGAAGGCGAGAAAATTAAAGTGGACACCGCCGAAGGCGCGTACCTGTCGAGAGCCTGATTTACTTTGTCATCCTGAGCGAAAATAGGACGAGTCGCGTAGCGAATCGCCCTATGAAGTCGAAGGATCCCTAGCTTAAGAACGGTCGAGTTGTAACAAGCAATTGTTGAGCAATGCTAGTATGCAGGGATTCTTCGGCTGCGAATCAGGTTCGTGAATGAACCTGATTACTCCGCTCAGAATGACAAGAATAGGTGTACGCAATCATGACGTCCACTGAAAAACCTATCCAAGCGCGCCGCTTCGTAGTCCGCGGACGCGTGCAGGGCGTAGGCTTCCGCTGGTTCGTGGAGCGCGAAGCGCACACGCTGGGAATCGCCGGATGGGTGCGCAACAACAGTGATAGCACGGTAGAAATTCTGGCAATGGGAAGCCGTGAGCAGCTCAGCGGCTTGCGTTCACGTTTGCAGCAAGGTCCGCGCGCGGCCCGGGTGGATGACGTCGCTGAATCCGAAGCAACGCCGGTGGATGGCCTGACTACATTTCGCATTGAAGGAGCCTGGTGAATGGTTACGAGTCAGAAGGCGGCGGTAAATAGTGAGTCCCTGAAAGCGCTCATCCGCGAAGTTCCCGATTTCCCCAAAAAAGGCATCCTCTTTTACGACATCACCACGCTCCTCAAAGACAAGCGCGGCCTCGCCACGCTCATAGACGCGCTGGCGCAAAATTACATTGGCCAGAACATTGATTTGGTATTGGGAATGGAAGCCCGCGGTTTTATTTTCGCGCCCGCACTCGCCTACCGCCTGAACGCCGGATTCATTCCCGTGCGCAAGCCAGGAAAACTCCCTGCCGAAACAACGAAGTATGACTACGCTTTGGAATACGGAACGAACACCCTTGAAATCCACAAGGATGCGATCAAAAAAGGCCAACGAGTTTTAATCGTGGATGATCTGCTGGCGACCGGCGGAACCGCTGAAGCCACGGCGAAACTCGCCGCATCACTCGGTGCGGAAATTGTGGGACTTAGCTTTGTGGTGGAGTTGGAATTTCTGAACGGTCGGGACAAGCTGAAGTCTTACGACGTGTTTTCATTGCTGCGCTACGACAAGTAGGCCGATTTAAGGCACAGCTATTATTTCAGGAGTTGCGCAATTCCCATGGCGATTGCCGTCCAGCCAGCCGCACTGGCTCCCAGCAACGTGATGAGGCCCAAGGCCTTGTCGCGATTCAAACGCCGATGAGAGTGCGGTTTGGCAAGACCTTCCGCAGCAGATGGTGAAATCACCCCCAACCGCATAAAAAACTTCAAATCCGGCTCGCCGAAATCAGAGATAGTTAGGGGATTGATGACGTGGTCGTTCATCATTTTGCTACCTCAGTTATTTATACCCGCAAACTTCGTGCCAATCGCTTGCTTGGATGCAAACCCCTGATAAGCCGCAACATTCAGCTCCATGTCTGAATTTGAGAAATCAAGGCACGTAAAAACTTCATGCAATTTTTATTCAGTGAAAATTCGCGCATACAGTTTTATGTGTATACGCCAAAAATTGCAAATCAAAATGCACTACTGAGTTTTTCGCGTCTCGAAAGATCGAGCATGACGGGTTGAGACTAGCCTCTAATAAGCTGAGAAATTTTCAGCGGGGACTGCGGCAAGTACTGCGCCACCAGCATGGCTACAATGATCGCCGTGATGGCAAATGTAATGATCCATGCGCAGGCCTGATACCCACGCGAGTTTGCATATTTCCCCATCAACTCTGACTTGCTCACAAGCTGCAGCACGAATACAAGCACGACCGGTAAAAGCACTCCATTGAGCACCTGCGAAAATACTGCCACCCTGACCGGATTCAGTTGAGGGAAAAGAATAATCAGCGCGCCCCCCGCAACCAGCGCGGTATAGAGTCCATAGAAAACCCGGGCCTCACCGATTTTTTTATTCAAGCCCGACTCAAACCCCATCGCCTCGCAAACTGTATATGCCGTGGAAAGCGGCAGTATGGAAGCCGCGAACAGTGAGGCATTCAACAAGCCCACCGCGAACAGGATGAAGGCATAGTCACCGCCCAGCGGCTTCAATGATTGCGCCGCGTCGGCCGCGTCCGCGATCCTGAATTGACCATGGAGATTCAAAGTGGCCGAGCACGCTACGATAATGAAACCGGCGATGAAAACGGAAAATATGGATCCCACGATCGCGTCGGCTTGCATATACTTCAGTCCACTCTTGCCGCTACCTTTTTCCGCCACGGACGCCTGCAAATAAAATTGCTGCCACGGAGCAATGGTGGCGCCGATGATTCCCGCCGCGGCGTATAAATACTCCGAGCTCTTGAACTCCCGCCACGAAGGCACGCGCACCACCTGCCTCGCCACCTCTGCCCAATCCGGCTTGGCCAGGAAAGCGGTGATGATGTAAGCGATGTACAGGAACGAAAGAACCAGGAAAACCTTTTCCAGTTTTTTATAATCGCCGAATACCACCAGCGCCCACACCAGAGCAGCCGCGATAGGGACCGAAATGAATTTGCTCACCGAAAACAACTGCATACTCGTCGCGACCCCGGCGAATTCGGAGATCACGTCAAACAGGTTGCACATTACCAACCCGACCAGCACAAAAAATGTAATGCGCAGGCCGTAGTGTTCGCGAATCAGTTCGCTCAAGCCCTTCCCCGTGATCACACCCATGCGCGCGGCGATCTCCTGCGCAAAGGTCAGCGCAATGGCTACAGGGATGATGGTCCACAGGATTGAATATCCGAATTGAGCGCCAGTGGAGGCGTAGGTGTAGATTCCGCCGGCGTCGTTATCGACGTTGGCGGTAATGAATCCCGGCCCAAGGATTGAGAGGATGAACAAAAACCGGGTCAGCCAGTAGCGGAAGTTGCGGAACCGTCGCACGCCTGCCACCTGCATCCGAATTGGAAAAAGTTTGCATCGGTCTGAGATACCGCTTCATTTTCATTTCGCAGTTTCAGATTAACAGATTTGTTTTAAGGCAGGCCCACGAAGGTCGAGGATTCCCTGGTAACGGCCCCGTAGAAATACTTGAATGGGCACCCCTGTACTCCAGAAACCGTTGCCCCTGCAACCCGCAATTGGAAGACAGCATCCTTTTACGCTGCAAGACAACGTCTTAAGCGGAGACACAGGCGACACCAACTCCGCTGCACACTTCAGTCTTCAAGTACTGTGAAATCGTTTCAGGAGGCGAGCATGTTCTTTGTCTACATCATCATCGTAGGTTTAATTGCCGGCTGGGCCGCGGGAAAGCTCATGAAGGGTTCCGGGTACGGCGTGGCCATGGACATCGTGCTGGGTATTCTCGGCGCCATCATTGGCGGCTGGGTGTTGCGCTTGCTCGGCGTTTACACATCGGGAGGAATTATCTCCAGCATTCTCGTGGCGATCCTGGGCGCGGTCATTCTGGTATTGCTTGCCCGTTTGATCAAACGAGCGTGAAAAGATGATCCTTAAACGAGAAGGCGGAACCGATGAGCGCGATTTCGTGATCGCTCAAAATACAGTTCCGCCCTCGCGCCTACCAAAGCCGCTTGGTTAGCCGGCTTGCTCGCAGTTAATCATCCATGGAATGCCGAAGCGGTCTTCGAACATCGCGAAACCGGGCGACCAGAATGTTTTCCCGAAGGGCATGGAGATATTCCCTTTTTCCGATAATGTTTCGAAGAGTTTCTTGCCTTCGGCCACATTCTTCACAGAGATGCATACCTGAAAGCCCTGCGGTTTGCTGAAACGGTCCGGAGGCGCGTCGGTACCCATTAGCACCTGATCACCGATCTTCATAGTCACGTGCATGACTTTGTTGCGCCACTCCGCCGGCATTTGCTGCGACCCGTCCGGCGCAGAGTCGAATCGGAAGAGTCCCTCAATCTTTCCTCCCAGGCATTTCTCATAGAACTTAAACGCTTCTTCGCATTGACCACTGAAATGAAGATGAGTATTCAACTGCATGGCATTTCTCCTTGAATTTTGAACGTTATATTTCTTTCCAATTTCTTTTCGTGCAATCTGGAGAGGCCCCATTCTCAGGGGCGCCAAACATCGGCCGTATCTCCAACTCGCCTTCGTAGGATGGCCCGAGAATATCGGCATGGATCTGCATGAATTCTCGTCCCATGCGAACAGCCTCTTCTTTCGATTGCAGATTAAAGATCGCGTAGCCGCCGACCAGCTCTTTGGTTTCAGCGAAAGGACCGTCAATCACGGACGTCTTTCCTTTTGCCGCGCGAATGCGCGTTCCCTGTGAACTCGGCAGCAGTCCGCCGGCAGTCACCATTAAGCCTTCGTGGTTCGCCTTTTCGGCAAGTCTGGCGACTGCCGCCATCAGCTGCGGATTGGGAGGAGCGCCGGCTTCAGAATCGTTGGTTGCTTTGACTAACATCATGAATTGCATTTTTGTGACCTCGTAATTTCTGTTGAATTGTTCTGCAACTGTAAGTCGAGTGAGAGTCGGCAATTCGACATCTACGCTGTTTTTTTTCTGCTGGCTTCGAGTTTTTTACCAAGTTCGTGGGCGCGATCCACTGCTGCACCGGGCTCGAACTCTTCAAGCTCAAAAAACTGGCGTACTTCAACAACTGCTTCCTCGCCCGCTCCAAATGGATCGGGAATGCGTTTGGCCCAGTCCATTGCTTCTTCGCGGGACTTCACATTGATGATCCAGAAGCCAGCGACGAGCTCCTTGGTTTCCGCAAATGGGCCCTCCATTACCGTGCGCTTGCCCTGGGCGAATTTCACGCGAAATCCTTTCGAGCTGGGGTGCAGGCCGGCCAGATCCACCAGCACTCCGGCTTTCATCAGTTCCTCGTTGTACCTTCCCATGGAAGCGAGGAGTTCCTGGCTGGGCATCTTGCCCGCTTCTGAATCTTTGTTGGCTTTGACGATCATCAAGAATTTCATTGCATTACTCCTAAGTTTTTATTTGGAGCCCGCTCGCGTCATTCTGACTGAACTTGCTCTTCACTGGTAAGTCGAATGGCCATGCAGCCAATCGACAGCGGAGAGATCTATTTCTGGTTCGCAGCCTGTTCGATTTTTGCAATGTCAATTTTCTTCATTTGCATCATTGCCTGCATGGCTCTCTGCCCCTTGCCGGGATCTTTGTCGCCGATCAATTCCAATAACCTGTCGGGGGTGATTTGCCAGGACATGCCGAACTTGTCCTTCAGCCATCCGCACTGGCTCTCCTGGCCGCCATCCGCCGTAAGCTTTTGCCAGTATTCGTCCACTTCTTCCTGGGTTTTGCAATGAACCACGAAGGAGACCGACTCGTTGAATTTGAAGTGTGGGCCGCCGTTCAGAGCAGTAAACTCCACGCCTTCAATGGAGAACGAAGCGACCATCACCGAGCCTTTCGGCCTTGGCCCGGCATCGCCATAACGGCGTACTTCGCCCATTTTTGAATTTCTGAAAACCGATGTATAAAACCTGGCTGCCTCCTCGGCGTTGTTATCGAACCAGAGAAACGGGGTAATTTTTGGCATAAACAATTCTCCTCTGTCAATTCATCGAGCGTTATTTGCGAAGCGAAGTGATTACCTGCCGGTCACAATGGTTTGTATTGGAGCAATATAGTCCCGCAGGAAAATACTCTGCTTGTCACGAGGGTTAGCGGTTTGACCTGCGGCAATCCTTTCGAGATTGTCGAGCCATCTCCAAGAAGGACCGGATTCATCAGCAAGTCGTATTCATCAATAAGATCATGCTGGATCAGCGACGCGACAAAATCATGCCCGCCGTAAGCAAGAAGATTTTTACCTTGCTTTTTAAGCTGACTCACACTTTCTACAAGGTCTTTCTGTACCTTCGTATTTGTCCATTCTGACTTCTGCACCGTCTTGGAGAATACGATTTTGGGCATGTCAGTGATCGCCCTGCCAATTGCAAAGTCAGGATTTTCGGGGTTCTCGGCCACCGATTTCCAATGCGGGATGAAGTCCGTTGCGGTTTTACGTCCGAGTAGAATAAAGTCCACATTTTCGGTATTCGCAACCGAATATTGCCGTAGCTCATCATCCCAATTGAAATGCGTGGGACCTTTTTGAGTTCCAACCATACCGTCCGCGGATACGTGCATTTGTAATTTCAACTTTCCCACTTTTTCTTTCCCCTCGATGACTGGCGCGGGCGGGGCAATTGAAGCCAGCCCCGCATCCAATCGGACTGTTTGTGAATCTGCGATTTAGTGCTTGCAGCAGGGCTCGGATTTCTCTTCGGGCTTTACTTCGACATTGGATTCCGCCTGGTAACGTCCCGATGCCTGAACGAAACCGCCTGCTCCATAACGATCGTGATGGCGTACCCAGTCGCCCAGATTTCCGCGCCCTGTTTCGTTCCGCCCTTTGGGAGTGATGTCGAGAAATTGATATGTCCCGATCGCGCCTTCGCCACCACGAGCATAGTGGGAGTACGTATGGAAGATGTCTCCGTTTTCATCCTTGTAGAACACGCTGGTTCCGGCAATTTCTTCGCTGAGAACTTCCTGCATGCCGAAGTTGTAGTAAACCTTGCCCTTGGCCATGTCCTCTTTTGAAAACGACACGTGATAGTCGTAGTTGAAGTCGCTGCCGAACGAAGAAACCCAATTGAACTTCCAGCCCATGCGCTTCTTAAAAGGCTCAATTTCGGAAAGCGGCGCGCGAGAAACGGCCACGTAGGAAACATCATGCTGAAGAAGATGTTGCAACGCGCTATCCACATGATCGGAGTAGAACGAGCATCCCACGCAACCCTCGTTCCAACCGGGGCCAAACATGAAGTGATAAACGATCAACTGGCTGCGGCCATCAAAGAGATCGGCCAGCGTCTTCTTGCCCTCCGGAGTTTCAAATACATAGTTCTTATCCACTTTTACCCATGGCAATTCGCGGCGCTTTCCGGCCAGCGCATCGCGAGATCGGGTAAGCGCTTTTTCCTCGGCCAACAGTTCTTTGCGTGCGGCCAGCCATTCGGCGCGAGATACCACTTTGGGGTTTTCAGTTGCGGTCGTCGTCATCGTAACTCTCCTCATGAATTGGGGTTGATTCTTGCTGTTCAAAAGATTTCAAACTGTTCGCGTGCACATTTGTCCTGGTGAACTTTTGCACGACGAATGCGGTCAGGCCGCCCGTCGAAGTGATGCCCGCTACAGCTACCATCGCTATATTCGAAATACATTCGGGGCACATGAGCGCCTCCTTATGAACTCGCCTGCGCAACCGGCAGACCGCTGACTTCCACAACCGGCCGAATTTCCACCGTTCCAAATCGCCCAGCGGGGATTTCTGAAGCGATGCGAATCGCTTCGTCCAGATCTTTGGCATTGACCAGAAAATAGCCGCCAAGCTGCTCACGGGTCTCGGCAAATGGGCCGTCTGTAACTAGAGGCCTGCCGTCTTGCTGGCGAACGCTGGTAGCAGTGGAGGTAGGATGCAGTGGCGCAGAGGCCAGAAACTTTCCGCTCGCGTGCAACTTGTGGGCGTACTGTGCCGACTCAACATAACATTTCTGCTGCTCGGCTTCGCTTGGCCTGCCCTTTTCATCCAAATAAATCAACAACATATATTTCATATCTTGCTCCTTCATCAGTAAATCGAACGGCACAGGGGCAAATCGACAGCCTCGCCCAAAAAATAATTGGAAAAATATTTACAATAAGCCGTGTCTTTGCCGGTCACGCCTGTTCCCCTTGATGCTGCTTCCGCTGTCGAAGAGGTCTATCGTTCTGACTGGGGCCGCATCGTCGCTACTTTAATCGGTCTGGTTGGCGACTTTGACCTGGCAGAAGAATCAGCGCAGGAAGCTTTTGCCGTTGCTGTGGACCAATGGCGCGAGTCCGGAATACCGGAATTTCCTCGTGCCTGGATCATCCAGACCGCCCGTCATAAAGCAATTGATCGCCTCCGCCGCCAGGCCAACTTCGCTCAGAAAATGGAAGAGCAAGGGGCGCCCATCGAACCGTCCGAGAACCCGAATTACGATGCTTTGGAAAATCCCGATGAGATCAACGACGACCGTCTCCGTTTGATCTTTACCTGCTGCCATCCCGCCCTCGCCTCCGACGCTCAAGTCGCGCTCACGCTGCGAACGCTGTGCGGCCTTGAAACCGATGAAATAGCTCGCGCATTCCTCGTTCCGGTGCCGACCATGGCGCAGAGGCTTGTGCGCGCAAAGCGTAAGATTCGCGACGCTGGCATTCCCTATAAAGTTCCCGCGACCGACGAACTCGCCGCGCGTCTGGATGCCGTACTCACCGTCATCTATCTGGTTTTCAATGAAGGCTACGCGGCCACGCGTGGCGCACCGCTGGTCCGCACAGACCTATGTGCGGAAGCCATCCGTCTAGCGCGATTGGTGCGTTCCTTGACTGCTCCACGCACTCCTGCGGATGTTCTCGCCCTTCTTGCCCTCATGCTGCTGCATGATGCGCGACGCGATGCACGCCTCGACCGAGCTGGGGATATCGTCGTGCTGGAAGAGCAAGACCGCAGCCTTTGGAACGGTTCACAGATCGCAGAAGCTTTGCCGCTCGTCGAAGAAGCTCTTCGCGCCGGAGCTCGGCCTTACGCCTTACAGGCCGCGATTGCCGCTACCCATTGCCAGGCCGCTCGCGCGGAAGACACGGACTGGAGCCAGATTCTTGGGCTTTACGATCTTCTCGAACGTGTGCAGCCATCGCCGATTGTGTCGCTCAACCGTGCCGTAGCTTTGGCCATGATCAATGGCCCGCAGGCAGCGCTGGAAATTATTGACTCGCTCACTTCCTCCACGGCCAGCGACCTTGACAGTTATCACCTTCTACACGCCACCCGCGCCGATTTGCTGCGAAGAATGGGCTCACCCGAAGAAGCGGCAAAGAGCTATGTGCGGGCTTTGGAGCTGGCCACCAATGAGAGCGAACGCCGATTCCTGCAAAAGCGACTAAAAGAAGTAGCGCGGCACTCCGATTAACTCTCTGTCCGCAACAATTAGTTACTCTTGGAAAATATTCGAACGCTGTAGGCGATCGGCAAGCCGATAAGGAACATATGCACCAGCAAGCCCTGGTCCAGGCCATGCATAGTGAAAGGCCCTTTGAAGTGGATCGCGGAAAGCGGCAACACAATCAGATTCATGACCAGGAAGATCGCAATGCCGTAAAACAAGCCGCATACAAAAGGATATTCCTTCAGAAATTTCAGCTTTAAGCTGGCCCCGTAATACACCGCAGCCGCAGATAAGGCGATGAAAAAATGCAAGGCGATCCCGAGGACGTAATAACCCGCGCCGCCCTGGAAAGCGATGTTCCCAACCAGTCCGCGCGCAATTCCGCGCGGCATGCGCACGCCGTACATAACGTAAGCGCAAGTTAAATCCAGCAGTCCGGCGATAAAACCGCCGACAAGAATCGCCGGGAGCGGTCGCGGCTCATCAGATAGTTTGCCAAGAGTTGTGTTCATGGGGCTCCAACGAAGCGATCTCAAGAGAATATTTCTGCTTACATTGGACGTGGCGAGTTGGATTCAGGTAGCGCGCTATATTTTGCAACTACACGCGCGCCTCTAGGACGATTTTCTGGCAATGTGTGGTGCCGGGCTCGCTAGCGCATTATTTTTTCTTTTCTTCTTTGTGATGCAGATCGAGCCCAAACGAAGGATGCTCTCGGGTCCCGGTGATTTTAATCGGCAACTCGGTTACATCTCCTTTGCGGAAGAACGGATCCACGGCTTTCAGCAGGAAAGATTTCACTCCCGTGGTCATCTGCGACAATTTTGCCTTCAGGCGCAGCGTCCCATAAAAGTCGAGCTTTTCGTCCGTGAGCGCGTAGGTGCCATTCAGTTGAACATTCGCGCCGGGAACTTCAAACATTAAATTGCGGAAGGTAATCATGCCGCCGCCCATGGCGAATTGCCCGCGCAAATTAGAAATGCTGCTTCCCGCATCTTCATCGTCGGGCTTGCCCTGTCCTTTGCGGCTAAGGCTCTGCACTTTCTCTCGGACTGCTGGATCGGTAAAAATGGCATGCTCCACGCCAAACCTCCCCAACAGCTTCAGCTTTTGGGTAACGTCGCCCTCTCCGGCGGGCAAATCGAATTTCGTATGCAAGGTCACATTCCCCGTCAATGGAGGCTTACCGGCCTTCACCGCCAGCTGCATCAGGTCTTCAATCCTGCCGCTGTCCACGGTCACATCCAATTCGACGGCACGCCCCTTTTCGCCATCCCGTTTAAGCACGGCGCCGTCGGCGACAATCGTCGTACGGCCAACGGTAGCGCGCACCGGATGCAGCATGGTGTTGCCATTGGTGCCGTCCACGGTAGCTTCGTACACAGTTTTCAAATCCACGGGATGTCCCGCCAGCGTGACCTGGAAATCAGGCGTGTCGGTTTCCCCCTTCACGCTGATCTGTTCCAGCACGCCACCGAACTTTCCTTCGGAACTGAGAATTCCTCCAATTCCTTTGAACACACCCAAATCCGCATCCTTGAATGTGTAGCCAGCGGCCAACGGCGTTTGGCCTGGATCGTCGGCGTTCCACGGCCCAAAATTGCCACTGGTGGCAATCTCCCCCGGCGGCTTGTAATTTTTAAGGTGCGCAGTAAATGACGCCGCGCGGTTCAGACCGACCGCATGCATTACCAGTTCATGAATCAGAAATATGTGCTCGGGCTTTGACGAGTCTTTCGGCATGAGGTGCAATTCGGCGTCGTCGGCATCAAGTTCGTGCACCAGAATTTTAATTTCCTTGAGCTTGCGTTTACGCTCCGCGCCGCTTGCGGGATTTTGATTTTGGCCATTGTCTTCGTGCGGCGGAATGTGAATGACCAGCCCGGTAAAGTGAATGCGATTGATCTTCCAGGGCGAGCCTAAAAGGCCCCACACGCCTGCCTCCGCGGAAAATTCGCGCGCCGCGAGTAATGGCGGAATGTCCTTGCGGCCCTTGTGATACACCACAAGGCCAGATCCCGTCACCTTCAACGCCGGAGTCAGCGAAACGTGAAAGTCCTGCAACTCCACATTCCCATTGAATTTTTGCTGCAACAATTCAAGGGCGCGGGCGTGTACGTAGGGCTGGGCGTAGTGCATGGCAACAGCAATCCCAATGCCTACAGCGACCAAAAACGCAAGAATGAGGGCTGGAAGAATCGTGCGCAGGAAATATCGCTTGCGGGATTTTTTTTCTAACGGCTCGGACTCCGCAAGTTGAGGCAATCGGCTCTCCTGATCGTTGGGCGGCTGAGAGCTTTTGCGGCATCATCCTGAAAAAGAAAACATCTCTAAAAAGCACCGCCCCGATCTACTCTAGGATGAATTGCCGATACGCGGAGTTGGCCGCCGCATGATCGATAGGAACGAGCTCGTCAAGAACGACCGGAAACAGTGAGCCCTGACCTCGGCCTTCACCTTGGATGTAAGCCACGTTTGAGGTACTCACCAGGGTTGGCCCCCACAACTCGCTTGAAGGCCTTACTGAACGCAGCGTCGGACTCGTAACCGACCGACCGAGCGACATCTATGAGCTTTTTGTCACGCTGTTGTAAGAACTGCATCGCCTTCTGCATCCGCCACTCCGTTACATATTCCAGTGGTGTTTGTCCGAGTAGCTCTTTAAAACGTACTGCCAATGCGGAGCGAGACATGCCCGCCGCTTCAGCCAGGGATTCGACCGTCCAGGGTGTATTCACTCTGTCGTGAATGGCGCTCAGAGCAGAGCCTATTTGAGGATCGAAAATCCCACGAAGCCATCCTTTGTTGCGCCGTCCCTCTCCCGACGCGATATGCGCCCGGAGTGCCTGGATAAAAAGAACCTCGGCTAGCCGAGTCGCAACTACTTCCGATCCCGGTGCCTGTTCTGCCATTTCTGACGCCAGCGCCTGCATTGTGTCGTGGAGAGCAAGCGTGTGTGCCTGATCTGCCTTAATCAGAATGAAACTTGGCAATAACTGAGTGATCGGCTTCAAGCTGGCGCGATCAAAACTCAAGGACCCACAAACGATTGTCGTCGGTGCGCCACCACCTCCGTAATGAGCGACGTTGTTGTTGGCCCTGGCACCGATCTCGCGGAAGCTGCACCTCGGACGTGTTCGCGGGCTGTCGCGCAAAACAATCGAAGTCCCCCGGGCCAGCAAAAAGCAATCACCACCGGTGAGCGGAATCGGCTCCGGAATCCCTTCCACACTCAGCCAGCAGTTGCCGCGCGAAAGCATGGCGAAGTGCGCCAAATCCGTGGGTGAAATCTTTTTGTCGAAAGATGTGACTTTTTCCTCGGCCTGTTTCTCCTGTATCAAGCCCCAAGGCGCTGTAGCTTCGAGCCTGTGCTGACCGAAAGCGGTGACGTGCATCGTTCTGAAGATGTCAGTTATCGTGTCCAACTTAACCTCCTCTTTTGGACGAATGGACAAAAGTCTTGGACTCCTGAGCAGTTCTCGTCCACCTCCAAAGAAATCTACTCCTCTGTAGAAGATGCTACACATCTACCGAAGGGAGCAGTTATATGGGAAAACTTGAAGGTAAGGTTGCAGTCATTACGGGTGGATCGAGCGGCATGGCGCTGGCGAGCGCCAAGCGGTTCGTTGAAGAAGCCGCCTACGTTTTCATCACCGGCCGGCGGCAGGAGGCGCTCGATGAGGCCGTCAAGCTGATTGGCCGGGACGTGACTGGCGTGCGCGGCGACGCGGCCAATCTCGACGACCTCGATCGCCTGTTCGATACGGTCAAGCGGGAAAAGGGCAGGATCGACATCCTGTACGCGAGCGCTGGCACGGGCAAAGCCGTCCAACTGGGCGAGATTACCGAGAAGCAATTCGATGCGGAATTTGGCCTGAATACGCGCGGCACACTGTTTACGGTTCAGAAGGCGTTGCCGCTGTTCAACGATGGCGGATCGATCTTCATGACTGGGTCAGTTGCTTCGGTGAAAGGTTTTCCTGGTTACGGCGTGTACGCGGCGAGCAAGGCGGCGTTGCGCTCATTCGCACGCACTTGGCTGAATGAACTGAAGGGCAGGAATATCCGGGTGAACGTGCTGAGCCCGGGGCCGATCGCTACACCGATGCAGGACCAGGTTCTCGACGAGGCGGGGAAGCAGATGTTCGAATCGCTGATCCCGCGAGGAAAGATGGGCCAACCTGAAGAAATCGCGGCGGCCGCGCTGTTTCTTGCTTCAGGCGACTCGAGCTTCGTGAATGGAGTGGATTTGTCCGTGGACGGCGGCTTCTCGGCCATCTGAAGTCGGCGGATCTCGGTGAGTGCATGATCGCCAAGGCACTCACCGAGATCTGATAGGTAACCGAGAGTCGGCTTCTCGTCAGCGCTCGCGCCGTTCGCCAATCTGACGCTGCGCCGCAATCAATTGCAAATTATGAAGGAGTTGAGACTCATGAAAATCAGGGTCGCATCTTCTCCAATGGTCCGAAGAAAATTGGCTGCCATTTTTTTGTCATCGGGCCCCCGATGCTGGGAATTATTCATTTCATTTTTAATGTTTCTTTTTCCAGCTCGCATCCCCGTTGTAAAGATATGTAAAACAACGTCTTTTTCGAGTCCTTCAATGTCTTGGAGCATCAAAATTAGGTAATCTTAGGTGTGTCTGCTTCGCACGCAATTCAATCAAGATAACGTTCCATGTGGATTGTTCGTCTCGCGCTTCGGCGTCCATACACCTTCGTGGTGCTCGCGCTGCTCCTTCTGATTCTGGGGCCGCTCGTCATTCTGAACACTCCCACCGACATCTTCCCCAACATTGATATTCCGGTGGTCAGCGTAATTTGGCGCTATACAGGCTTCAATGCGCAGCAGATGTCGGACCACATCGTTACGCTCACCGAACGCAGCCTTACTACTACCGTGGATGACATCGAGCACATCGAGTCGCAGTCTCTCGATGGCACCGCGGTCGTCAAAATCTTTTTTCAGCCTGACGCCAACATCAACAAGGCAATCGCCCAAGTCACGGCGGTATCGCAGACTCAAGTACGGCAGTTGCCGGCGGGCACTACACCACCGCTGGTCATTACCTACAACGCTTCCACGGTTCCGATCCTTCAGCTTGCATTGTCAGGCAATGGGCTCTCTGAACAGGAATTGAATGATTACGCGCTAAATTTTCTGCGCACGCGATTGGTCACGGTTCGCGGCGTCGCAATTCCTTATCCCTACGGCGGCAAGCAACGCCAGGTCCAGGTGGACTTGAACACCTCGGAACTCCAGGCCAAAGGACTTTCTCCCCTGGACGTGGTCAATGCCATTAGCGCGCAAAATCTCATTCTTCCCTCGGGAAGTTCGAAGATTGGTTCGCTCGATTACGACGTTGACATCAACGGCAGTCCGGACACAATTCAGGAATTAAACGATCTCCCGCTCAAGCGCGTGGGCGACACGACCTTGTATATCCACGACGTGGCGAACGTGCGTGATGGGTCTCCGCCGCAAACCAATATCGTGCGTGTGAACGGCCAGCGTGCCTCGCTTCTCACCATCCTGAAGGCGGGCAACGCCTCCACACTCGACGTAATTACCGGCGTGAAAACCATGTTGGCCCAGCTCGAACCTGGCCTGCCCGCGTCGCTAAAGGTTCATCCGCTCGCCGACCAATCGCTGTTTGTACGCGCCTCCATCAATGGCGTATTGCGGGAAGCCACCATCGCCGCGGTCCTCACCGCGCTCATGATTCTCATCTTTCTGGGAAGCTGGCGCAGCACGCTGATTATCGCGATCTCCATTCCACTTTCCATCCTCACTTCGATTGTGGTGTTGAGCGCGCTCGGTCAGACCATCAACATCATGACCCTGGGAGGTCTCGCGCTCGCGGTCGGCATACTTGTAGACGATGCCACGGTGGAAATAGAAAACATCAACCGCAATCTCGCGCAGGGCAAGGAAGTGGAACATGCTATTTTGGATGGCGCCCAGCAAATCGCCATTCCCGCGTTTGTCTCCACGCTTTCCATCTGCATTGTGTTTGTGCCCATGTTCTTTCTGAGCGGCGTGGCGAAATTTCTTTTTGTGCCGCTGGCGGAGGCTGTCACCTTCGCCATGCTCGCCTCCTATCTGCTCTCACGCACGCTGGTTCCGACCATGGCCAAATACCTGATTCGCGGACATGAGTCTGAATCCGGACACTTCGAAGCGCAAAGCCCAAACCCATTGGTACGCTGGCAGGCGCGCTTTGAAATTTCCTTCGAACGCTTTCGCGACCGCTATCACCACTGGCTGGAGCGCGTTCTGCACCATCGCAAGCTCTTTCTAGTAGGCTTCACCGCCGCCTGCGCTGTTTCTTTCGTTCTTGTTCCCTGGATCGGCGAAGACTTTTTCCCTACGGTTGACACCGGCCAGTTCAAACTTCACGTCCGCGCCCGCACCGGCACCCGTATTGAAGAAACTGCACGGCTCTGCGACCTGATTGAAAATTCCATTCGCGAACAAATTCCTGCCAGCGAAATGGAAAGCGTGATTGATAACATCGGCATTCCCTACAGCGGCATCAATCTTTCTTACAGCAGCTCCGCCCCCATCGGTCCCGGCGATGCCGACATTCTGGTAAACCTGAAGTCCGGTCATCGCCCCACCGATGATTATGTTCATAAGCTAAGGCTCAGTCTCACCAAAGAGTTTCCTGGTGTCGAGTTTTCGTTTTTGCCCGCTGATATCGTCAGCCAGATATTGAATTTCGGCCTGCCTTCTCCCATTGACGTGCAGGTTCGCGGCTACAACGTAGAGGCCAACCGCAAGTTCGCCAACGCGCTTTTGGAGCGCCTCAAGTTCATCCCTGGCGCGACTGACATGCACGTTCAGCAGCCCTTTAATCAGCCCATGCTGCATATCAATGTGGACCGTACTCGGGCGCAAATGGTCGGCTTCAGCCAGCGCGACATTGCCAGCGATGTATTGATTTCGCTTTCCGGCAGCTTTCAGACCACGCCGGAATTCTGGCTGAATCCAAAGAATGGCGTGAGCTACTCCATTGCCACGCAAACGCCGGAATACCGCCTTGATTCGCTTCAGGATTTGGAGAATATTCCCCTCTCCGGCTCGACTCCCGCGCAGCGGCAGATTCTGGGCAGCTTTGCCACCTTCCAATTGGGCTCCGGCATGGAGGTTGTTTCGCACTACGACATCCAGCCGGTGATTGATATTTTTGGCTCCGTGCAAGGGACCGACCTGGGCGCAGTCGCCAAGCAGATTGATAAAGTTGTGCTGGACAGTCAAAAAGATGTGCCGCACGGTTCACAATTGATTGTCCGCGGACAAATCCTGACCATGCAGAGGTCCTTCATTGGCTTATTTAGCGGGCTGGCCTTCGCCATTCTCTTGGTCTATTTGCTGATCGTAATTAACTTCCAATCCTGGCTGGATCCTTTCATCATCATTTCTGCGTTGCCCGCCGCGTTGGCCGGTATCGTGTGGATCCTCTTTATCACGCACACCACCATCAGCGTCCCGTCATTGACCGGTTCCATCATGTGCATGGGAGTGGCCACGGCCAACAGTATTCTGGTTGTCAGCTTCGCGAAAGAGCAGATGACGGAAGGTAAAGACGCCGTCGCGGCCGCGCTGCAAGCCGGCTTCACCCGGTTCCGCCCCGTACTCATGACGGCGCTAGCCATGATCATCGGCATGGTGCCCATGGCTATCGGATTAGGCGAGGGCGGCGAACAGAACGCACCTTTAGGCCGCGCGGTCATCGGAGGCTTGCTGTTTGCGACTGTCGCCACGCTGTTTTTCGTGCCTGTATTTTTTAGTCTGCTGCACGGACGCCGTCAGGCCAGGGAGCGTGAATCCGCGCGGCAGTTGCGTTCATCTTCTTAGGTTCATGGAGTTGCTATGAGGAAATCACTTTGCATCAATTAACCGCGACACCGGAGCCGGCGAGTACGAATACCGGGGCGCCGCAACCACGCGGGAAACACCATTGGCTCATCGCGCTCGTAGTCGTGGCGATTGTGCTGGCCGTCGTTTTTGGAGGCATACTCCCTCGCGTAAAAGCACGGGCCGAATTGCGTGAAGAAACCGACTCCATGGCTGTGCCCACGGTTTCTGTTGTGCAGCCTCAACACACAAGTCCGGCGCAGGAAGTAGTGTTGCCCGCGAATGTGCAGGCCTTCAATGACGCGCCCATCTATGCTCGCACCAATGGCTACTTGAAGAAATGGTATGTGGACATCGGCGGCCACGTGAAGGCCGGACAATTGCTAGCGGAAATAGACACGCCCGAAGTAAACCAGCAGCTGCAACAGGCGCGTGCCGACCTGGCGACTGCGGAAGCCAATTTGCACCTTTCGCAAATTACCGCGGACCGCTACATGGGTCTGTTGAAAAGCGATTCCGTCTCCAAGCAGGAAGCCGACAATGCCGCCGGCGATTACGCGGCGAAACAAGCTACGGTGGAGTCCGCGCAGTACAACGTAAAGCGCTTGCAAGACCTGCAATCGTTCGAGAAGATTTACGCTCCGTTCACCGGAGTCATCACCGCCCGCAATACCGATGTTGGCGCGCTGATTGATTCCGGCTCGAGCGGTGGCACGCGCACCGAACTCTTTCACATCGTTTCGCCCGATAAGCTTCGCGTGTATGTGAACGTTCCGGAAATCTACTCCCGCGCCGCGAAACCGGGGCTGAAGGCGGAATTGGTGCTGAATGAATTTCCCGGTCATCCCTTTGAAGGCACGCTGGTACGCACCGCCAATGCCATTGATCAAACCAGTCGCACGCTGCTGGCGGAAATTGACGTAAACAATTCCACGGGACAACTTCTGTCCGGCTCTTATGCCGAAGTCCATCTCAAATTGCCCTCTTCCGGGTCCGCGTTCCTGATTCCCGTGAATACACTGCTTTTCCGTTCTGAAGGCTTGCGGGTCGCCTCGGTGAATAATGGTCAGGCCACGCTCATTCCCATCACCATTGGCCGTGACTATGGTGTTCAAGTCGAAGTTATCTCCGGACTCAAGGGCGACGAAAATATCATCGTGAACCCGCCCGACTCTTTAGTGACGGGCGAAAAAGTGCGGATCGCCCCGAAGGGCTCTTCTTCCAGTGCGGGGGCAGGTTTGTAAATGAGTTCTACCCAGGCGGAAAACTTTCGTAAACCAGCTTTCCCGCGGATTTTCGCAGCGTTTGCGCTGGGTTCGTCCATCGCAATTTTGAGCGCATGTCTCTCCGGCCCGCGTTACTCCCGCGCCCCGGTTCCCACGCCGCCCGAGTACAAAGAGGTTCCAGCAGACTGGAAGACCGCGCAACCGAGCGATCAAATAGCCCGCGGGACGTGGTGGGAAATTTTCCGCGATTCGCAGCTTAACAACCTGGAAGAAAAAATCAACGTCTCAAACCAGAACCTGAAAGCCGCGCAGGCACAATTTCTCCAGGCGCGCGCCCAGGTCCGCTCCTCACGCGCCGATTACTATCCGACGCTCACCGTGGATCCTTCAGCCACTCGCATTCGCCAATCAAAAAACCGTCCGCTTAAGAGCAGCACGACAGACTATACCGACCTCATCCTTCCGTTGGACGTTTCCTACGAGCCGGACGTGTGGGGACGCGTGCGCCGCTCGGTTGAAGCCAGCCGCGAAAATGCGCAAGCCAGCGCGGCTGATCTGGAATCCGTCAGCTTGAGCCTGCACGCTGAACTCGCCCTCGATTATTTTGAGTTGCGTAGTCTCGACGCTGAAAGCCGTCTGCTCGATTCCACTGTGGAGGACTTCGCCAAAGCTTTGCAGTTGACGCAAAATCGCTACCAGGGCGGGATTGCCTCCGCCGTGGACGTAGCTCAGGCACAAACGCAGCTCGAAACCACGCGCGCGCAAGCCATTGATCTGCACGTGCAACGCGCCCAAAACGAACACGCCATCGCCACGCTGATTGGCGAACCGGCCTCGACATTTTCTTTGGCGGTCTCTCCCACGCTCGATCCCCCGCCCGTTATTCCACCGGGAATTCCTTCGCAATTGCTGGAACGCCGGCCTGACATCGCCGCAGCCGAGCGGCGCATGGCCGCCGCCAACGCGGAAATCGGCGTCGCCCGGACGGCCTATTATCCTTTGTTCAATTTGACCGGCAGCGGCGGCTTTGAGGGAACAACGCTCGCGAACTGGTTCTCAGGGCCGAGCATATTAGCAAGCGTTGGCGCTTCCGCTGCCGTCACGGTATTCGACGGCGGCCGCCGCCGCGCTCTCAACGAGCAAGCCCAGGCCGTGTACGATCAAAATGTCGCCAACTATCGCCAGACGGTGCTGAACGCATTTCAAGAAGTAGAAGATAATCTTTTCGCGCTGCGTATCTTGCAGGACGAAGCGAAAACAGAAGACGCGGCCGTGGACGCCTCTCAACACTCGCTCCAGCTCTCCACGAACCGCTACAAAGGCGGTGTAAGCAATTATCTGGAAGTCATCACCGCGCAGAATCTTGCCTTAGGCGACCAGCGTGCCGCCGTGGACATCCTGCGGCGTCGAGTGGCTGCGGCCGTTCTCTTGATCAAAGCGCTGGGCGGCGGCTGGAACGCGTCCCAATTGCCCACTAGTTTTTCCAGCGCCTCCACCGTTCCTCCTCAACCCTAAGTTTGCCGTTCGCGGCGAGGTGAGAGGGCGGCGGCATTATGAAATTCTTCCGATTAAGGCACCGCGGAAAAATCACAAAGTCCATCCGTCTTCTGCGCGGGCGGAGTTGGCGGAGTCATCCACGGTGGATTGGTGAAATCGAAAAATTCCGTCATGTCCATCTGGGCCGCATCACGGTTTGTAAGACTAGATAAGCCAAACCGCGTTTCAATCAATTTCAGGATTGCGGTAAAGTCCGCCGTGGTATGCGAAACATAGTGCTTCTTTGTAAATGGGGATACTACGATCAAGGGAATACGGAATCCCGTGTTTTCAAATCCGCAAGTGGGTCCAGTCACTTTGGTGCACACGTCTCCCGCCATCAGATCTTGTGGAGGTATCCCGTCAGGATCTACCGCCACCGCAGGAGCCACGTGGTCGTACTCGCCGCCGCCTTCATCCCAAGTGAGGATGAAGATGGAATTCTTCCAGGAAGAACTCTGCATAAGCGCATTGATGTTCTTCGCGACCTGCGCGGCACCCGTCTGCACGTTGTAATCCGGATGCTCGTCCGTTCCCGATTGGTAACCCGGCTCAATCAACGCCACGGAAGGCAAAGTCCCATTCGCCAAGTCCGTGAAGTATTGCGAGATTGGAGCAAGATTTTTCTGGTGCTGGCTCTCGAATGGTTGGAAATTTCCCAGAAAATCTGTGTTCGGATCGGTCATGTAAATCTTCCATGACACCCCAGCGGATTCCAGCAACCCAAATATAGTGTTATTGGAAAGAGATGTTTTCGGAGGATTCGCATGCCCCGCCGAGGTTGCGGCCAGAAGGTATAAACGGTTCAATTGCGTCCTGCTCAATACCGGCGAAAACCACGTATCCGAGGTGGCGAAATTCGACGCCATGAAGTAGTAGTAATTTAGATCGCTGCCGTCGTAGTAACCCATCACGCGGTTGCCCGCCTGGTCAAAAAATGGGACAGGCTCGCCCGCGGGAGGCGCCTGGGCGAACTTCGCTGCCGAGTGTACAAATCCGTCCATCGGCGCGTCGGTCCCGGGAGGATTTTCCATGTCCCGGTCCACATGACTCTCATTCCATCCCGGACTCTGGTTCTGCACGCTAACCGTACGCAAGTGGTAAGCGCTGACCGCGGGCGCGCCATTTTCCCCCGGATTGGAAGCGGTTGTAGGCAGCCCGTCAAATTGCTCGCTCGCATACCCATTCGCCGCCCAGTAGTCGGGAAGCTTGCCAAAATATTGATCGAATGACCGGTTCTCCTGCACCATCACAATGATGTGGCTCACCGCCTGGTTCAGGCTGATATTTGGCTGCGGAGGCGGTTGGGTAGGGTCTCCGCCGGTGCTTCCGCCGCTGCCGCTGCTGCCTAACGCGCCTCCCCCGCAAGCGGTCATCAGGGTCGCGCAAAGAACGGCAATGCCTAGGGCAAAAAGCCTGTGAAAGCTGGTGCAGGAAGCGCGCAATGGCGCGGAAATTCTTTCAGTCAACATTTTTCCTCGAGCTCTGTACGTGTAATCCTTTACAGCGGCTTGTGGGATGTACCTAGAATCCAATAAGTTGTCCCGGACCAGAAATCAGATGGACCGACCGGAAATTTGTTCTGGAGGACAAACTCGACTCATTGACTGGTAGTAGAAATGACGACCCAATCCTGGTAACTCATGCTCACATCTTGTTGGCTACTATGACCCGCGGAATCCCCTGGAGATCGGGGATGGCCTTGATCTCTCCCCAATCCCGCAGCAATCCCTCCACTTGTTCCGCAATGGTTCCACTCACCTCCATCATGAGCCAACCGCCCGGCTTTAACGCGGCGTGC
Source organism: Terriglobales bacterium (assembly GCA_025451215.1). Taxonomy (GTDB): domain Bacteria; phylum Acidobacteriota; class Terriglobia; order Terriglobales; family Acidobacteriaceae; genus JAICKN01. Next base: position 24,987 of record JANWKU010000181.1, read on the forward strand.
GCCTCGGGGATTAATCTCTCAATCACCTCCGTCCCGCTTGGCCCGGCGAAGACGGCGGCTCGTGGCTCGTGCTTGCGGACTTCCAGTTGTACCGCCTCTTCTTCTGATTCACCGACGTAGGGAGGATTGGAGACTATGAAATCGAAATAGTTGAAAGGCAGGCCGTAGAGTAAGTCCGTTTCCTGAAATTTGATTCGTGCTTGCTGCTCATGCCGCGTGGCGTTGGCGCGAGCGACCTCCAGCGCGATGGTGGAAATGTCGGTAGCATAAATTTCAGCTTCCTCTAGCTCTTTGGCCAGCGTGATGGCGATGCACCCCGAACCCGTGCCTACGTCCGCAATCCGCGGACGTGGCGACGCCTTTGCCAGCGGAAGCAGAGCCGCGATAAGGTGCTCAGTTTCCGGACGCGGAATCAGCACAGCCGGAGTAACGATGAAATCCAGCCCCCAGAACTCCTGATGCCCAGTGATGTATTGCGAGGGAACGCCCGAAGCGCGCCGCCCTAGTGCTTTCCGATAGCGGGCTTCTTCATCCGGAGTCAGCTCGCGTTCGGGATGTGCGTACAAGTAAGCGCGGTCGCAGTTCAGCACGAACATCAGCAGGATTTCCGCGTTCAGGCGCGGCGAGCCCACGTGGGCATCGGTAAGTTGCTGCACGGCGGAAGTGAAGGCGTTGCGCAGAAGCACAAAGTTATTGAAGCACAAAATACATGCTTAACTCGCTTTGCCCAACGCTTTGGCCAGAATTGCCATGCGGACGGGGACCCCATTGTGGACTTCTTCCACAATCATGGATTGCGAGCAATCGGCGACTTCCCAGGTTAGCTCCAGGCCGCGAATGATGGGACCGGGATGCATCAACAGCGCATCTTTCTTTGCCAGGCGCAGCCGGGGCAGCGTCATCTGGTAACGCGACATGTAATTTTCCAGGCTGATCTTCTCTCCCGCCAGGCGTTCTTTTTGCACCCGCAATACCATGACTACGTCCGCGCCGTGGACTGCGTCTTCGGCAGTTCGAGTAATTCGCAAGCCCGGAGCCAGTGTTGCGGCCACCTCGGGAAGAAATTCAGATGGCCCGCAAAGCGCGATTTTCGCCCCAAACTTGCTTAGCAGGTGGATCGCAGAGCGCGCCACCCGGCTATGGTAAATGTCTCCGATGATAGCGACCTGCAAATTTTTGAGCGTCTTCTTGTGGCGCAGGATCGTATAAGCATCAAGCAATGCCTGCGAGGGATGCTCGTGCATTCCGTCCCCGGCGTTAATGACAGGAATGTCGAGATGGGCGGCCATTAAGGCTGGCGCCCCTGCGTTCGGATGCCGGACCACAATCAAATCAGCGCCAACGGCGCGCAATGTGTAAGCCGTGTCGAGAAGCGATTCTCCCTTTTCAATGCTCGAGCCGCTAGACAGAACAAGCGTTGTAGCCGCTCCAAGCGATTGCGCCGCTACTTCAAATGAGCTGCGCGTGCGCGTCGAAGCCTCGTAAAAAAGCAACAGCACGCGCTTGCCGCGCAACAGCGGGCGCGCCTTTCGCGGATTCATTTTGCGGGCAAGGCCAAGCAATCCCGAAATCTCTTCCGCTTTCAGATGTTCGATTCCCAGCAGCGATCCGCGAGCAGCTTTCATGATCGTTTGAGATTATATCCGGGGTAGCATAAAACCGCCGCGGCCTACGCTGGTTTTTCCACCAGCAAAACCTTGTCCGTGTGGTCCACTTCACCCAACTGCACCTTGATGAATTCCTGAGGCGTGGTCTGCACTTTCCTGCCCACAAAGGTCGCCTCAATCGGAAGTTCGCGATGTCCACGGTCCACAAAAATGCAAAGCTGCACGCGGATGGGTCGGCCCTGGCGGAACAGAGCGTCCATCGCCGCGCGGGCTGTGCGGCCGGTATACAAAACGTCGTCCACCAGAATGACGGTCTTGCCGGTAATGGGAATCTCCAACTCCGACTTCTGTATGGCGGGCTTTGCATCCGTCGCGGGCAGGTCGTCACGAAACTGCGTGACGTCCAGCGTCCCCACCGGCACTTCCATTTTTTCAATACGCGCAATAATCTGCGCAAGCCGTTGCGCCAGCGGAACGCCACGCTGCCTGATTCCGACTAACGCAAGCCCGGCGACACCATCATTTTTTTCAATAATTTCATGCGCCAGGCGCACCAGCGTGCGTTCAATTTCCGAGGCCGACATCAACTGGGCCTTTTGCTTCAAATTGGTTTGCCGGGAAAGCGTTCGCGGAGTCATTTAATCGTGGTCTGATCTTTCGGTTTTTTCTGTCTGCTCTAACTTAGTTTCACTGTCGGAGGCCGCGTGGATCTCTGGACGCCACCGGTTCATCAGCATCGCCCCCAATATCCCGCCTACCATCGCAAGCACCAAAAATACCACGCCCGTGAAAATTGCCATGAACGTAATCAACGCGTGGGGATGTTGCGAGGTAAAATCCTGCAAAGTCTTCCTTGCCACAGGGTCTGAATTGCGCTCAATGGCCGTCTGCATGGCCTGTTGCACTACTTGATGAAGGTCAAGTTTAGAACGGAAAGCGGCGATAATGCCCACCGCCAGCGCGCCGCTTGTGACGCCCAACCGGGCGCCAACCCAACGTGTGATTCTTGCCGCCTTGTTCCGCTGGCGATAGAAAACAACCGAGAGCGCGCCAGCAAAAATCAATCCTAATGCCAGGCTGCCCACAAGACCAATCGTAATCAGTGAAGCCACCAGCACGGCCAAGATCGCGGAAGGAAGCGCGTTCGACCAATCAACCTTGGCAGCCCCGGCGAATTTCACCCCCGGCAACGTTACGCGCCGAAGAATTCCTGAAGGCACCGGTTGCGGAACAGGGATGGTCGAAATGACTCGAATCTGCGGGGCGCGGCATTGGGGACAGAAGGGAATGAAATCTTCAATTACAAGGCCGCATTGATAACAGGGACGCTCCACTACTTTTAAAGTTACAGGACGGCAGACTATGAGGCAAGCTAGATGCGGCTTTTGGAGCAAGCCGAGGGGCGCTAAATTGTTGCTTCCTTGCCGTGCATCTGAATGTAAACCAAGGCAAATTTGCAGCCCTTGCCATTCGGTTGAATCGAGACCACGTGCTGATTATGCGGGGTTCCGGCTTTCAGTTCAAAATTGCTGCCTGAAGTTTGTTCGCAAGTAAGCGCTTCTGATTTCGAGTCGTCGCCAAACCCGGGATTCACTGCTACGGTGCCTGCCCTGCATTCCAACAGATTCCCGTATTTTTTTAGCTGGTCGTCGTAATAATTTTTCACTTTTTCGACGCTCTCATCTGTCTGGTATTCCACTGCCACTACTTTCAGCCCAAAAAAACCCGTCTGGATGTTCACGTTCGCGCTCTTGTCATTGCCGTCAACTTTTTCCAATTGGCGCGCCCCGGGATAAACCGGGAGGCCGGTATCGTTCGCGGTCGCATCTTTGCTCACATGAAGACTGGCAACCGGAGTATCGATCTGCACATTCTTCTCATTGCCGTTCGCATCTTTCTTTACGTTTACGCTGCATGCGAAAAGCAGTGGCAGGCACAGCCCAATCAAGGCGACTCTGGAGTTACAAAGGAAAGGCTGAATTCTCATTGGGAAGTCCCTCCTGCTACGTTAAGAATTGTCTTTTCAATCCCCGCGCCACGTTCCGCGACGCCGGGAATATTCACCGGCAAATGCCCGTGAATAGGGATTTCTCCAAACAGCGCCTTCACCGCGCTATCCTGCGAAACTGTCGTATTCGAAAAAGCGCAAATGTAATTCTGTATCTTCGGGAAACCCGTAATCAGATAGGGATTCCCCAGACTCACCACCGCCGTACGTTCCGCCGCGCGGTCGAGTATTTGCTTCAACAATTTTCCGCTCGCTTCCGGCAACGCCATGGAATTTTGCAGTACGCCATTCAACATCTCTGCCTTCCCCGCCACCGGCGCAACATCCGCGGCAACAACGACCACTCCTGCTCTGTCCACTGCGGCAAGCACCTCAGGCGAAAGTACCGCCGCAACTCTTCCATCCACGTAAAAAACATTTGCCGCTGGAATATGGCTTCTCATCTGGCGCTCAAATTCGCGCCCTGCTGTGGTGCGCATATCATCACTGAAAATAATGACGGCCGTGCCGCGCACTTCTCCCGCCGCGTTGTGATACGAAACATCTGCGGGCTGTGTTCCGTACTTTTTCAACGGAAGCATCCGGCCATTGTCGCGAACCAGGGTGATGGAATCGTCGGCAATCTGGCGGCCTCGCGCCAGGTTCTCAGGCTTGCCTACAACCTCGGAAACGGAATCGATATCCACTAGCTTCGCTCTATCCAGACCCACCGAGGCCTTTGCTTTCAATATCTTGAGTACAGATTCATCGACGCGGCTTTGCGGAATTTCCCCGCTCTTAACGGCTTGCAGCAGGGCCTGATAGCAAGCATCCAGATTCGCCGGAATCAGCAAAATGTCATTCCCAGCCTTAAAGGCGTCCACCGCTTCGCGCCCTGGATCCTGCGCATACAGCCTCGTAAGCCCAGCCATTTCCAGCGCGTCGGTGACCACCAGGCCCTGAAATCCAAGCTGATGTTTCAATTCACCCTCAATCACCTTCGACGAAGTTGTCGCCACGCGGTTTGGATCAGGCTCCAGCGCCGGAACTGTAAGGTGCGCGACCATCACAGCATCCACTCCCGCATGAATCGCGTCTCGGAAAGGTGGTAGTTCCACCGATTGCAGCCGCGCCAAGTCGCCGGTCACTTGCGCCAGTCCTAAATGAGAATCAGTGGCCGTGTCGCCATGTCCGGGAAAATGTTTGGCTGTGGCCAGCATTCCCCCTGCGTGCGATCCACGAATGTATGCCGTGGCAAACGCCCCGACTTGCGCAGGATCTCCTCCAAAGGAACGGACATTAATAATCGGATTCGCGGGATTAGAATTCACATCCACATCCGGAAAAAAATTCCATTCAATGCCGATCGCACGCGCTTCCTGCGCCGTGATCCGTCCAAAATCTTGGGCGTACGTTGTATTGCCGGTCGCGCCGAAAGCCATGGCCGCGGGAAATTCCGTAGCGCCATTGAAGCGCATGGAAAGCCCTCGCTCAAAATCCGCCGCCACAATCAGCGGCCACTTGGATTCCTTCTGCAATCGGTTGATCAGCTCCGCCGCTTCATACGGCTCATTCTTGTAAAGAAATGGCCCCTCCGCGCGCACAGTCATCAGGAACGAGCCGACATGGTAATTGCGAATCGTCTCTTGCAGGCGGAGATACTCAGGGCTGTTGACGTTTAAAAACTCTGCCTCCACTCGCACCATGAAAAGCTGCCCGATCTTCTCTTCTAGCGAAAGCTTGCGCAGAGTCTTCTCCGCCCATTTTTCGCCATTGCGGTCAATCTGCACGGGCTGAGGCTTTAGATATTTGTCTTTGGCAGAGGCAGTATTAAGAAGCAGAACGAAGATGATGATAAATACGCCGGTTTTTTGGAGCATGCTGAAACGATAGTAGAGCAGGCTGGAGGCAGATGGCGAAACTTAAATGCACAGCGGCGTCAGATCGTTACCGCAATGCTCAACACCAGTCAAAATTTATTTTGCCTCACATGCTCCAAAGCTTGTTCCCGAACTCCTGGATCATCTCCAAAGCCTGATAGCCAAAAAACATCCGGCTCGCGGCGGAACCACGTCATCTGCCGCTTGGCGTAGTTGCGGTGGCCTTGCTGCGCCGCGCTCAGCGCTGCATCAGCGCTCAACTCCCCTCGCAATAATTGCACCGCCTGCTTATAACCCAGCGATGCCAGCGGCCACGCGGCATCGCCGTATTTCTCCAGCAGTTGCCGCGTCTCCTCCACCAGCCCGGCGGCAAACATCTCTTCAGCCCTGCGATTGATTCGCGGGTACAAAGCTTCGCGCTCCGGATTCAAACCCAGCCGCAGCACCCGAAAACCTGTTAAAGGATCGCGCCCCTGCTTCCACAAATCTGTCATCTTGTTCCGCGAGGCCATGCACACTTCAATCGCCCGAATCAGCTTGGGCGTGTCATTGGCATGAATCTTGTCTGCTGCCGTTTTATCCAACCGGCGTAACAGCGAACTCAGATAGCCCGCGCCTTTCTGCTCCACTCGTTGCTTCAATCGCTCGCGCAACGCTGCAGACCTCTGCGGTCCGGGAAAGAGTCCATCCAGCAATGCGCGCAGATAGAGCCCCGTTCCTCCCACCACAATCGGCAGATGATTCCGCTCTTTGATTTGCCGCAGTGCCTCCCGCGCCAGCCGCGCATACTCACCCGCCGTCATGTGGCCAAGCGGCTCAACCACATCAAACAAATGGTGCAGCGCTTGAATGCGCTCGAACGCAGTCGGCTTCGCTGTGCCAATTTCAAATTCCTTATACATCGCGACAGAATCGCAATTCACGATTTCGCCGTCGAACTCCCGCGCAAGAGACAGGGAAAGCGCGGTCTTGCCGCTCCCGGTCGCGCCCAGAATCACCACCAGTAAAGGATCAGCCGCCACTCAGCGCAGTCTCCATGGAATATTGTGGGGAATATTGTGCCAGTAGCGTGCCAGGGCATAAACGAGGATGACGATCACAATCAGCAGAATGCCCTGCGTCTCCAATTTGTTGACCGGTTTTTTGCGTGGAGCGGGCATCGCCAGCATTGTAGCCCGCCCAATGCCCGGAAGGTATATCGGCGCGCATCGGTGCTAAACTACGTGCTCGTTATGTCGCCGCAAGCCAGCCCCACCGGCAAAATTATCCGCTTTGGAGTTTTCGAAGCTGATCTCGCTACCGGTGAGCTTCGCAAGAGTGGCGTTCGCATGCGTCTCCAGGAGCAGCCGTTTCAGCTCCTCGCATTCCTGCTGGAACGTCCCGGCCAGTTGCTCACGCGCGAAGACCTTCGGAGCAAACTTTGGCCCGGCGACACCTTCGTTGATTTCGATCACAGCCTCAACACAGCGGTCAACAAGATCCGCGAGGCCCTCGGCGATTCAGCTTTCACTCCCGCATATGTGGAAACCGTCGCCCGTCGTGGCTACCGCTTCATCGCAACAATTGATTCACAAATCATAACCGCTGCGCCAGCGCTTCCTTCGTCTTCGGAAGACCCCGCACGAAAGCCCTCCGTCTTCCATCCCGAACTGAATATTCCTCTACCGAACCGCGCTGTTCCCCGCGCTTTGTTCGCGCTGGTTCAGGTGATGTATATAGTTTTTTATGTGGAAGCATTGTTCCATTGGCGTGGGGCCGATTCCGCTCTCACGCTTTACCTGCCTGCTTCCGCCGCATCTCCGGCACTCGCGGTTGTATTCGTCACCGCCGCAGTAGGCATCGCTCTACGCTGTTATTTACTATCCGCCGTTGCCTTTGACTATCAACATTTGCGTATAAATTTCGAGCGCATGTTTATCGCGGCGCTCTTTCTCGATGAACTCTGGGCACTCTCTCCATTTTTGGCAGCGGGCAAAATCGGTTTTGGACTCGCCTTCGCCGCGACTGCTGCCCTGTTGTATGTTCCATTTTCTGAACGAACTCTGCTGCGCATGGCCTATCCAGCGAGGTCCTGACTGCTGGCATCGCATGGCAGCATTGCCAATTTTACGGAGGATCGAATCATGAATCGCCTATCCCGTTGCGGCTTCTGGGTCTTTACCGCGCTTTTTTTGGTTGCGATTTCTGTGCTGAACACTTCAGCGCAGACTTCGTCCGCTCACGAACCGGTCCTCGACGTTCATTCCCTCGACCCGAGCATGGATCCCTGTACCGATTTTTACCAATACTCGTGCGGCGGGTGGATGAAAAGCAATCCCATCCCACCCGACCAATCCCGCTGGGACGTTTATTCAAAAATGGAGGACAACAACAAGACGCTGCTACGGGAAATCCTGGAGCAGGCTTCGCAAGCCAAAGCGCCCAATGGATCTGTTACGCAAAAGATTGGCGATTACTACGCAGCCTGCATGAACGAAAGCGCCGCTGACGCAGCTGGAGTCGCACCGCTGGAGCCTGCCCTGCAACTCATTCAGGATATGCGCTCCAAAGATGACATCGCTCCCGTCGTCGCGTCCATGGTTTACGACAGTGCGCTCTTCGATTACAGCTCCGATCAGGACTTTAAGGATTCCAGCCAGGAAATTGCCGAACTCGACCAATCGGGCCTAGGCCTTCCCGATCGCGATTTTTACTTCAACAGCGACGCCAAATCCGCTGAACTGCGCAACGAATATGTGGCCCACGTGCAAAAGATGTTCGAGTTGCTCGGCGACCAACCGGAGGCCGCTGCCGCTGAAGCACAGACCGTCATGCGTATTGAAACCGCCCTGGCCAAAGGCTCGCAGACGCGTGTGGAAAGGCGCGACCCCAATAACGTCTACCACAAAATGACGATCGGGCAATTGCAGGCTCTAAGCCCTAGCTTTGCGTGGAAGGCATACTTCGCGAAAACTGGAACGCCCGATGTGCAATCGCTGAACGTGGTCAGTCCCGAATTCTTCAAGGCCATGGATGCCGAACTGAAGGCCGAAGATTTGACCAATTGGAAAACATACCTGCGCTGGCATCTGCTTAAAGCCAATGCTAACTATCTGTCCAATGCCTTTATTAACGAGTCATTCGATTTTTACGGACGTAAACTGCAAGGCGCGGAGCAGCTCGAGCCGCGATGGAAGCGCTGTGTGGAGCAAGTGGACGACAACCTTGGAGAGGCCCTGGGACAGGCATACGTGGAACGCGCATTCAGCCCCGCAGCCAAACAGAGCGCTTTGCAAATGGTTCGTCAAATCGAAGACGCCATGCAGCAGGACATAGAATTTCTGCCCTGGATGAGCGACGTCACCAAAAAACAGGCACTCGTTAAGCTACACGCTGTCGCCAATAAAATCGGATATCCCGACAAGTGGCGCGACTACAGCACACTCTCCATCGAACGCAATGATGGCCTGGGCAACGTGCTGCGCTCGCGCGCATTCGAGTTTCGCCGCCAGCTCCATAAAATCGGCAATCCTGTGGACCGCGGCGAATGGGCGATGACCCCGGCCACAGTCAACGCCTACTACAACCCGCAAATGAACGATGTTAATTTTCCCGCGGGGATCTTGCAGCCGCCCGTGTTTGATCCCCTCTCCGATGCCGCCCCCAACTATGGCGATACCGGCAGCACCATCGGCCATGAGTTGACCCACGGCTTCGACGATGAAGGGCGTCAATTCGATGCACAGGGCAATCTGCGCGAATGGTGGACTCCCGCGGATGAAAAGCAATTCAACGAGCGCACCGCCTGCGTCGTAAATCAGTACTCGCAATACACCGCCGTGGATGACCTCAAGGTCAACGGCCAACTCACACTCGGCGAAAACGTGGCTGACATTGGCGGAGTGATTCTCGCGCACATGGCCTGGCAGAAGGATGTGAAAGGGAAGAACTTGCAGCCGACGGAAGAACTCACTCCTGAGCAAAGGTTCTTTGTCGGTTATGCCCAGAGCTGGTGCGCCAACATGCGCGACGAGTCAAAGCGAATGCGCGTCACCATTGATCCACACTCCCCCGAAAAATACCGGACCAACGGCGTAGTCTCTGACATGCCTGAATTTCAGCAAGCGTTCCACTGCAAGGCGGACGCGCCCATGGTTCGCAAAGATGCGTGCCGCGTCTGGTAGGAGAATGAAGAACGTTCGGAAGAAGGCAACAAACTATTGCGGCGTCTGCTGTGACATTTCGCCAGGCGCGGGGTTATAGAAGAAGTAAATTCGCAGCCCCAGATATTGTCCCGGAAACTCACTCGGCAGCGGCGGAAATGGATTCGATCCGGTGATCCCCGCCCAGGCGGCGCGGTCCAGAGGAATGTCACCGGAGGTGCCGTCCAGCTTCAGGCCCGCCACAGTGCCGTTTTTCAAAATCACGAACTCAATCGCCACCTTGCCCTTTTTCGAAATCGGCGGTTCGGCCGATTCGGGAATCACCCGATACCAATTTTCTTTCACATCATGGAGCACGCGCGCCAGATACGGCCCAAAATCCACGCCCATCGTGTCCGTGAGTATGTCCATGTTCTCCACGGCCCGCGGCGCTGTGCGCCCCTGGTTTAATCCGTAGTCTCCGGCGGTTCCGCCATAAGTTCCCCGGTTCGCGAGCGCAGCTTTGGCCGCCTGTTCGATGGCCGTGCCTGCCGACATATTTGGAGTATTAAAGTTCGGCTGCCGTGGCGGCGTGGGCGGCGGCGTCAGCTTCGCCATCTGATTTTCATCAGGCTTCTGCTGCGGCGGAGGTGGCGGAGACTGCTGCGTCGGTTGCTGCTGCGCAGGGCTCTGGTTCGCTTGTTGTGGCGTCGGACGCGGCGCCGGTAGATTAGGTCTTCCCGCCCGTGAACTATCAATAAACTTTTTTAGCTCGCGTTCATCAATCTTCGGCGTCTTCGAAGCCGCCATCCGGTCCTTGTCAGAAATGACATTGCTGTTCACGTGCTTCGGCCTCTGCAAATCCGGCGGCAATTCCAGGTAGGTAAGCTGTTTCTGTTTTGCCAGGTCTGCCGGAGTCACGCGTACCTCAGCCTGCATCGGCAAATATTTCGCCAGCCGGTTCGCATTGAGGATCACAAGAATTAGGACGATATGAACGATCAGCGAAATCCAAAATGCCTCCCGCTGCCGCGATCGTGAAAGGTCATCCTGAAGCTGGATCACCAGCTCAGGCGTAACATGCAGATCGCGGTAAGCCGACTCCCACCGGTCCACGTCATACAAGCCGGTACCTTCCGCGGGCGAAGGCGGAGTGGTAGGAGGCCGCGGAGGGGTTTCGGTCATAGGCATGGCATTTTCAGCTTAATGGGTTAGACACAACTCACCCGCCATTAGTTGCTGGACTTGAACATCAGACTTGCAATTCACTCGAGGCCCGTGGGATACCGCCAACTTCTGCTCCTTCGCTGCCAAGTGCTTTTATTCTCGCATTTTCCCTGAATTTCGCGAAATTCTAAAGGTACCTGCACCTTGGGAATCGTAAGAAAAGCCTACATTGAATACTGCGGGGATACTGTCAAGAAGTGTAAAACAACAGGGATGAAAGCTGCCAAGCGACTACTTTTGCAGCGTCTCAAGTTGCGCTTTTTTACCGTGCTCCGCCATCGCGAAAACAATGCTCAACGCCAGGTTGAGCGCCTCGCGACCGTCTTCCACTGAAACCAAAGGTTTTGAGCGCTTCCGCACGCACTCCAGAAATGATTTCAACTCCGCCTGTAATGGCTCCTCGGCCTGCAACTCAGGCTTATTGATTTTGATTTGCGGATTCGCCGAAGGTTCGCCCGAACCACCCTCGCCGCCAACACTGAATACCAAAACGTCCTGCCGACTGTAATCCAGTGATATGTACTGCCCCGGCTGGAAGAAGCGCAACTTCCGCACCAGTTCGGTTGAAACCCGGCTGGCGGTGAAGTTCGCCACGCAGCCAGACTCAAACTCCAGCCGCACATTCGCGATGTCTACCTTGCGGGAAAGGATCGGCAATCCCACTGCCCGGATCTCCTTCACCTGCGAGCGCGCAAGCGAAAGCACAATATCCAGATCATGAATCATCAGGTCCAGCACCACGTCCACATCCAGAGATCGCGGGCTGAACATGCTCAGGCGATGCACTTCGAAAAACATGGGCTGCGTAACCAGCGGCACAGTCGCGCGAACCGCGGGATTGAACCGTTCCAAATGCCCCACCTGAACCACACGCTTAAGTTGCTGCGCAAGCCGCACGATTTCATCTGCCTCGGCCAACGAAGGCGCCAGCGGCTTTTCCACCAGAACGTCAATTCCTGATTCCATCAGAGAGCGCGATACTTCAAGGTGGCTCACAGTTGGCACAACCACCGAAGCCGCCTGCACCTCGTTATAAGTAGCAATCAATTGCTCGACTGAGCCGAAGGCGCGGCAGCCGAATTCTTTCGCCAGCAGGTCCGCTCGTGCCAGGTCGGTGTCAACAATCCCAGCCAGCCTTACCGCTTCGCCTTGCTTTGCCAGCTTGTCGTAAACGCGCGCGTGATTGCGCCCAAACGCCCCCGCGCCAATCACAGCAACCGTAATTAAATTCTTATCGCTCAGGAATGGTCCTTGCTATTCAAGTCGAGGTAAAGATTACAACATCAGCACGAAATGGAAAAATTTGCGGAAAATTGTTCGGGAGTTGCCCTTTCGTCAGAGCCGATCGTCTAAGCATTCTCGACAAACGCCTTGGCGTTAGCAAGGATTTCACTCACCAGCGCAGGTGACGCCGCCTCACTGTAAACACGCAGCAGCGGCTCGGTGCCCGAAGCGCGGAAAAGCACCCACGGCTCGGCGCCGTTTCCATCGGATGGAATGTTCAGAAAGAATTTCACTCCATCCATGTTTTCCTTGCGCAGAACGGAACTCTTGCCGAGTTTGTTCGTCGTTTCCGCTTTGGCGCGCGTAATCGCGCTTTGCTTTACTTCTTCGGGACTGTGCAGATCCAACCGCCCGTAATGGTGCGCTCCAAATTCTTTTTGCAGGTCCGCGACCAGTTGGCCGAGCGGTTTACCTTCTTCAGCCATTACGTTCGCGAGCAGCAATGAATTCAGCACGCCATCTCGCTCCGGCAGATAGCGTGAATAGCCGATTCCGCCGGACTCTTCGCCGCCAATCACGATTTCGCGCTCCATCATCAGATCGGCAATGTACTTAAATCCAATGCAGCATTCATTCAATTTGCGTCCATGCTTTGCCGCAATGCGGTCGAGCATTTTTGTCGTGTTAAAGGCCCGCACCACTTCGCCCGGCCACTTCTTGCGCTCCAGCAGCCAGCGCAGCAGCACCGAAAAAATCTTGTGCGAATCCACAAAGCTGCCATCTTCCGCAACCGCTCCAATGCGGTCGGCGTCACCATCGGTGGCAAACCCCGCATGGCATTTTTCTTTTCTCACCGTCTCCTGCAGCAGCGCCACATGCGGCTCAATCGGCTCCGGATTAATCCCCGGAAACAGCGGATTCAGCTCCTGCCGGATGGCCACATGCTGAATGCCATTGTTGGAAAATATCTGCGGCAAAATCCCGCGCCCCGATCCATGCATCGCATCCACCGCGAATTTGAACTTCGCCTTCGCAATCAGCTCCATGTCAGCAAACCGGCAAATCGCTTCCATGTACGGAGTCTTCAAGTCCACTTCGGTGATGTTCGCGCTCTTCCCATTCGGCATAGCAGCGGCATGTAACTCCCGCTCAATCACTTTCATGATGGCGGGCGTCGCCGAGCCGCCAAATTTTCCCTTGAACTTCACTCCATTCCAGTTCCAGGGATTATGGCTCGATGTCACCACAACTCCGCCGGCCGCGCCTTGTTGCTTCACCGCCAGCGAAATCGCCGGAGTAGGAACATAGTCGGCCGCAAGTTTCACGGCGATTCCCGCCGCCGCCAGTACTTCCGCGACAATGCGCGCAGCGTTCTTTGAAGCAAAGCGCGTGTCATAGCCGATGATCACGCCCCGCCGGGAATCTTCTTCCTTGAGTACATAGGACGAAATGGCCCCCGCTACCCGCCGCACATTCGCAAACGTGAAATCGTCGGCGATCACTCCGCGCCAGCCGTCGGTGCCGAACTTGATTGGGGTCGGGCTCTCGTTGGTCATGAATTCCAGTCGTTGGTCGTTCGCTCTTGGTCGTTGGCTCTTAGCTGTTGGCCAAAGACCAACGACCAGAGGCCAACGACGATTTTTTCAAACCAGCTTCTTCAATTTCTTCTCATCCAGATACTTCACTACTTTGCCCACATCTTGCGCCTGTTCGCGCGTGGTGATCAGCAAGGCGTCGTCTGTCTCCACTACTACCAAATTATTCACGCCAACTGCCGCCACAAACTTGCCCGGCACATGCAGATAATTCCCGCTCGCGTTCAACGTGAAGATGCCCTGTGCCTCGATCAGGTTGCCGTCCGCGGGCTGCTGCTTTGCCTCGTGGTGCTCATGCAGCGCCGTCCACGAGCCCAGGTCGTTCCATCCAAAATCCGCGGGCAGGCAATAGATGCTTGATCCCTGCTCGCCTTTGGCCGAACGCGGCTCCAGAACCGCATAGTCAATGCTGATGTTTTCGCACTTCGGATAAAGCCGCTTAAAAGTGCTGGCGAATTTCTTCGTTCCGAAGGTCGCCGCAATCTGTTCCAAAATCAGCGCGGTCTTCGGCAAGTGTTCGCGCAGAGCATTCGCCAGCGTTCGCGCGCTCCACAAAAACATTCCGCTGTTCCAGAAGTAGTTGCCTTCGCTTACAAACCCGGCAGCGCGCACGGCGTCAGGCTTTTCGGTAAACCGCCGCACTCGCGAAGTTTCCGTATCGTAAGCCGCGCCGACTTCGATGTAGCCGTATCCAGTTTCCGGCCGCGTCGGGCGAATTCCCAGCACAACAATATTTTCCGCAGCAGCCGCGATCTCCGCGCTCTTCTCAATTGTCCGGCGATAAGCCTTTTCATCGCTGATGACTTGGTCTGAAGGGAACATGCCAATGACCGCTTCGGGATTCAGCCTGAGCAAAATAAAAGCCGCCAGCCCAATCGCAGGAGCGGTGTTGCGTCCGACAGGTTCAGCAATAATTTGTTTTTTATTGACTTTGGAAACTTGCCGCCCAATTTCCTTTTGCGAGTCTTCGTTGGTAATGACCCAGAAGTTCTCTGCCGCGGACAACGGCAGCAGCCTCGCCACCGTCTGCTGGATCATCGTCTGCTTGCCGTCCAGCGCAAGCAGTTGCTTGGCTTTGCGCTTGCGGCTCAGTGGCCAAAAGCGCGTGCCGCGACCTCCAGCCAAAATCACGGGATAAAAATTTGCAGGTTTTTTATTCACGCAGTTTTCACTTGAGAATCTAAATTTGTATTTGCGGCTCTTGCAGCGCCGCTCCCGGCACCGCCGACTTCAAAAATTCTACCGACCCTAGCGGCCGCACGAGAAACTCTTCCGCGCTGGCCGGCACAACCACCGAATCTCCCCGTGCAAGCGTAACCGCCTCCACTCCATCGGCTTCCACAACGGCTGTCCCTTCAATCGCCACCAGAATCTGCACCGACGATTTCCCAGAATCATCGCGCGTCGAAAAATCGTGAGGCGCATTCATCTCAAACCGGTCCACCGCGAAGTACGGGGCCGCGATCAGCGCCGAATGCCGGTTCCCGCTACCGTTCAAATCCACCGACGCCAGCTTTATCACCTTGCCCGCCGCAGCCTTCTCTTTCACCGCAGCCAGGCCATCCTTCAAATGCAACTCCCGCGGACGCCCATAATCATAAAGCCGGTATGTAATGTCCGACTGTTGTTGCGTTTCCACAATAATGGAATTTGGCCCCAAGGTATGAACGGTTCCCCCGGCCACATAAATCATCTCGCCCTGGAACACATCCACCCAGTTCAAAAGCTCCTCCGCGCGGTTCTGGTGGATTGATTTCTCAAACTCCGCGCGCGTCACTCCAGCCTTCAATCCCAGCCCAATCTGCGCTCCCGGCTTGGCATACGCCACATACCAGCACTCGGTTTTTCCCCAGGGCTGGCCGATCTGCCGCGCCAGTTCATCATCCGGATGCACCTGCACGGAAAGTTTTTCGTGAGGAAACAGGAATTTCACCAGCAGCGGAAACCGCCGCTCATCGCGTGCCGCGTCTCCCACCAGTTCGCGGCCATATTGCGAACTCAACTCAGCCAAAGATTTCCCCGCCAGCGCCCCATTCGCCACTTTGCAATGGTCCCCAGTCAGCCACGACTCCCCAATTTTCTCGCTAAAAGTTTGCCTTGGATAAATCGGCGAAAGGTCCGTCGTGCCCCACGGACGCGGATCGAACAGCGGAGACATCAATAAAGGGTAGAGTGTTCCCATGTAGTCAGAAAGGCACACGGAATCCAGACAAGAACAGCAGTACAACCTGGCCCCGAGCACCCCGTCCCGCCCTTAGACGCAATCAGCCGTCAACAGGCTGCCCGGTTCCATCAATCTTTACCGCTTTACAGCACGCTCTTATAGGGATGACACGAACTTTCGGATGCCCTCAAGCCCCCGGTCCAGCTCTGCCTGCGAGGTCGCGTAGGAAATCCGCACATGCTCATTCGTCCCAAATCCTTCACCCGCGACGGTCGCCACATGGGCCTCCCGCAGCAACCCGCTGGCAAAGTCGCTAGCGGTTTTCACGCTGCCCTTGCCGAGGAACGCCGAAATGTTCGGATAAACATAGAACGCCCCTTCCGGCATGTTGCATTGCACGCCGGGAATGGCCCGCAGCCCCTTCACGATATGGTCGCGCAACTTGATGTACTCCGCCCGCATCTCCTGCACGCACTCCTGCGGACCTTGCAACGCCGCGACCGCCGCCTTCTGCACAATGGAAGTCGGGTTTGACGTGGACTGCCCCTGCAGCTTCGCCATCGCGCTCACCAGCTTCGCCGGAGCCAGCCCATATCCCAGCCGCCATCCCGTCATCGCATAGGTTTTGGAGAGCGATCCGCAGACAAAAATCCGCTCGTGATATTCACGCAGCGAACCCACGGAAAAGTTCTTCCCCGTGTAATTCAGATACACGTAGCATTCGTCTGAGAGCACCCAGATGCCGCGCTCCGCCGCGAAGCGCACCACTTCCGTCTGGTCTTCCGGAGACATGACCGCTCCCGAAGGGTTCGACGGCGAGTTCAGAATAATCAGCTTCGTTCGAGGCGTCACCAGCCGCGCCACCATATCAGCGGTCACACGGAAGTTTTGCGATTCGTCGCTTTGCAGCAGCACGCAATTCCCGCCCGCATAGCGCACTATGTCTTTGAACGAAACCCAATAAGGCACCGGCAGGATGACTTCATCGCCGTGGTCCACCAGCACCTGGATGGCATTAAACAGCACGTGCTTACCACCCACTGAAGCGATGGCCTCTTCACGCTTGTAGCCGGAACCAAAATCCGCACCGTGCCGCTGCACAATCGCATCGCGCAACTCATTCGTGCCACCCACAGCGGTGTAACGGGTGAAATTTCCCTGGATGGCCGCAATCGCCGCATCCTTAATATGCTGCGGAGTCGTAAAGTGCGGCTCTCCCGCCGTCAGGTCCACCACTTTGATTCCCTGTTGCCGCAGTTTGTCGGCTTCCGCCGCCGCCGCCATCGTGGCGGAGGGCTCAATGCGCCCAATCCGCTCGGCAAATTTCAACGCTGCTGGTGCTTCCGTTACTGGAGTCATTTTCCTCTTCCTGCCTTCTAAAATCTTTCTTTCGTCAATCTGATTTTCATCAATCTTGCTTGCGTCGCTTTGCTTTCGTTGATCCTGTTTTTGCCGATCCCGCTCTCGCCGGCTCGGCACGTTGTAATTTGAACGCCGGATCAAATTTTTCCCTGAGCCGCTGTTCCACCATCTCCGGAACCAGCCCCTGAATATTCCCGCCCAGCCGCGCCACTTCCCGCACCAGCCGCGAACTCAGGTACGAGTACTTCTCCGCCGGCATCATGAAAACCGTTTCCAGCTCCGGATGCAGCTTGCGATTCATCAGCGCCATCTGCAATTCGTACTCATAATCGCTGATCGCCCGGATCCCGCGCAAAATCCCCGTTGCTCCTACTTTAATCGCGTAATCCACCGTCAGCCCATCGAAAGTATCGATGCGCACGTTCTTAAATTTCGTAGTCAACTCTTCCAGCATGTAGCGCCGCACAGGGACGCTAAATAGCGGATTCTTTTCGGGATTCCGCAGGATCGCGACCACCAGTTCATCGAAAATCTTGCTGCCGCGCTCAATCAGATCCAAATGCCCGTTGGTCAGCGGATCAAACGACCCCGGATAAATAGCGGTAATTTTCTTCAACAAACCCTTCTTTCGTCCAGAAAAACCATCCCGCAGCCGCCGAATTCGCTGGATCATGCTCGGCGTAAACCGCTGGAACCGCGCCACTTCCTGCCCGCGCCGAACGCTGATGGCAGAAAGCGCTACCGAATGAAGCCAACCGTAAGAAGATTGTATTCGGCCAGCAAGAAGGATGGCAATGGCGGCCCAACAGTGATATCGCAGCCCCGGCTCGTTAGTCCAGGTCTCAGATTCCCGCGCCGGGCAAAGTCCGCCTCACACAAAATAAGGCCACGATGCATACGCACCGTGGCCCTTTTTCGATGAGCAATGTAGGCGCGGGCGTCCCCGCCCGTGCAATTCCGGCCAGCGCCCAAGTCCTTACTTCTAAGTAAATATCTCCCCCGGGAGCGCCGTTAACGTGCGCGACGCCAGTTCGCTCGCACGATTCCGCGGCGGAGGGACAAAGCTATTTTGTCCAACCTGCTTGCGTTCAATGCGCAGCTTAAGCGCGCGCTCAATCTGGCGAAGTTCGGTCACTTCGATGCCGGCCACAATCGTAGTCGCCAGCCCGCGCGTGCCCATACGTCCGGTACGTCCGACGCGATGGATGAAATCCTCGGCCATGTTAGGAAGATCGTAGTTGATGACGTGCGCGACTTCGTTCACGTGAATGCCGCGCGATGCCAGATCAGTAGCAACCAGCACCTGAAATTCACCGCCGTCGAAACCGGCCAGCGCGCTATTGCGTTGCGATTGCGTGCGGTCGCCGTGAATCATGGCGACGGTAAAGCCATCCCGCGCCAGACTCTTGGCAATGCGCTCGGTCCCGCGCTTGGTGCGGGCGAAGACGAGAGTTTGTCCCTTCTCGGAGTAGAGCAGGTGGCGAAGCACATCCGCTTTCTCTGCGGCGGCGACTTCAAAAGCCTGCAATTCGACGGTTTCCGCGGGCTTCAAAGTTGATCCCAGCGCGACCCGCACCGGGTTCCGCATGTATTCATTCACCAGTCCCGCGACCGAAGCTTCGAGCGTCGCCGAAAAGCAAAGCGTCTGGCGCTGCCGGGGCAGCACGGCGACAATGCGGCGAATTGCGGGAAGGAATCCCATATCGAGCATGCGGTCAGCTTCATCGAGCACCAGCATGGTGATGTGGCTTAAGTCCACCAATCGGCGCGAGAGAAAATCCTGCAAGCGGCCGGGCGTTGCGACGATCATCGTGGTGCCGGAGCGAAGCGACTGGATCTGCCGTTTTTCGGGCATTCCGCCAATAACCAGTGCCGCTGGCAGCGTTGACTTGCCGCGCACAGCTTCATATTGCTCATGCACCTGCATGGCTAATTCGCGCGTGGGAACCAGAATAAGTGTTTCCACATTGCGGGTGGATTTCGTCCGCAGTTGCCCCTCAATAATGGGGATAAGGAAGGCCAGGGTTTTGCCTGTTCCGGTTTGCGCGGTGGCCATAATATCTTTTCCGGCAATGGCTTGAGGAATGGTTTCCGCCTGAATGGGCGTTGGGGTTACAAAGTTGGCATTGGCCAGCCTCTGCTGAAGTTCAGCAGAGAATGGCATTTCTGAAAAGCTTTTCATTCGAATTGTATCTTTCTGGAGGGCCGTCTCTCGCGAGACGCACATAGTATGCGATTCGCGACTGTAGATAAAGGAAGCCGCTCGGTCTTGAATTATTTGGCGCTGAAATCGAACGGAGAGAAGGAAGGCGGAAAAAGCGTTGGACCAGAGACTTCGATCGAACCACCCGCACCACAAGCAAACCGTGGCCAAAAGTACTGGTACAAGAATAGCACAGTATTGAGTGCAAAACCGTCACTCGTTGCGTGCGGTAGGAACTTAAGTAACCTGACGATTCGTACCCGACAGAGGACAGTCGCCCTTGACTGTCCGGTAGAGTGAAGCTCGACATCACCACCACCCTTCCCAAGCGCTATACAATGAGCGCTTTATGACAGATTGGGCAAGACATACCGGACTGAGCCGGGCGGCTCTTATCAACTCCGTGCGGACGGCCATAGCCACTGTCGCCTCGCTGCTTTTGGCCCGTAGCCTGAAGCTTCCGGAATTTTACTGGGCGCCGATTTCGACCATTGTGATCATGCTCTCGACCATTAATCCGTTGACGGTAGCATGGCAGCGTTTTGCCGGCACGGCATTGGGCGCAGACCTGGGCGCGCTGATCGCGACATTCATCGGCTCCAACTGGATAATCTACGGAGTCGGAATCGTTGTCTGCGGAATTTTGTGCGCTCTTTTGCGGCTGGGCAGCGCGTATCGCTTCGCCGCAATCACGCTGAGCATTGTGCTGCTCATCGCGCACGAAAGGGCTCCGTGGATTGTCGCCGTTCACCGTTTCGTGGAAGTGTCGCTGGGCATAGCGGTGGCGCTGGTGGTCACCATCATTTGGCGTGCGCCAGAAAGTGCGCGAACCTAGATGGCGGCGCGCGAGGAGAATAATGCGCGTCCGGAAGTAGACCGGATAGGCTTGTGCGGCACGTGTCATCACATGCGACGTATTCAATCGGACCGCGGCGCGACATTCTACCGTTGCGCGAGGGCGGCGACCGACCCTAACTTCAAAAAATATCCGCCGCTACCGGTACTTCAATGCGCAGGTTATGAGCGAGCCGCTTAACCCGAGACGGACTATTTCAGCTTGAGCGATTTCAACATCTGCTCAAACACCGGACGCAACTCTTCAAAATCATTTTCCGGCGCGGCAAAAACCAAATAAATCAGCACACCATCATGGCGCTCCACCGCCACCAGCCAATCGCGCTCCCGCATCGCTTTTCCATTCTCACCCGCTTCCGGGGAATGGCCGATCAGGTCAACAGACTTTCCCGCGACGCCATTGACGCGAATGTCTTCGGGCTGTCCGACCTCTCGCATATCCGGATTGGAGTGGCGTAGCGAATCCACCAAGCCAGCGATCGCGCCTCCAAAGCCCACACCAGCTTTATCGGACCGGTAATTGCCCATCGTTACTCCATATACGACCACGTCGTTCACGCTCCCACTTTTCGGTGCAATTATGACGATGGAAGAATTCGCCTGGCTGGCCACCCGCCAATTTTCCGGATAAGCAATTCGATAATCGCCATGGTCAAATTGGAGCATGCTCGCATCAGCGGAAACTCCGCCCGCTTGCGGCGCAGGAGCAACCGAATGGTCCTTCTGCCATGCCGCAATCTGTTCAGCGTTCATCGGCGTCAGGCCGTCCGCACGCTTTTTCACCGAAGCCCACTCCGCACTGTTTACACGATATTTCTTTGCCGGCAGCGTCGCGACTTCCTGGGAGACCGCGCCAGCGCGATTTCCCGGATCAGGATGGTCGCTAAGAAACTGCGCAACCGCGCCTTGCTTCCCGCTTTGTTCCTGCAATTTGGTGAAGAACACCGCCATCTGGTGAGGATCGAAGCCCGCGTCATACATAATGTCGGTGCCGAGGAGGTCCGCTTCTGATTCGGACTGGCGGGAGTTCTTAAGAAAATATGATCCGATGCCGAATGAAATACCCAACTGCGCCGCGCGCGAAAGTGTGGTGTTTCCCATCACTCCGCCGATCAAAGCAAGCGGGAGCTGCGCCGCCATCTGCTTGCTTGCGGCGCGTGTTCCGTGACGCTGCACCACATGGGAAATTTCATGCGCCAGGACCCCGGCGAGTTGAGCTTCATTGTCCGCGGCTTGGATGGTGCCAAGGTTCACAAAAATTGCGCCGCCGGGCAGCGCGAAAGCGTTGATTTCTTTTTGGTTGATCACATGGAAGCTATAAGGCCATTTTTCGCCGGGAGCATGCGCCGCCAATCGTTCTCCCAGGCGCTGGACGTACCGCACAATCGGATCACTCTCCGGCAGCAGCGGAAGTTGTAGCTCGACTTGCGCAGCCGCCTGTTGCCCCGCCTGAATCTCTTCTTGCGGTGAGAACAGGTCGAAACCATGTGTGGGTTCAACACGAGCGGGCGCAAACGGAGCAACCAACAGCCAGCCTATAAAGGCTACTGTTGCGATTTGTATTCGCCAGATTCCCACCCAACCAATCCTAAGTATGCATAACGTCCGATGCAAATCTAACGACTTCAAAAAGTTCGCCTTCAGTTTGGTAATTGAGATCAATCAAAAGCATGTCATCCCGACGTTGAGCGCAGCGAAGACGGAGGGACCTTACGACGACATAACGTGATTCTGCAGCTAACGGGACCACCACAAACCTACATTTCACTCGTTTAATTTTTGGCTGTGAGGATCTGAGGGGATCGAGCTAATCCGGGTCTGCTGCATCAATGGGCTGGACTTTCGCATGATCCCTCCGTCTTCGCTTCGCTCAACGTCGGGATGACATTTCTTTTGCGATCTGTTCTGCGTAAGGCGAAGCAAAGCAGCAAAAATAAAAAGCGCCGGGAGGACGCCCGGCGCTCATTTACCTACGGAGAAAAATCGAAAACTATTTGTTGTCTGTCGGCGTCGCCCCGAATTCCCGGCGTGCGGGAATTGGACGCGATGCCCGTGCCGAAAGCGGCCCCATCGCAACCGCCGCTGCTCCATACCGCTCGAGCAGTGATGGCACCATGGCCCCTTCAGCTTCCTTCACAAACGTCATAGCGCCTTCAGCGTTCATATCAATGCGAATGAAGTCGCCCAGCTTTACCTGTCCCGTAGCCACGAGATTTGCCAGCGGAAACACAATGTTGCGCTCAATGGCCCGCTTCAAATGTCGTGCGCCGTACTTCGGATCAGTCCCTTCATGCAGCAAAAAGCTTTTCACCTTCGGCGTGCAATTGAATACGAACTGATTTGCCGGTGACGCTGTCAGCACCCGCTGCTGCACCATTCCCAGCTCAATCTCCAGAATCTGTTGCAGGTGTTCGGAACGAAGCGTCCGGAACACCACAACTTTATCAATCCGGTTCATGAACTCCGGGGTAAACTTGCGCCGCGCCGCGTCTACCGCCGTCCGATTGATCTTGTCATCGAGCGATGAATCCACCTGCGTGGCCTTCGGCGCAAAGCCAAAGCCGCCATCCATCAAATTCGTCATCTCTCCGGCGCCAAGGTTCGACGTCATGATGATGATGCACTGCGAGAGGTCCACACGCCGGTTGTCGCCAAGCGTAAGCGTAGCTTTGTCCAGAATGCCCAGCAGCAATTGCCAGAGCGAGTCGGAAGCCTTTTCAATTTCGTCAAACAGCAGTATGGAAAGCTTCAGCTTTTCCGTGTGCCACTGGTTCAACGCTTCCTGCGTAAGCAGCGGATGAGTTTCGCGATGCCCCAAATATCCCGGAGGCGAACCGATCAGCTTCGCGATCTCATGCGAGTGCTGAAATTCCGCGCAGTCAATCTTGATGCAGGCGCGCGCGTCGCCAAAAAGTGCCTCGGCCATGCCTTCGACGACTCGCGTTTTGCCTGATCCTGTCGGCCCCAGGAACAGAAGGTTCCCCACAGGTCGTCCCGGAGGGTTAAGCCCGGCCAGAAACATCTGGTAAATTTCCGCCACTTTCTCGAGGGCCTGGTCCTGGCCCACAATCCGGCGACGAAGGGCGTTGTCAAACTCTTTAGCGTCGGTTCCCCGACGGTTCGGATCGAGAACGGTATTGAGGACGGTTTTCATAGGGTCTTTCCTTGCCCTTACTTCCTTTTCCTGGGCCTCACCACTTCCTGGAAAACGGGTCACATCCAATAGTCCGAAATGACGTTTTTTGCCACTTCGGGCTTCTTTAGACGCTGTCCATAAGTGCAAGTAACTCGCCAACCGGGGAGAAGAACCCATCACTCTCTTTCTATTGGGGTTAGATGCGAAGCCAGCCTCTTGAGAGTCACTTACTTCTCCAAGAAAAATCCTGTAAAGAGAAATACTTTGCACATGCGGACGAGTTTCCCAAAGCCACAATTCGATGGCTGCGGTAGACATTTACCTGTGCGAAACAGGGTCTTTTCTGATTGTCGCTGACCTGACGTAACTGGCCGCAATCCTTACGTCCGGATAGCATCGCTCCACAAGCTCCAAAGGAGAAAGAACTTGCGTCGTTTCTGCTGGATTTGTCTCATCATGCTGGTGGGTCTCTGCTCCGCAGTTGCTTTTCTGCGGTTTTCCGTTTCCGTCGTATCTGCCGCCTCGCACTCGGTAACGCAGGCAAAGCTGCTTAAGACCTCGGCGAAGGCGACTTTGTCCGTCCCGGCCGTGTCCGTACCCACGATCAGCGTTCCAGCCGGCGATACGCTCTATTCAGCCAAGCGCGGAGAAGCCGTCGTCACCGTGGCCCGCCGATATCTCGGCCAGACTTCGTACCTGACGTCTTCGGAACTCTCTGACGCCATCCGCAAAGCCAACGGCGATTACGCCGGAACCTTTTTTAAAGCCAACCAACAGGTTTTGATCCCAGGAATCTTACCTGCGCCGATCGTAGAAAAGATGATTCCCGTGCAGCGCGACTTTGAAGCTCGCGCCATTTACCTGACCGCCATCATGGCCGCCAGCGACCACGGAGTCCGCATCGTGAAGCAGTGGCGCGCAGTGGGCGGCAATGCCGTGGTTTTCGACATTAAGGACAGTGACGGCAGCGTGAACATTCCCTTCGACTATCCGCTGCTCGGCCAGCATCACGTCGTCATTCATGATCTGCCCAAATACATTCGCTTCCTGCACTCCGAGAACATGCACGCCATTGCGCGCGTGGCCATCTTCCGCGATCAGCACCTCGTAGAAACACATCCCGAACTCGCGGTGAAATCTCGCAAAACCGGTCAACCATGGCGCGAAAACGGCAAACTCGTATGGACGGATTCTTCCAATCCCAAAGTCCAGGACTATGACATTGCCCTGGCGAAGGCGGCCGCCGAAGCTGGTGCCGACGAAATTCAGTTTGACTACGTCCGATTTCCCGCCGAAGGCGACCAGAAAGACGCCAGCTTCAACTTTGAAACCGCGCACCCCGGCTGGCACCGTTCTGACGTAATTACCGACTTCCTGAAACGCGCCTATGCGCAAATCCATCCCAGCGGCGCGCTGCTTTCACTCGATGTATTCGGCGTGATGGCATGGCAGCGCCCCGCCGATCTGAACCACACCGGCCAGGACATCGTGGGAATGGCCAAGTATAGCGACGTGATCTCGCCCATGATCTATCCATCGCACTTCTTCAAAATGGACGGCTACGACCACCCCGGAGACGCGCCGGAACACTTCATCGGCGAGTCCATGGCGCGCTTCGAAAAGATCACCGCCGGGAGCGGCGTAGTAATTCGCCCGTGGCTGCAAGCCTTCCGCTGGCGCACCAAGACCTACTCGCCCGACTACATCAAGGTGCAAGTGCTGACCGCAAAGGAAAAGGGCGGCATCGGCTTCCTCTTCTGGAATGCGGCGAATGATTACAGCAAGCCCTACATTGCTATGCCGGAGATGAAAGCCTCCGCTGGAAAGTATTTCCGCGGCGATGAACTGCCGAAGACAATGCAGGCAAGCCTCGCACACGCAAACTAATTCATTCGCCAAAGATCGCGGGATACTAACTAGATCCATTTCCGCCAACACCATCCCAACCGAGGGTGCCCCACCCTTTTCGCGCATTTTGCGAAAGGGTGGGAGGCAAACCGCTGGCAGCTTCAGACCAAAACAATAAATTATGCCCGCGGCACCATCAGGAGATGACCACTCGACGTTGTCCAACTACCCACCCTTCGCAAAAGAAGCGAAAGGGCGGGCCACCCGCGAACTGCCGAAGACGATGCAGGCAAGCGTAGCGGCAAATCATTAAAAAAATGCCCAAATCGGCATTGTTATCTCATACTACCCAATTGCTCTTCTACAGAGTTGTAGGAATGTCCTCCGATGGAATAGCGAATAAGCAAGACAGTTTTCACTCCGCACGATATCCAAACCCTTTGAGCAGTTAGATCAGGCGAAGGCTTTGTATCGGCGGTTACGATGCAAGAGGAAAATCCTTGAGTATTTAAGTAGCTAATAACTCCAAACAATGCTTCTCCCACATCGTTTTCGGAAGTTGTCCATTCTCTTTCGGCATAGCCGAGAACGCCATTTGTGAACTGGAGAGTTGGGCCCATGTGTCCTTTTGAAAGTGACCCTAGCATCCACTCATCATCTTTGATTTTCGTAATCTCATCCCCAAACAATTTTGCCGCTACTTGTGCTTGGGTCATCCCCAGATGCAATTCCGTCCCGCCCACTTCAATGATCGCTTTGGGATTTCCATGAGTAGTCGTTTGGGCTACCAACAGCGATGAAACTAAAACAAGGTAAATCAGAGCGGAAAAGCTCATTTTAATTACCTCCAGAAGCAGCGCGATTTTAACAAAACAAGACTTCCCGATACAGAAACATACGGCGATTTCGCGGGATGAGTCAGGCAAGAAATTGAAAATTTTATCGGATATTTTTTATCAGAGAAATAGAGCGAAACCGTATATAGATCATCTTTAGTTATGGGTATAATTGCCGACCAATGAGCGACCATCACATCCAGCTTCTAATGCTGTTGGTTCAAATCGCCGGACTGATATTTCTAATCTGGTATGCAATCGAAACTTGGAGGCTCAGGAAAGCGGCCCAACGGCAAGCGCAAGCCGCCCTAGACCAAGTCGAGGGTACATCCAAACCGTGCATCATGATTCTAGGCGAGTTACGAGACGGTGCGGATGCGATTCTGGAAATGAATGGTGCGGTCGGCAATATCATCGCCCGCCCCGACCAAGGCAGCTTCATCATCCAGAATATAGGCAATGGTGCCGCTCTGAATGTGCGCTACCGATTCTCGCGCCCTGACGATAATCCTGCCCAACCCAGAAACGTACGCTTCATCCCAAACGTTATGCCGACCGGTCGGGTCACGCTCGTGGAGAGAATCGGCAATTATCGCGAATTGCATGAAGCGATCTTTGAATACGGAAGCATCAATGGCCGAAAGTACCGCTCAACCGTGCAGATTAATAATCGCGTACTGACAGGATTCCATTTTATCGAAGTAAAAAACTAAACTTTCCCCGCGGGCGGGTGGCCCAGCCTTCCTTTCGTTCCTCGCCAACACTATCCAACCAAGGTTGCCCCACTTTTTTCGCGCATTTTGCGAAAGGGTGAGAAGCAAACCTGCCGACAGCTCGCCGGGACTGAAAGCCGATTCAACCCACCTTTCGGCTTCACAAGGGTACTCTCCATGTAATATCCCTAAATCTTCGGTACGCACGATCAGGCGCAACCCGCCATCTTCCTCTATGATCCCTTCCAGATGAGGAACCGGGCGCAATGAATAAAGCGGATAGCAAGGACAAGGCAAGCCACCTCTCCGCGATAGTAGCGAACTCCCTGGATACTCCGGCGAAAACGCAGGACCTCGCCCGCCAGGCATATCAAAGCCGCACGCAGTTCCACAGGCTGTTTCGGACCATGGTCGCAGAAACTCCGGCGGCCATGCGGCGAAGACTGTTGCTGGAAAGATCTGCCTATCAGCTGGGACATACCGGAATGTCGGTCACGGACATCGCTCTGGACGCCAACTACAATTCCTTGGAGGCGTTCACTCGCGCTTTCCGGAAAGCTTTCCGGACGTCTCCCAGCATCTACCGGCGCATGCGTGGTCCGCACTACCACCTGCGCGCGGACAACAACATTCACTTTCTCGCCCCCGGTCCCTCAACAATTGGTTCCCCAACAAAAGGAGGAAGCGACATGGATTTATTCGATCGTTTTGCAGGCAACGATTCCTGGCACACGCGCCGGTTGCTGGAATATGCAGGTACCTTAACCGACGAGCAATTGGACCGGACGCTGCCCACCGTCGTCGAGCTGTTGCCCTGGCGGGAGTCGAACAAGACTCTAAGGCAACTACTCGAAAACATAATCTTCACCAAGGAAGTCTGGACCGCCGCGCTCTCCGGGGCCGATATGGATATGAACGGCCCTCCTAAATCGCAGCGCTCTCCGCAAGCAATGTTGCAAAGGCTCGAAAAAACCGATATCGAGCTG
Organism: Terriglobales bacterium; assembly: GCA_025451215.1. Lineage (GTDB taxonomy): Bacteria > Acidobacteriota > Terriglobia > Terriglobales > Acidobacteriaceae > JAICKN01. The sequence continues at coordinate 52,731 of JANWKU010000181.1, forward strand.
CATCGCATTTTCACCGACGTTAGAAATCATTCCTCGTGGGACGACACTTTCGTTGACGCTCTATGCGAACCGGCTGAAGCCTTCACCTTCGGCGGCGTCTTCGCCCATATCATGACCTTCAACGCGCATCGCCGACTGATGGCCCTGGACGCTCTTCGCCAACTCGGCGTCCAAACCGAAGGGTTCGGCGATCCCATGGAGTATGAAGAAAGCGTCGCGCCCTGGAACCAACAGGTAGCCGTCAAAACGCCATGACCGCGAGAACGGAATTGTTTCGATTGAACGGCGCAGTCGAGCACGATCCAGCCATTGATGCGTGGATGAATGAGCATGCGGGCGAGTTGGGGTCCATCGCGCACCACTGGTTTGAGGTGATGCGAAAGTGCGGGGACGAGATCCGAGAACTTTTGCACGATGGCTGCCCGACTGCATGCCTCGGAGATGCAGCCTTCGCATACGTCAACGTAGGATTCTTTCAAGGCGCATCGCTGCCGGATCCTGCCCGCTTGTTGCAAGGCACCGGCAAGTTCATGCGCCACGTAAAGTTGAAAGCGGAAACGGCCACAAACGCCGCAGAACTACGGCGACTCATCGTTGCGGCATACGAAGATATAACGGCGCGAGTCGAAAACGGCTAGCTCAGAATGCGGTTCTTCCCAACTCCCGACGCACAGATATAGGGAGTGTCTCAGTATGACCACCCGGCGCGTCGCCCAGCCTTTCTTTCGCCCCCCAAACACTATCTCAACCGAGGGTGCCCCACCCTTTTCGCGCATTGTGCGAAAGGGTGGGAAGCAAACTGCTAGCAGCTTTTCCGCCTTGGCATAGATTATGCCCAACCGCAGCATCTCTCATGGGATGACCGATTCGACATTGTCCAAAAGTGGGAAGCCGCGTTCGCCATCGGCTTCGTTATCCTCGCCGGGATAATGCTTGCCTCAATCTTGGCGGCTTGCGCGACCGCCTTTTCTCCAGCAGCCAGATTGGTCCCATCCACTCCATCGCCGTGCTTCCTCTTGCAAATCTCTCAGGCGATCCTTCGCAGGAATATTTCTCCGACGGTATAACGGACGAACTGACTACCGCGCTCGCACAGAACCATTCCCTGCGCGTCGTCTCGCGTACGTCGGCAATGCAATTCAAGGGCGTGAGCAAACCGCTGCGCGAAATCGCGCAATCCCTCGGCGTGGATGGAATTCTGGAAGGTTCGGTGATGCGCACGAACGGACAGGTGCATGTAAACCTGCAACTGATCTATGCGCCGACCGACACCCATATATGGGCGGAAAGTTATGATCGCAGCCTTAAAGACGCCATTTCTCTGCCTGAAGAAGTTTCCCAAACTATTGCGGCGCAGGCCAAAGCTCCGCCCCCTGCGGTCAAAGCTCAAAAGTATGTGAACCCAGAATCCCATGATGCATATCTCCAGGGCCGCTTTTTCTGGTATATGGGGGACTTCAACCGAAGTGAACAGAATTTCGAGAGCGCGGTCCAATTACAACCGGATTACGCCGCCGCATGGTCCGGCCTTGCCGACGTATACGGAACCAGGGCTGTGGACTGGCAGATACCGCCCGCAGCTGCTTTCGCGAAATCTAAGGAATATGCCCGCAAAGCACTGGCCCTGGACGATTCGTCGCCTGAGGCCCACAACACCATGGCCGCAATTTATTTGTTCCATTACTGGGACTGGCCAAAAGCTGAAGGCGAATCCCGCAAGGCCGTCGGATTGAATCCGAACTTTGCCGAGGCACACCTGATCCTTTCCAAAATACTTTTTGTGCAGAACCATGACGCGGAAGCATTGCAGGAACAGAAAATATCAAGCCAGATCGATCCGCTATCCAACCCTTCCTCGTTAGGGCTTGCCTACATCTACGATCGCCAGCTTGACGCAGGCATTGAAGATCTCAAACAGAAGGCCCAATTCCGGCGGGATTTCTGGGTTGAATTTAATTTATCGAACGCTTACGCCATCAAGGGTGAGGACCGCAAAGCAGCCGTGGCCCTGGAACAGGCTTACCTGAATCAGAACGACACGAAATCCGCCACAGCCGTCCGCCAGATCTTCAATAAAAATGGAATGCGCGGAGTTCGGGAGCGGTCGCTAAATCAACAACTGGCGCTTGCTAAAAAACAGTATGTCTCGCCCTGGGTGCTCGCCTGGCAATATGGGCAGTTGCAAGACAAAGAGCACGCTCTCGCAAAACTTGAGGACGCTTATAAGGAACATTCGGCATTTTTGATATTTGTCCAGAAAACGCCGACCTTCGATTTCCTCCATTCGGACGAACGCTATCGGACGCTCGTGAAAAAGATTGGCCTGTCGCCGGCTTGGTAACCTCCACCTTCGATCTCCCAATACAAAATTTGGGAAGCTCGATGGAAGAAACCGATTCTGATTATTCAGATTAAAGATAGTGCCGTATGCTACCGGAAAATTTTTCCTTCAACACTTCTTTTTCGACTGGAAAGCAAGGCACTTATCTCTGCTTCGCCCTGCCCGGTAGATTTGACAACATTTAACAATTTTGTTGCATACCTTTATTGCGCAAAGAACGTCTATCCGGCAACCTTGAAATAGGTAATAAAGGGTCGAATCCCAAGGAACGATCTGACCTTTATTTACGTATCTCAAGCAGCGGGCAGAGTCATTAAGTTACGCAGCGGACGTCGGGGAACGCTGGAGAGAATTTATGGATGGCAGTGCGGAATTTCGCAGTTCGAACGGTGGCGTCTCAACCAATCATACCGATGCATCCGTGCAGGAAGTGGTGCGCACCGCGCAAGATGAATTGCACAGCCTAATACGCCAGCGCGCTGAGATCATGAAGCGCATCGGCACCGTGAAGCAAACCATCGTGGGCCTTGCCAACTTGTTCGGAGACAACGTCCTTTCAGAAGACCTCCAGAAGATGCTCGACCGCAAAGGGCAGCGCCAGGTTGGATTCACCAAAGCCTGCCGCATTGTGCTGATGGAAGCGAACCGCCCCTTGGCCGCCCGCGAGGTCTGTGAACATATCCAGGAACGCATTGCCCCGGTCATTGAGCGCCACAAAGATCCGCTCGCTTCGGTGACAACCGTGCTGAACCGCCTGGTCGAATACGGAGAAGCTCGCGCCGTGCTGGGCGTGAATGGCCGCCGCGCGTGGGAGTGGATTTCAGATCCACCCTCACCGCATCCGACAAATCGCGCCGCAGCCGTAAGGGATTTTTCTTAATCAATAAAGATGCAAGCCCGCACAGGGCTCAAATGGCGCAAGTCGCCCTGCCTCGTTGCCATTAGCATTTGGCCCCTGGCATTTTGCAGCCCGATCCAAAAACTGAGCGCTAATTGCCAAATGCCAAGTGCTAAATGTTACCGGCAACTGGCAACTGCCCCTCACGCCTCCCAATACTTGTGGTCGCGCAGAAAGAAATTCTGGTTCCCAAAGTTAAACGCCGTTGCCAGAAAGAGCCGCGCCACGCGGAAATGTCCCATTCTCTGAAAACGCCGGTTCGTCGTGTAAACGCCTCCGCGCACAATGCCGAATTTACTTCGCGCTACCTGCTTGCTCAGCATGTAGTCCTCGGCGAAGTGTACCTGCTCATGAAATCCACCCAGTTCCATAAACCGCTTCCGGTCAAAGAGCATGAACATTCCGGTGCTGAAGGGACGATGCAGCCGCGAAAGATATTGAAACATGTCGTTACTGGCGTAAAGCATCTTGTCCGTTAAGCTCCCGCCGCGGCAAAGAATATTGGTAGTCACGCAATGCAAATTTTTCTTCTTCACAAGTTCCAGCGCGCGGCGTACCAGCGACTCTGAAGCCAATTCAATATCCGCATCCAGAAACAAAATGTAGCGTGAGTCCGCCAGCGCCGCGCCCGCATTGCGTCCCTCCGACGGTCTTCCGCCCGCGATCACCCTCACATTCAGCAATTCCTCAAATTCTTCGACTATGTTCTGGGTTCCATCCGTCGAGCCCGCATCAGCGACCAGCACCTTCGTATTCGAAATCTGCGGATAGTCCTGCATCACCAGCGAGACCAATAAGCGCGGAATCAATTCCGCTTCGTTCTTCGCTGGAATCACGATCGTCAATTCGTTCGCGGTATTCATGGATTTTTACTCCTTCTTCGTTGATCACAATGTAAGTCGGCTGCTCATCCACCCAGGCCCCGGTGTTGTAGTAAGTAATTCCGTTTTGTTCGCGGCGCATCGCCGCATGCGTGTGTCCGCAAAAAATTCGCGCTGCTCCGCGCGAGCGCGCATGGACGAACGCTCCTGACTCCACCTTTTCTGACATGCGCAGCCACCGCGTATTCATCCGGTCAATCAGCCGCGCGATCGGCTTGCCCTTGAAGTCGAACTTCTGCAGTTGCAGGTAGAACAGCGTCATCAAGTAATTCATGCGCAAATTGCTCACTACAAAACGATCAAACTGATGTCCGTGGATCGCAATATGCCGCATGCCCTGATACCCCCAGGAATATTCCTGATAGACCTTCACGCCAACTAAATGCGACATGATGTCCGTCAAGCCATGGTCGTGATTGCCTTCCACCCACACCACTTCCACACTGCGCTTGGGATTGGAAAGTTTGCGAATGTAGCCAAGGAAGCGCCAGTGTTCTTTGGTCAGGCGGCCAAAGTTGAGGTCAGCGAAAATATCGCCCAGCAGCACCAGGCGGCGAAAACGGTTCTCGCGCAAAACGCGAGTGGCTTCCCGTGCCCGGCTGCACTCGGAACCGAGATGCACGTCGGAAAGAATCAGCGTGTCATGGATCTTTGGATCCATGGCTAAGTTGTAGCGCAGCAATATTACGGGACAATGAAAATTGCACTAAAATCGGTGCGGGTGAGGTTAAGTCGGTAACTCTATTCGGGTTACAGCTCAGAAATCTTACAACTCTGAAAATCATGTCATCCCGAGCCGCATTTGCGAGGGACCTACGACAGATCGAACTGCATATGCTGTCATTGGGAGCCACGTCCGCGGTTAACCTATTGACCCCAAGGCACTAAGAACCCATACCCCCGATTACGCCGAAGGCGGAACATATTCCTTCGGGGGCGCCGCGCCCTGACCGAAGAAGTACTGCTCCATCTGTTTCACGATCACTTCCTGATCTTCTCGCCGCGCCGGATTCAGCCGATATTCATTCAGCAACATCTTGCAGAACTCGCCCCATGCGGTCCACGCCTGCTGCGAAACGTTGTCGTAGATCTTCTTCCCCAACTCCGTATCAAAGGGCGGTTCGCTCAAACCGGGTAGCTCCTGATGCAACTTCACGCAAAAAACTTTGTGCTCAGCCATTAGTTTCCTCGCAAAATATTATCTTATATTTTGCGCGCACTGTCGCGCCGCGACTCCGGGGCAAGCTCGAGTTTCCAAAATAAGAAGGCCCACATTTTTGTGGGCCTCGGTTGTATCGGCAATTGCGTTTTTATGGATGCGTCGTTCCAGGAGTAGAAGGCGTAGAACTCGGAGGAATCGTTCCCGGATTGGTTGATTGCGGCGCCGTGCCCGGATTACCCGGCATCGTGTTGCCGGGTGTTGCTGTTCCCGGGACAGTGCTTCCTGGCGTTGAATCTGGCGTTCCCGGAGTAGTCGTATTCGGCGTGCCGGGACTTGTGCTATTCGGAGTGCTGGGATTTGGCATTTCAGAGGGCACCGCACCCGGCGTTGGGTTTGGCGACGTCGCGCCCGGCGCTGGGTTCGCTCCACCCGGTTGAGGTGTGGCTTCGCCCGGCGTCGGAGTCGCTGTTCCCGCCGGAGGAGTGGCGGTTCCCGGTGTAGGCGTAGCTGCGCCCGGAGTTCCCATCGGGGAATTCTGTGGCGCGTTCTGCTCAGGCGTCGTGCGCTGCGGCGGCGTGTTCTGCGGTGACGTCGCACCTGTTGCTGTTCCAGTACCAGTGCCCGCACCCTGGCTCGCTCCAGACGCCGTTCCCGCGCCCGCTCCGCTTCCCGATCCAGCCGCTTGCGCAGGCAGAATCAGTGCCGCTAGCGTCACGTTGCCTTCATTCATCAGTTTTCCAGAAGGCCCATTCGTCGCCGCGTGCGCTCCACAATAATCAGCTACTTTGTTAGCACTGGAAACCTGGAAATAATGCAGCCCGGGAGACGTGGCGTTTCCCGCCGCTGCGGATGATCCCGGAGTCATTGCTGCTCCGTTGCTGCCCGGCGTTTGCACAGAGGGGCTGGCTCCCGGAGTCGCCGATCCCGCGGAACTCGCGCTGGCCGCGCTTACCGGTTCTCCGCTCACCTGTACCTGCTGGCCTACGTGCGTTCTCAGTGCATCGAAGTTCCCCGTCAGCGTGTAGGTCTTGCCGCTGGTGTCGGTCAAATAATATGTAGCGCTCGCGGGCGTGCCACCCAGGCAGCCTGTCAATGTGTTTTGTCCATTCGCCGCACCATTTTCGGCGCCCATTGCCGAACTGTTCGGTGTATTGGTCGTCTGGCCGGGCGTGGCGGGTTCTGCTTGCGTGGTTGACTGACCAGTCGTCGCGCTCTGGCCGGAGTTGGTTTGACCCGAATTCATTGTGCCGGAATTCGTCTGGCCCGGATTTGTCTGGTCGTGCGTATCTTGACCAGGGGTAGCTTGGCTTGGGTTTGCCTGACCTGGGCTAGCCTGGCTTGAATTAGAAGATGGCGTACTCTGCGTGCTATCACCGGGCGCTGTGGTCTGGGCGCAGACCCAAATCGCGCTCAACAGCAAAATCCCTAACGCGCCTGTTCGAACTTTCATGGGGAAGCCTCCAAAACGATATCGCAATCAAAATTAAGTCTAGGAGTCGGCAGGGGCCGAAGGAATCCGGTAGAGCCTTTAGCTTCGTAAGAAGCTTCACGTACGGCGATTATTCCTAGGTATGAGCAGAAAATTCCCACCTATATTTTTGCTCGTGGAGAGACGGGCGTCTCGCCCGTCCAGCCGAGCAAGCTCGGCGAGACTGGCTCATCCTAACGTCGTATTGAAATCGCCACCTCCCGGGAAGGGCGCGGCTTCAGTCGTGCAGACGCCGTTCATAAAATGCCGCGGCTTTAGCCGCTGCGGGCACCCTGCCGAGCAAAGCTAGGCCCGACTTAGATCAGCTACACAGCCCCTGATCAAAAATTCGCTCCCTCTGTGAACCCAGTGCCCTCTGTGATAAAAGGTTTTATTCCCAATTCCTCAGCAATTCTCCCCACCCCTGAACGAGAACCAAGAATCAGTTACCATGGAGACATTAATTCACTGAGGAGGCATTCATGGAAGAATCACCAAACACCAGCGCAGGTTCCCGCCGCAATGAAGACATCGCCCTCGACCTAATGAAGTTCGTCGCCATGACCACCGGCTACGGCCGCACCAGCGTCCAAGGAGGCGTAGGCTTCCAGGGCACAGGAGCCGCCGCCAAACCCGAAGACTTCGCCGCCCATCTGCTCGAACTTTACGGCAAGTGCCTCGGAGTGGTGCAGGGAAAGAAGTGAATGACTCTCTGGTTTCGTCCCGAATTTCGGCGACCCAACATAATGCCTGAGGTTTCGGCAGGTCAGACTCTCGCTGTTTTCAGCACCGAATGTTACCCCGCATTGTCATCCTGAGCGAAGCGAAGGACCTATGTGTATGTAGATTTTTCTGGCGGGCAACACTCAAACTAAGTTTCTAAAAACTTATTGAACACTTCTAACGGGCCGACTATCAAAACTTGAAAACCGAACGATGTTTTCAGGTCTTGTAATAATTCTGCTGTTTCGCGAGAGACGATACTTTCGAGAGACCAAATGTGCAAATCGTTTTTCTGCCCATATACTCCGTATTTTTCCATGAAGCTTTACCCTCGTATTTCAGTCAGCTATGAATGAGTTGCTCTTCTGCATATTCTCCCCTGTAATGATTCCGCGCACGGGCCAATGCCGAATCAAAATTAATTGGTTCCTGATAGGCGTTATTTTTCTTCTGCACATCGCACCAATGCATCAAGTCAGCTAAAAGATCCCCGAGTACCGTTTCAGGATCAACAGTCACATCTTCAGCAAGACCAACGACTCTCGCGAAACTGACAATTGCGAGCGAAGCCCAGAGTGCGCGGTCTGCGTTGCAAGGTTCAGCATTTGCTCTCTCCAACCTTCGATTCAGCGTTCTTATCTGATCCTTTATTTGCCTGACTGAGAGTTGGGCCATAAATTAACGCCAATGTGATGTTCTAGTTTAGAACATTTTGACCCCAAACAAAAGTTAATCTCTGGGGGTGGCTAAGAAGCGTCCGCTAAAAAACATCATTGGTGAGCGCGTCGCATCGGCCCGCAAGAATTGCGATCCGGCATTAACTCAAGATGCCCTTTCAGGAAAACTTGCGGGTAGAGGAACTCAGTTAGATCGCGCCGCCATAGCGAAAATCGAAAATAACCACCGTCATGTATTCGATTATGAACTTAAAGCATTAGCAGATGTTTTGGAGGTCGATGTTGATTGGCTTCTCGGGATAGAGGATAAATGAGAGATCCCTCATCTCAATTACGATCTGCAACAAGACGGGCGAAATCTGATGTCGCAAACAAGCTAGTTAGTATGTTTCTTCATGAATTGAGTCGGAAAAATTAGCCAAGATTGGCCGATCAAGGTTGATGATGAACAATATGGAGAGCTGGTTCGCGAACGCTTCGACAACAAATGTCCCTATTGCTTGTGTAATCTGAATGAAACGATCTGCATTATTGAGCATCTGGATGGCATGAACCGGTGTCGGGCGGGTTTGCATTTGCCTGGTAATGTATTAGTCGCTTGCAAGCGTTGCAACAACGAAAAGCGACGTGACGATTCTTTAAAAACTCTTTTGCTGGCTAATTCCGGTTGGGAGTCATTTCTATCTCACGATGGTATGCGCTGCATGCCTTCGTGTCAGACCTGTGCATATTGGCGCGACATTTGGACGAATGAAACTGAACGTCAGGTTAAGCTCAGAGGAAATTTGGATCGAATTCGTTTATTTCGGGCACAGTTTCCGCAGCTAGAATCCACACTAACTTCAGTCAAAGAAAGCTTACCAGCCTTACTAGCCAAACTTTACTCAGATTGCCAAGCTTTTGCCGAAACAGAAATAAACTCATTGTTGGAAAAATTCGAACAGCTAGCACAGGTATAACCTGTACCACTTTCCACCCCCATCCACATCTCTTTCTCCTTTCCCACAGCTTCTCCACAACAATCCCACTCCGGTATATTCCATTCATACCTTTTTCCACGGATAATTCCTGCGGAATAGGCGTACCTCATGGCGAACCCGGGCGATTTTGCATACACGGTCAAGCAGCAGGCGGACATCGTTCGCATCATCGGCGATTACGTCAAGCTGAAGAAGGCCGGTGCGCAGAACTACTCCGGACTCTGCCCCTTCCACGGCGAAAAAACGGCGTCGTTCTCCGTCCACGCCACGCGCCAGTTCTACCACTGCTTCGGATGCGGCCTCTCCGGCGACGTCTTCAGCTTCGTCCAGAAAATCGAAAACATAACCTTCCCGGAAGCCGTCCGACTGGTAGCGCAAAAGCTGGGCATCGCCATCCCGCAGGCGACCTACAATACGCCCGCCGAAGCCAAAGAAGCCAAGCTGCGCGGCGTCTTGCTCGATGTCCACGAACGCGCCTGCGCTTTTTTCCAGGAACTTCTCCGCCGTCCCGAAGGCGCCACCGCCCGCGATTACCTAGCAGGCCGCGGACTCACCGAAGAAATCATCAAAACTTTCCGCATCGGATACGCCCCCGACTCCGGCTTCCTTCTCCGCGACCGCCTGAAAAACGAGTTCAGCGAAGAAGTCCTCCGCGAGAGCGGCCTGTTTTCCTGGAAAGAAGGCACGCAGCAATCGGGACCAAGCACTCAGCAATCAGCATTCAGCAATCAGCAACTTTCCGCGGCAAGTAGCTCCCCCACGCTGTCATCCCGAGCGGAGGAGGAACGCTCGAAGAGCGTCCCTCCGCAGTCGAGGGACCTTGTGTCTCAGAAACCAACGACCAGCGACCAAAGACCCGCGCCAGCCGCGATGTACTCCAAATTCCGCAACCGCGTCATGTTCCCCATCGCCAACGAAAACGGCAAAATCATCGCCTTCACCGGACGCACCCTCTCCACCGACGAAAAGGCCGGCCCAAAATATCTGAACTCGCCGGAAACCGCCATCTACTCAAAGTCGCGCGTGCTCTTCAATCTCGACCACGCCAAGGAAGCCATCCGCAAACTCGATTACGCCATCCTCGTCGAAGGCCAAATGGATTGCATCTCCGTGTACTCCGCCGGATTCCAAAACGTCATCGCCAGCTCCGGCACCGCCTTTACCGAGCTACAGGCCAAATTCCTGGGTCGCTTCAGCAAAAATATCGTCGTGAATTTCGATCCCGACACCGCCGGCGCGAAAGCCACCGAACGCACGCTCGGCCTTCTCGTGGAAGAAGAGTTCAACATCAAAGTGCTGACCCTCGAAGCCGGATTTGACCCCGACCTCTTCCTCCGCCGCCAGGGCAAGGACGCCTACGCCGCCGCTCTGAAAAATTCCCAGCGCTACTTCAATTACCTAATCGAGCGAGCCCGCGCGCAGTTTCCCGCGCGCAATGCCGAGAGCAAAGTGAAGGCCGTGAATTTTCTGCTGCCGCACGTGCAGCGCATTCCCAACCGCATTGTCCGCGACGAAATCTCGCAGGAGATCGCGCAAAAGCTCTCCATTGATTCCGCCGTCCTTCGCCAGGAACTCAAGCAGGCCGTCACCAACCGCTCCGCATCAAGCTTGAAAGCTCCAACCGAAGCGCAGGTCACCGACGCCGAAAAAATCCTCATCCGCGCCCTCGCCTCAGCGAACGAGATGAGCAACAATGACGAGCACATCTCCGCCCGCGACGGCGCCGAAGAACCATTCGATCCCGCCCGCCAGGCCCGCTTCGCCATGCAAGGCGACAACCTGCACACCGGAATGCCGGCCGAGTCTTTGTTAAGCGCTCTGCTCACCGCACCGGAAGACGCCAATCCCATGGACCTGCCTCTCTCCGCCTCCGACCGCAATCTGCTGGCGCAAACGCTCATGCACGACGAAGAAGAACTCACGCCCGAGCGCATCGAAGGCGCAATCCGCGGCGTGCGACGCATCCACCTGCGCCGCCGCATCGAGCAAATTCAACGCGAACTCGCCAACCGCGGACTGACCGCCGCCTCCATGCAAGCCCTGTTGCAGGAAAAGGTCCGCCTAAAGCGCGCCCTCATGGACCCCGCCCTCTCCGCAACCAACCCAATGGAAAACAACTCCGGCCCCTCGGCAGCCTGAAATTCAAGCCCCGAGCAACTTGAAATTCCGGCTACTCGACGGCATAAAGTTCCGTATTCTGATTTCCATCTTTGATATTTGTCAGATATTTGTCATTCCGAACAGCTTTAGCTGTGAGGAATCCACTTTTAAGGATTCTCCCTTCGCATCGTCATTCCGAACCGCTTTAGCGGTAACTCATGTGAAG
>JANWKU010000182.1 GCA_025451215.1 Terriglobales bacterium
GCCTGTTGAATATCCACACCGGGCTTGAGGCGACCGAACGCTGTCAATGTTGGGCTGAGCGGTCGTGAAGGGGCGTCCACCAGAGACGATTCTGAAGGTTTGGTCACCCACACATCCACCGCGGAAAATGGAAACTGAAAATCGTGGGGCAGAACACCGATGATGGTATACGACACACTGCCGAGCGTAATTGATTGGCCGATTGCTTTGGGATCATTGTTGAACCGTTTCTGCCACAATTCTGCGCTGATCATTACGACTGCTGGCGCGCCGGGTGCGTCTTCTTGCAAGGAGAAAGTACGACCGCGTAGCGGGGCAACTCCTAAAATTTGTAAGAAATTGCCGGAAACGCGTGCACCATTGAGAACCTCGGGTTCGCCCATACCGGAAAATGTGAAATGCTCGGGGCCTGAGAATGCGCCGAGTTCCGTATAAGAGCGGCTGGCGGCTTTCATCTCGTCAAATCGGACAGGAGTTATCCCTCGCGGCAGCAATACGACGCGGTCAGGCTGTTGGTAGGCAAGCGGTTTTAACAATACGGCGCGGATGATTGAAAACATGGCGGTGGTCGCGCCAATTCCGAGGGCAAGAATCAAGATTGAGGTCAAGGCGAAGCTTCGGTCGCGGCGCAAAGTGCGGACCGCGTAGCGCAAATCCTGCCACAGGATTTCGAGCGCTGGCAGGCCGCGGGCTTCACGATGCTGCTGCTTTGCCTGCTCTACACCGCCGAATTTGATCAGCGCCTGGCGGCGAGCTTCTTCTGGCGACATGCCCCGCTTGACGTTTTCTTCAATTGCAAAGTCGATGTGCGATGCGATCTCGCTGTCGAGTTCCTGGTCCTGACGCACGTGAGAGAAAGACGAACGGAAACAGCCAAGCAATCGGCGAAGCCAGCCTTTCATAGGTGCACTTCCTTTCCTCAAACTCTAACGCTCAGTTATTCCGCAGCGCGATCATGGGATCAATCCGTGAGGCGCGGCGAGCTGGCAGATATCCGGCCAGTACGGCGACGCAAGTTAAGAGCAAAATTGTTCCGGTGAAAGTTGGTGGATCATTTGAATGAACGGCGAAAAGCAATGACGCAATTGCTTGTGCCATGGCGAAAGACGCCGCCGCACCGAGCGCGATTCCAATGAGCGCGAGCCGCAAAGTTTTGGCAATGACGCGGAACTGCACGTTGGATACGGTAGCCCCCAGCGCCATTCGAATACCGATCTCCTGAGTTTGGCGCGTGACGGAGTAAGAAATGACGCCGTAAATTCCGAGCGAAGCAAGGACCAACCCAAGCACGGCAAAGATACCGACAAGATAGACAAAGAAACGGCGAGGCGAGGTGGAATGATCAACAATTCCCTGAATGGTTCGGAACTCGACTGCGGGCTGCTCGGGATTGATGCTGCGTAAAACACTCATCACGCTTGACGCCAATACCTCAGGTGGCAGGCTTGTGCGGACGACGAGTTGCGTCCCCACGGGCCCGAACTGAGTTCGGGGCAAATACATCTGCCAGCCAGATTCAGTTTCTGCGCTGCTTTCGCGGACATCGGCCACAACACCGATCACCGTAGCATCTTTTGAAGCGACCTGCGCAGTACGTCCAATAGGACCCTCTCCAGGCCAAAGAAACTTGGCCGCTTTCTGGTTGATGATGACAACGGCTTGATTGCCGGCAGCGTCCTGCCAACTGATGTCGCGACCTTCAATCAGGCGAATACCCATTGCGTTGAGATAGCCGGGAGTCACTACATAAACAAATGTGGGAGGAAGATGTGCCTGAATATAATCCTTGTCGTGCGTGCCCAAACTCCAGTTGCGGTTCATGCCGAGCGGAAGATTATCGGAGGTGCCAGCGGCTTCGATGCCGGGAATGGCTTTTATTCGTTGAAGCATATCTCGCGCAATCGCACCCCTCTGGTCGCCATTGTTGTTGTACGGTAAATCGGCTTTGATTGCTGCAGTGCGGGCGGGTTCAAATCCCAAATCAACATCAAGCACGCGAAGAAAACTGTGCAGCAGTAGTCCTGCGCCCACAAGCAGCACACAAGCCAACGCCAATTCAGAAACTACCAGGATTGAACGTAGACGTTCGTGCTTTTTGCCTTCGCTCATACCCTGCCCACCATCTTTGAGCGCGTCCTGCAAATTGTTGCGCGACATTTTAACGCCGGGAGCGAGGCCGAAGATGACAGCGGTGGCAACGGTGATGAACAATGTCCAGGCAAGAGCGGTCCCATCCACCTTGACGCTGTTCAATAAAGGAAGAGCAATGGATCCCTGATGAGCGAGATAGGAGGTAATGAGAAAAGCGAGGACCAGGCCGAAGATCGCGCCTGTGCCCGAGAGAACCAAGCTTTCAGTAAGCAGTTGGCGAACCAGGCGTCCGCGGCCTGCGCCTAAAGCGCTGCGCATGGCAAATTCTTTGCTGCGGGCGGCGGCACGTGCCAGCATCAGATTCGAAAGATTCACGCAGACAATCAGCAGGATCATACCGACTGCGCACCATAAGACGATGAGCGAGCGGCGGAGTTTCCCGCTGACATATTCCTTGAGGATAGTGAGCTTTGCCGAATAATTGCCACCCCAATTCGGATGTTTGAGGTCGAAATGCAGATGGGGGAACAAGAGGTCCGCTTCAGACTGTGCCTGAGAAATGTTTACTCCGGGTTTGAGGCGCCCAATAAGGGAAAGCCCATTCCCCCACTCCTCCATGTCATCCAGAATTGCCGGACCATAAACATCGACTTTGGAGCCGGGCTCGAACACGGAACCGAAATCAAAGTTTTCAGGAAGTACACCGATCACGGTCATCGACTGATCGCTCATGCGAACTGCTCTGCCCACAATATTGGGATCAGCGGCGAAATGTTGTTTCCAAAATCCATACCCGAGCAGGATGACCGGAGCAGCGTTGTGCTTGCATTCATCAGCGGTAAATAAGCGGCCAATAATCGGCTTTACACCCAGCGTTTCAAAGAAATTTTGCGCCACCATAATGCCCGTGATGGGCCGCAGCTCGCCGTTGCCCATCAGGAGCAGATTGTCATCGGTGGAAAACGCGAAATAGGCGGTTACAGATTCAAAGACGTGGTTCTGGACAATGAAGTCTTTATAGGCATCGCTTGAATAGGTTTGCGCGGAACGGCCGCCGACACCTTTACTACCCGCAATCCAAACCAATTGCTGCGGCTCATAAAAAGGTAGCGGCCGCAGCATAATGGTATTCACCACGCTAAATACGGCAACGTTCGCGCCAATACCCAGGGTCAGGATCAAGATCGCGACGCATGTGAATACCGGATCGCGGCGCATGGCCCGGAAGGTGTAGCGCAGATCGAGCCAGAGGATGTCGAGCCCGGGAAACCCGCGGGCTTCGTGCTGCTTGGCCCTCGCCTGCTCTACGCCGCCGAATTTAATGAGTGCTTGGCGGCGCGCTTCTTCTCGCGACATGCCGCTCTTCGTGTTTTCTTCAACGGCAAGTTCAAGATGAGACGCCATCTCAGCGTCTAGTTCCCGGTCTTGCGATGTACTCGGAAAGGACGAACGCAGCCGGTTCAGTAGTTGCCGCAGCCAGCCGATCATTCGTCACCGCCTTCGCCCTGCATGGCCAGCACACGGCGCATTACGCCCGAGAGCCTCTGCCAATAGACGGCGTCCTCGGCCAATTGTTTGCGGCCTTTTTTGGTAATGGAATAGAACTTAGCTTTGCGGTTGTTCTCGGAAGTGCCCCACTCGCCGGAAATCCATCCTCGCTCCTGCAACCGGACCAGCGAGGCATAAATCGTTCCCTGATTCAGCAAAATCTCTTCGCCGCTTACCTGCTCGATGCGGCGCGCGATGCCGTATCCATGCAAAGATCCCATCGCCGCCAATGTCTGCAAAACCATAAGGTCTAGCGTTCCCTGTAACAGGTCAATTTTCGAATCTGCCATTTTTTGCGCATCTCCTGTGTTATGACCACAGCAGTATGCCACTTCTTCTGTGCGAATACAACAGGAGTGTGATTTTGTCCGTGCGGGTAGTCGATCAGTTTGAACAAGCTACTACCAAAAGCCATGTCATCCAGACGTGGAGCGTAGCGAAGACGGAGGGACCTTACGACGGCCAGCCCACATCTCAGTGATCGGAAGGAATATTACTCCCGATGGCAGCATAGGCGATCCGATCCGACGTAAGGTCCCTCGCAAAAACGCTCGGGATGACATGATTTTCAGCTTGCAATGTGGGGATGTGGCCGATTTGCAAACAGAACCACGACAACCATACAGAAGGAGTTGACACACGCTCCCTCCCTCCCTGCTGAACGGTGGCCGCTGCCGATTCCTGCTCAGTTACAATCAGCTTTCACTCCTCATACCAGGTGACGCGATGAGAATTTTCTATTGCTCCGTGACGCGTATTGCTATCTTCCTGACCGGCCTACTGCTGGCGATCCCCTTGATGGCTGAACCTTTGCCTCTTAAACGCGCCGTGGAGTTGGCATTGAGCCACAGTACCGTGGCGGCCAGCGCAGCCGCGGACCAGCAACGCGCAGCTGCCGCTTATTTAGAAAGCCGCGATCAATACCTGCCGCAAATTGTGGCGGGCTCCGGATTAGGTGCGTCCTGGGGATTTCCGCTTAGCCTGGAGGGCTCGGCGCCGTCGATCTTTAATGTGAATGCCCAATCGGCCCTCTTTAACCCGGCATTGCGGTCGTTCGTGAAATCAGCAAAGGAAGATTCCAAGGCGGCAGCGTTGCAGGCGCAGGATCAGTGCACGCAAGTGATGCAGGATACCGTGCTTACTTATGCGGAATTGGTGAAGTGGCAATCCATGCTGGGGCAATTGCAGGAAAGCGAAGATGAAGCGGTAAAAGCCGTCGGCCTTATCAATGAACGCGTGCAATCAGGAGTGGATAGTTCGGTGGATGGCACCAAAGCGAAGCTTGCGGCTGCTCAGGCACGGCTGCAATTGGCCCAGGCAAAAGGCGCAGCGGATGTGCTGCGGGAACATCTCTCGCAACTTACCGGACTTCCGGCTTCATCCATCGAGCCGGTTGGGGAATCCATTCCCGCGCTGCCGGAAGTTAAACAGGACGATGACGCGGTCACGATGGCGGTGCAGTCCAACCCGGCGGTAAATGCGGCAGAGCTTCGTGCCAATGCGCAAACTCTGCGTGCGCAGGGGGAACACCGGGGACTGCTACCCACGGTGGACTTCGCCGCGCAATACGCGGTGCTTGCCCGCTACAACAATTACGCGGAGTTCTATAACGCCTTCGAACGAAACAACGCTACGGTTGGTGTTTCCATCCGCTTTCCGTTTTTTAATCCCTCACAACACGCCCGCGCTCAACAGGCCGAAGCTGACGCGGTACATGCCAAGCAGGATGTAAAAGCCGCCAAGAACCAGGTATCGGAGGAGACGTTGCGAATGCAACGTATGGTGGAGCAATTGGCGGCGGCCCAGGAGGTCGCTGACCTTCAATATCAATTGGCGCAGTCGAACCTGCAAAGCGTTCAGGTGCGGATGGACAGCTCCAATGTAAACATCCACGACTTGGAGGACGCACGTACTGAACTCAACGGCCGTTATGGCACCCTGCAGGACGCAAATTTCGCCCTGGAAAAGGCGCGCATTGGCCTGTTACGGACGACTGGCCAATTGCCGTCCTGGTTGGGAATGAAGCCCTGATAAGGGCGGCAACTTAGAAAATCGCTCAAAATGATACCCGCCTATTTATATAAAAGCATTTTTGAATGGCCGGCATCTAAAAGCCTTGATGAGGTATGTCCTTCATTTTGAGGCATTAGCAGCGTCGGTGTAGTACCTTCGGTTAGTACTCTGAGGAGTACCTGTTTGACAATGTTTTAGCGGAGAGATGTTAGTATAAGTTATTCAAATATATGCCATTAAAGACACTGTTTTTAAACCCCCCGTCTTTTGAGAATTTTGATGGCGGCGCCGGATCACGCTGGCCCGCGACACGCGAAATTGAGTCCTATTGGTATCCGGTATGGCTGGCGTACCCGGCTGGGATGATTGAGGGCGCGCGCCTGCTGGACGCGCCGCCGCATTACGTTTCCGCGGAAGAGACCATAAAAATTGCCAGTGGTTACGAATTTCTGGTGCTGTTCACCAGCACTCCCGGCTTTCCCGGCGATATCCTTCTGGCTCAGGCCATTAAAGACGCAAATCCGAAGATCAAAATTGCCTTTGTCGGCCCCCACGTCAGCGTGCTGCCGGAAAGGTCGCTGAAAGATTGCCCGGCCCTGGATTTTGTGGCCCGCAAAGAATTTGATTATGCGGTGGTGGATTATGCGCACGGCAAACCACTCGACCAGATATTGGGAATTTCATATCTGAAAAACGGAGCGGTGGTGCACAATCCCGATGCTCTGCAGATTCAGGATTTGGATGCTCTTCCCCATGTCACCGACATTTATCATCGCGATTTGGACGTGCGTCGCTATAACGTTCCGTTTCTTCTGAACCCTTTCGTCTCGCTGTACACCACGCGCGGCTGTCCTGCGCAGTGCACGTTTTGCCTATGGCCACAGACTTTGAGTGGACATCCGTGGCGCAAGCGTTCGACTGACGACGTGGCCCGCGAAATGGCTAAAGCCAAAGAATACTGGCCTGACGTAAGAGAGTTTTTCTTCGACGACGATACCTTCAACATTCAGAAGGCGCGCACTGTGGAACTATGCGCGAAGCTGAAGCCATTAAAGCTGACCTGGTCCTGCACGTCGCGCGTGACCACGGACTTTGAAACCTTGAAAGCCATGAAAGAGGCGGGATGCCGTCTCCTGATTGTGGGCTACGAATCAGGCGATCCGCAGATATTGAAGAACATCAAGAAGGGCGCGACTGTGGAACGTGCGCGCCAGTTCACCAAGGACTGCCACAAGCTGGGTCTGGTGATTCACGGCGATTTCATTCTTGGCCTTCCCGGCGAAACCCGCGAGACCATCAAGAACACGATCAGCTTCGCCAAGGAACTGGACGTTGAAACCATTCAGGTTTCAGTGGCGCACGCTTATCCGGGAACCGAATTGTATGACTATGCTGTGAAGAATGGCTTTATGGTGGGGGACAACAAGATGGTGGACGAAGGCGGACACCAACTGGCCCACGTGCAATATCCGGGTCTTCCGGCGGAAGAAATTCTCAGCTCGGTGCACCGATTCTATGATGAATATTACTTCCGGCCGAAGGCGGTGTTTCGCATTTTAAGAAGAGCGGCCTTCGACAGCAATGACCGCAAACGGCTTTACAAGGAAGCCAAAGCATTCCTCAAGACCAGGTCTCAGCGGAACAAGTGGGTCAAGGAAAAACGGGAAAAAGACGCCACCACCGTAGAGACGCAACCAGCATAGGAAGTTCGCGTGACCTTACGAAAATATCTGGTGCTGGTCAGCGTTACCATCTGCGCGGCTGTCGGTGAAACACTGCTGGCACGGGGGATGAAACAGATTGGAAATATCTCTCCGCGTAACTTGCCCTCCGTCATTTTTGCCGTCACCAATCCCTGGGTAGCTCTGGGGATTTTGTTTTTGCTCGGCTTCTTTGTCACTTACAATACGGCGCTCTCCTGGGCCGACCTCACCTATGTTCTTCCCGCGACTTCCCTCAGTTATGTGCTGCTAGCGTTTATTGCCCGATTCATGCTCCATGAACAGATCAGCGCGACCCGATGGATTGGCATTCTGCTGATCTCTTCAGGAGTGGGATTTGTGACGCAGGGACCGGCCCTGACCGCGGGCCCGGAAGCGGCCAACGTGGAAGCCGCCCCCGAAACGGTGGCTACGGGGAATAAATCATGAAGGTGCTCTATACGTGGGGAGCAATCTTGTTGATTGTGCTGGCGTCCACGACCGGCGACATACTTATGTCGCATGTGATGAAGCGGGTTGGGGACGTGCACTCAGCCGCGCGACAGTGTGGCTTCTTGACGGTCCTGCGCAGAATCCTGAGCAATCCGCTTTTTTTTGTGGGCATTGTTGCGCTGGCGGTGGCTTTCTACGCGCTTCTTTTCGGTCTTTCCTGGAATGACGTTAGCCTCATCGGCCCCGCAGCTGCCGCGCTTACATTCGTGACCAATGCTATCGCCGCGAAAATATTCCTGCACGAACGCGTGGACCGCAGGCGATGGATTGCTGCATTGTTGATCGCGGGCGGCGTGGTGCTGCTGGCGGTGTAGTTTCAGTAGTTGCCTTCATAGGCACGATAAAAGACATAAATCCATGAACAAATGCCATGGATAACTGCCCATAAGATTGAATGGTTGAGTTGAAACGATAAGATCATTGCAAGTGCTGAACCCATCGAAAGACCTGCGGTTGCGGCAGTACCTTCTGTGCTCATTGAGCACTAAACTTACACCTACTGAAACAATCTCATCAACCCGGTTGGCGGCAAGTCCGGCGCAACGAATTTTGTATTCTTTCTTCCCATCGCTTTCGCTAAGCATTCAGCGGCGCCAAACCCGCTTCTCACGGCGCCTTCCATGGTTGCGGGCCAGCCGGTAGCGGTCCAATCGCCAGCGAGAAATATGTTTGGCCAGTCCGTCGTATAACCTGGACGATATTCGTCCACGCGCGGCAATGGAGAAAACGAAGCTTTTACTTCTTTAATGACGGTTGCTTTCGTCAATTTTGCATTGCGAACCTCAGGAAAGAATTCCGCAAGTTCAGCCAGCGCCAAATCAATGATTTCCTGGCGTGACTTTTCCACGAGCGACCGGGAAGCGCTCACCACTAATTCGAGATAGCTACCAGCCTCCCCATTTTGGCGGGCTTCCTGAAATTCAGATTTTTGGAAAAGCCATTGAATCGTGCGGTCCAGTAATACCGCATGTTGCAGGTCAGTAATCTTCCTGTCGAACCACAGGTGGATTCCGGTAATGGGAGAAAACTCAAATCGTTCTAATTTCTTCTTTTCTTCTTCCGCTGTTCCATCTGGAAGGATTTTCGCAAGCGCGTCGAAAGGAACCGCGATTACGGCGAAATCAAAATTGGCAACGCTGTCTGCGATTCGCAGTCCCACTCCTTTGGGAAGCAGCTCAAAGGACTCCACTCCTGATCGCAGATTGATCTCACCGTGGTGCATCTTAATGTAATCTCCCGCGCGGTTGTACAACTCCGTGAGCGGCACGACGGGAACGCCGAACCTCCCCGCGCCGGGCGATTTAAGAAATGACTCGCGTATCACTTGTGCTGCGTAAGGAACCGACATCCGATCCAGATGCTCATTCAGCGCGCTCACCAGAATGGGAAGCCAGAAGCGCTCAATGGCGCGGGATGTCTGCCCGTGCCGCTGCAACCAGGACAAAAATGTTTCTCCGTTTTCGGCGGGAGTTCGAGGAATCAAAGTTAACAGCGCTCGTCCAATCGCCAGCTTGTCACCCAAGCCCAGGAAATCTGACGATAAAAACGATAAGGAGGCATGCCACGGAGCGGGCAAAAAAGATGGCTTGATGACCGACTGGCGTCCGCCGGGTTCAATGAACGTGAGCGCGTCATACCAGCGAATCTTGTCTTCAACCCCGATGCGTTTATAGAACTCGATAAGATTGGTGCAGCATCCGAGCAGGATGTGCTGGCAGTTGTCCACTACCTCCCCGGTGCCCGGATGTTCGTAGGATGAAGCGCGTCCGCCAAGGTAGGGACGCTTTTCGAAGAGTGAGACGCGGAAGCCGCTGCCCGCTAACGCGCATCCGGCGGCCAATCCCGCCAGACCGCCGCCGACCACGGCAACTGTAGGGGTCCGTTGCTGGCTCATCACAAAAGGCGCTTAACGACGCCCTTTCCAAGAATCAGCAGCTTCTCCCTGGTGGCAAGCCGGACCTTCCCATGAAACACGTCGTATTGCCGGACAGCGATTTTTTCCAGAAGCCGCCGGTAGATCGTGATGAGCGCCCAGAGCGCTGGCTGGCTGTCTTCGTCAATGTAAGGAATCAACTCTTCGCCGGAGCGGTAGTATTCGCGGGCGCGGTCGGCCTCCATTTTCAGCAGGGGTTCAAAGCGCGCCGCGTCAGAAGCCGTGAGCAACTCTTCCGGCGTTATTCCAAATTTCGCCAAGTCTTCCTCGGGGAGATAAACGCGTCCTTGCGCAGCGTCTTCCTTAACATCGCGAATGATGTTGGTAAGTTGAAATGCCAGTCCGCAGCGCTCCGCCAATTGCTCCGCCGCGGGATCGCGATAGCCAAAAATCTTGATGCATACCAGGCCGACCACCGAAGCCACGCGATAACAATAGAAAGCCAAATCCTCGAAAGTCTTGTACTGGACGGTAATGCCGTTTGGCGCGGAGGGTTCGCTGCCCGGACGAAATGCTTCCAACTCTTTCTCCGGATCTTCCTCGATATCCATGGCGGTTCCGTAGGCGAGTTGATCGAGCCAGCCGACGGGAATCAGAAAGCGCCGTTGCGCATCGGTCAGGGCCATCAGCACGGGATCATCGGTGGGCTGGCCAGCGTGAGCGCGGTGGAAATCATCCAGCCATGTGTACAGCTTTTGTCGCCGTTCGCGGATGGGCATGCCTTCGTTGTCGGCGATATCGTCGCATTTGCGCATAAAGGCATAGACCGCGCAAAGCGCCTGACGCTTGGGCTTGGGCAGCGCGAGAAAAGCATAATAAAAATTTTTGGCGGAAGTACGGGCGATGCTGCGGCAAACCGAGTAGGCGACCGCGATTTGCGAATCTGTTGGAGAAAATGTTGGAAATTGGCCCATTTGTTCCGCAGCGGAACTCATAACCATTTTCCTACCGCTGCGCGAAGAACAAGCGCCAGCTTACGAGGTTTGGAAATGGCGGGACGGCGGCCAAGGACGGCGAATTGCTGCTTTTCGATGGCGTTCAGAATTTCCTGCCCCCCACGGCTGAACAACTCAAGATCGACAGCCAGTTCCCGGTCCACCTGTTTGATGAGCGGCAGACCACGCTCAAACCAATCGCGCGCGCGGGTCACTTCGAATTGCATCATTGCGCAAAAGGCCGAAGTGTTTCTTTCGGTGGCGATGTCCGACTCACTGACGCCGAATTTCTGTAAATCTTCCAGCGGAAGATAAATCCGGCCTTTCGCATAGTCCGGTGTTACGTCCTGCCAAAAATTCGCCAGTTGCAGGGCCGTGCAGGTGAAATCGGAAAGCGCCTGGCGTTCGGTATCGCGATATCCGCAAAGATAGAGCACTAAATGGCCAACGGGATTCGCCGAGTAACGGCAATAGTCCAGCACATCCTGAAAAGTGGGGAAGCGAGTAATGGTCTGGTCCTGCCGGAAGGCCTTCAGTAAATCAGAAAAAGGCTGCTTGGGAATGGCAAACTCGCGCATGGTTTCCCGCAGAGCGACAAATACAGGATGGCGCGGGATTCCCGCATAGCAGGCATCCAATTCGCTCTCCCATTGACTGAGCAGTTCGAGCGAGGCCACGGGATCACCCACTTCATCGCCTAGATCGTCGGAAATCCGGCAATAAGCATAAACGTTGCAAAAGTGCTGCCGCAGACGTTTGGGCAGGAACCATGTCGCGACGGAGAAATTTTCGTAATGGGTGTGCGCCAGCTTTCGGCAGTACTCTTGGGCTTCAGCGAGAGAAGGAGTGCGTTCAGGGAAGGCGTATTCCGCCGGCAGCCGGCTCCAGCCAGCCGATGCGGGAGTCGTAGGGGTATCGTGACTGGCAGTGGGGGACATTGTCAGTTCAGAATTGCCGAAAATGAAGATTACCGCCCAGCCTCAGTGGCCCGGAATAATTGCGGTCTTAATGTCGCCGTTGCGGTTCAGCATATGCCGCAACACCTGCTGCAAACGCGACAGTGGCGCTTCGCCGGTAATGTAATCGGTGGAGCGTACCTTTTTCTCCGCCATCAATCCAAAAGCTTTTCGCACAGTTTCCGGCGTGTGGTGGAACGTGGCCTTCAACGTAATTTCCGAGTAGTGCAGCCGAGTCGTATCCAACTGGACCTTGGTTCCGTTGGCGCATCCGCCGAAAAAGTTGACGGTGCCGCCCTTGCGGACCATATCAATGGACCACTCCCAGGCCTGCGGACGGCCAACGGCTTCAATCACCACATCGCTGCCCCGCTTGCTGGGCGTGAGCGATCGCACTGCTTCAATTGGGTCATGCGTCTTGGTAATTTGCACAACGTCGTGCGCGCCCATCCGCTTGGCGGCTTCCACCTGTGAGTCACGCTTGACGACCGAAATTACGTTGCAGCCGGTGGCTTTAGCCACCTGCACGAACATCAGGCCGATGGGACCTCCGCCAATCACCGTGACGGTGTCGCCGATTTCTACTTTAGTCTCGTGCAATCCGCGCAGGACACAAGCCAACGGCTCGATCATGGCAGCTTCTTCAAACGTCACCGAGGCCGGCACGACCAGCATGTTCTGCTCAACAATGCGCCGTGGAATGCGGATGTACTCCGCGTAAGCTCCATTGTTAAAGAGCAGGTCTTCGCAAAGATTTTCCTGGTGTTTGGAGCAATAAAAACATTTCTGGCAGGGCGCGGAGTTCAGTGCCACAACTTTCATGCCCTTGCGGAAGCCGCGGACGCCCGGGCCTATTTCTTCGATCACTCCGGCCAGTTCGTGTCCAAAGAGCGCGGGAGGAACGATCATTCGCGCGTGGTATCCGCGCTGATAGACCTTCAAATCCGTGCCGCAGGTCAGCGCAACATGGACTTTGACCAGCACTTCGCCTTCTCCCACGCGGGGAATCGGCACCTTTTCAATTTTGACGTCCTCTTTACCGTAGAGGACAGCCGCCGTCATCTTTCCGTTCACACTCGACTTCCTTCCCCAGGGCCGCCCGGCTGAATCACGATCTTTAATGAATCAGGCTGAGGACGGGCAGCCAGCTTTAGAGCTTCAACGCTATTGCCTAAAGGAAACCGGTGACTGATCAATCGCTCCAGGTCCATCTCGCGATTCATCACAAATCTCACCGACTCCTCCTGCAAATCCACAGAAGCGCTATAGGAACCCAATAACGTCTTCTCATCCACGCAAACCGCGGCCGGGTCAATCGTCGCTTCTCCCCGCGCCGTCTGCGCAAACAACAGAACCCTCCCGCCCGGACGAACCGCATCCATGGCTGGCTTAATCAGGCTATTGCCGCCAACCGCCAAAATGGCGACGTCAGTGCCACGCCCTTCGGTCTGCTCACGCACGGATTTCAGGATGTCCGTGCACGAAGCGTCAACACTGTTCCCCAAGCCGAATGTTAAGGCTATTTTAAGCCTCTCCGGATACAAATCGGAAGTTATTACCCTAGCTCCTGACCTTTGGGCCAGCACCGAAAGGATGATGCCGATTGGCCCTTGCCCAATTACCAGTGCAGTTTCGCCCTTTTCAAAGCGTAGGGCCTCAATTCCCTTCATGCAGGTGTTCACAGGTTCTACAAAACAAGCCTGCTCGAAAGAAACCCCATCCGGAATACGGACTGTGCCCTGCCGCACAATCCAATCCATTACGCGGACGTACTCGGCGAACCCTCCGCCGGATGGTTCAAATCCCGCCGTGCAGCCCACCTTCTTGTACGTCTCGCACTGCGCGAAAGTTTTATGCTGGCAGTAGAAACATTTGCGACATGGAATATGGTGGAAAACCATGACCCTGTCGCCTACTTGAAACTGAGTCACGTCTTTGCCAGTCGCCGCAACCGTTCCGGAAGTTTCGTGTCCGAAGATGCGGGGCGCCGAGTGCGAGCCAGTGTGGATTTTTTTCAAGTCGGTCCCACAGATTCCGCAGGTGTCCACTTTGACGAGCAGTTCGCCGGGGCCGACTTTCGGCACCGGAACAGTTTCCAGCCTGACGTCATCCACGCCGTGATACACGGCGGCCTGCATGGTGGCGGGGATAGTAAGCGGCGTTTCGTCCGCTTCGATTTGTCTCGCCGTCGCCAAATTCCCTGAATACCTTTCGCGTTACAAATTTACCGGATGGAATGCTGAAGCCCCTGACATGGTTTCCGTTTCAATTTCTTTCGCCAACGCGGCGCAAAGGGCGCGAACCGCACGGGCTGAATCCATGCCTAAGCGGATCATCTTGCCCCACAGCCAGGGCCTGAATGCCGCGAACAGAACAAAACTCCTGGCGCGAAAAGCGCCGTCACGGGAAACGAATTCGTTCATCGGCGGCATGACGAAATCACTCTCATCAGAAATTGCCTTCACCGCGGAAAAAGGCAGTCCGTACGTCTCCGCTCCCTGTGCCACTGATGCCGCTTCCATATCCACGGCTTGAGCCCGGTAGGCATTCGCCAATTTTGCCTTCTGCGCGACGCCCGCAATTTCACCTGCGCTTACCAGCACTCCATCACCCCTCGTGGTGTGGGTCCGGCTGCCATCGCGCACATCTACCACCCATCGCGGGGAAAATATCATTCCAACCTTCAGCTTGGGATCCAGCGCTCCCGCCAGGCCCACCGACTGCACACTGGCCGGGCGATAAAAAACAATGACCGCTTCCGTCGCACGCCGCGCGCTTTCGGCGCCAATTCCACCACACACCAAAACGACGCCTTCGTTTTCAAAGAACCGGAATCGGCGGCCGTCGTGTTCCCGCTCACATAGATTCCAGCCTCGAACGAACGGTGCAATTTCTCTTTCCATTGCCGCCACTAGCGCGATTCTGTAATTCTCAGCCAATTTGTCCTCAGGCATTGCTGCCATTTGAAACGTATCCGTGGCTTTGGAACCATTCCACCGCGCGGCGCAATGCGCCTTCCACGCGAATCATCTTCCATCCCAAATCGCGCTCCGCTTTCGCGGATGAAACAAACATTTTCTTTTTGCCCATCCGCACCGCGTCAATAGTCGCGCGCGGCTCGCGTCCTAGAATGCGTCCTGTAAAAAGTTCGTCAACCACTCCGGTGGCCAGCGCCATTACATACGGCACCTTAACACGGGGAGAAGGCAGTCCCGTGATCTGGCCGAGTTTGTCCAGAATCTGCTTCAGTGTCAGGTTTTCACCGCCCAAAATGTAGCGTTCACCGGGCTTGGCCTTCTCAAATGCCGCCACGTGGCCACGCGCGCATTCAGTGGCGTCCACCAGGTTCAATCCTGTATCCACGTACGCGGGAAATTTTCGTTTGAGAAAATCCAGCACGATTCTTCCTGTCGGCGTTGGTTTGATGTCGCGCTCCCCCACCGGCGTTGTCGGA
>JANWKU010000183.1 GCA_025451215.1 Terriglobales bacterium
AGATTAAACAGTTTTGCCAGACAGCCCTCCCCAACTTGCTCCGAGGTCTGGCGGAATGAACTTGTGGCTGCGTCCGTTTGAAGGATTTGCAAAATTTGAAGGATTTGCAAGAGAAGACGGACAGGATATCGCGGAGTATGCCGTACTGTTGTCGGTAGTGTTGGCCATTGTCGTGGCGACCATCCAGATGATCGGGGCCAGCGCCAACAATGTGTTCTCCTCCATCGCCAGCGCAATCCATTGAAGCTTTGTCGTTGCGCCATTGCATTTTTTGTTTTTCCCGCCTTTTGTTTTTCCTCCCGCCAGACGCTGGAACCATCCCGGTTATTGTCAGCCTGATACCTGAATTTCCATAAAATCGGAGTAAAATGGTGTAAAGTGTGCACCATATTGTCACTCTCTTTCAGGGAAGGCGTCAGTTCCTTGCAAGCGTTTGATTTTAAAGCTCGATAGATATCGCACCAGATAATAAATCGCAAGCGGATCGCATTGGCTCTCCGAGTCCATATGTGCCGCAGGGGGTAACATGACGAGTGTTCTCCACCGTTTGTTGCAAGGGGAAGAAGGACAGGACATCGCGGAATATGCCGTGATGCTGGCCGTGATTCTGGTGATTGTCGTGGGGACGATCCGGTTGATCGGAAGCAACGCCAATAACGTCTTTTCTTCCGTTGCCAGCTCCATCGCTCAGTAAAGCAGCAGCGCGCAGGTGGAGAAGTCTGCCTGTTCGCGCCAGTAGTAAAGGGGAATCCGTTGGCGAAGACCTCACAGGACTGTTCCGTAATTCCACAGTATCGTAGACTTTATCCCGCATCCATGGCTGGAGTAAGGGTGCAACATGCCCCGGTTTGCCTGGTAGCGAAGGAGCATTCATGAACCGCAACCGGCTTTTGTTAATCGGCTTTGTTGCCATAGCGTTGGGCGGATTTATCAGCCTTTCGGTTTACCGCAGCCTGGAATCGAGCAGCGCGGCCAACCGCCGCGCGGGCGCCGGAGTTCTGGTGGCTGCCGGCAATATCCAACTGGGCGCGCGGATTGAAGAGAAAGACCTGAAACTGGTGAGCATGCCGGAAGCCGACGTGCCCGCAGGGAGTTTTCGTGATAAGTCACAGGTTGTGGGGCGCGGAGCGATACTTCCCATCAGCCAGGGCGACTTTATTCTGAAGAACAAGATCGCTGGAGAAAATGCAGGTTCGGGCCTTCCTGCGCTGATTCCCACGGGGATGCTGGCCATGTCGGTTCGCGTGAATGAAGTGGTTGGTGTTGCCGGGTTTGTGCAGCCGGGAACGCGCGTGGATGTTCTGGTGACGGCTACGCCTTCCGGTGCGAACGAAGAGCAGACCTCAACCGTATTAAGAAATGTCGCGGTGATTGCGGCCGGCCAGCGATTGGAACACAGCGCTTCGGGTGAGGCACAGGTATCCCCAGTGATTACCTTACTTGTATCTCCGGACGACGCGCAGCGCCTTAGCCTGGCGAGCAATGAGGGCAGAATTCAACTTGCGCTTCGCAATCCGCTGGATACCAATCAGACAAGCTTGCCGCCAACCAGCGCCGGCTCTCTTTTTGGAAGGCAGGCAGCGGCTCCGGCCGCAACGCATGTGGTAAGGCATTCAGCGCCGCATGTACAGGCTGCTCCTACACCTGAAACATTTTCGGTTGAGGTTTACAAAGGCACGAAAAAAGAAGAAACCAAGTTTGACGAACAGAGCAACGGACAGACCAATTGAGGACGGACGACATGCAAACTGGCTCCCGTGGTAGGGAGAAAAGAACTCCGGCGATTGCCCTTTTCCTGTGTCTGATGTTTCCCTGCTGCATGATTTTTGCCGTGGGAACGGCGTATGGGCAGGACCATCCCGCTTCGACAACCATTTCCACGCCGCAAAACAACCCGCCCGCGACCGGCGCAACGGTTTCCGAGAACCAGCGTCCACAGCCGCAGAGCAGCAGTCCCGCCCCGTTGCGGGTGATGGTTGACAAATCGCTATTGATCAAGCTCCAGGTGAATTCCCCTGACGAACGGTTGAAGCGTGTTTCGATTACCGATGACACGGTCGCCGACGCCATCGTCGTGACCCCTACGCAGATTCTTGTGCATGGCAAGACTGCGGGAGAAGTCTCACTATTAATTTGGGACCAGTTGGAGAGGTCGCGGAGCTATGACCTGCGCGTGGATGTGGACATCAGCGCATGCGCGGAAGAGGAACACCGGATATTCCCCGAAGAGGATATTACGGTGACCGCTTCGCGTTCGGCGGTCGTGCTTTCCGGGCACGTTTCAACCGACGATGTATCGAAGCGCGCGGAAAAGATTGCCGGCGCCTATTCGAAGAATGTGGTGAACGTGCTGACTTCCGGCCCCGTGGGCGCTCAGGAAGTGCTACTGGAAGTGAAGTTCGCGGAAGTGGACCGCTCGGCAGTCACGCAGTTGGGCATAAACTATTTCGTTCCCCAGACGGGCAACACGGTGGGGACGCTGACCACCGGGCAGTTTGGCGGATTCCAGGTTGCCACGACCAATTCCAATACGAGTACGACAGCTTCTGGGACCACTACTACCTCAACCTCCAACAGCGCTCCCACAATCAACGTCAGCAATGCATTGAACATGTTTCTGTTTCGAACCGACCTGAATTTTGGGGCGGTCATTCAAGCATTGCAGACCAAAAATCTGCTGCAAATTTTGGCCGAGCCGAACCTGATTGCGGTGAATGGCAAGCCTGCGAGCTTCCTGGCGGGCGGAGAATTTCCCTACCCGGTCGTGCAGCCGGGACAAGGCATCACGGCGGTGACAATTTCGTTCCGTGAGTTCGGTGTGCGGCTGCAGTTCACGCCCATCATCATGCCGAACGGCAATATTTATCTGCATGTGCAGCCAGAGGTCAGCGCGCTGGACTTCGCAAACGCGCTCACTATTTCCGGCTTCACTATTCCCGCATTGAGCACGCGCAAGGCGGACACGGAATTTGAGCTGAAAGACGGCCAGAGTTTCATGATTGCGGGATTGCTGGATAACCGGGTGACGGACGTCATGAATAAAATCCCCGGCATCGGCGACATTCCGATCCTTGGAAATTTATTCAGAAGTAAAAATTTGCAGAAGAGCAATTCGGAATTGATGGTGTTGTGCACGGTGCACCGGATTTCGCCGAGTACGCAGGCGGTGGAAACACCGAAAAATCCGAAGCCGTTTTTGGATACCGGCAAGTTTGACGGAAAAACGCCTCCACCAGCGCCGGCCAGCAAGCCGTAATCGGCAGGTTGGGACTGCTGATTGGTTTTTGATGTCGTAAACAGTATTTGACCCTTGGGAACTTGTAGGTAGGCAGTTATGCCGGAACTTTCTGTCGCGGTAATCGCCGGAGATGCGGACCAGCGAACCATGCTGCAAGTGCTCGTTGAGGGCACACATTCGGCCCGAATCGGCCTAATGAGCAGCAGTTTTCCCATGACTGTGGCTGACCCATCTTTTCAAAAACTGCAAACCATCCAGCCTGACGTTGTGCTGATTGATATTCCCGCCGACGGCGGCACCACTGCGTTACGGAGCATTGAATTGCTGCACCAAGAGATGCCGGACGCGGTGATCATCGCGATCGGCAATTTGTCGCAGCCGCAGATGATTGTAAATTCCATGCGGGCGGGTGCGCGGGAGTTTTTGGAGCGGCCCGTTACTACGTCCAACTTGCTGGAAGCGTTCGTGCGGTTGAGCGCGAAAAAACGCAAAGTGACGCGCGAGGAGCGCCGTGGCAAGGTCTTCACTGTGGTCAACGCGAAGGGGGGCAGCGGAGCGACGACCATCGCGGTAAATCTAGCGCTGGCATTGCAGGCAGCCCACGGGCACACTGCGTTGGTGGATTTGGCTCCGCTGGGCCACACCTCACTGCACATGAATTTGAAGCCGTTGTTCACTGTTGCGGACGCGATACGCAACCTGCATCGGCTAGACCATTCCCTTTTGGAAGGCTATATGACACGGCATTCCAACGGCCTGCAGGTGCTGGCTGGCCCCGCGAATCCGGTTCCGATTGAGCCTTCTACCTCGGAATTTGCGCGGCTGTTTGACATGCTGGTGGGGCACTACCGGTACGTAGTGGTGGATGCTTCGACGCGTATTGACGCGGCCACGAGGGTAGTGTGCAATCTATCAGAGACGGTAATGTTGGTGGCCCATTCAGATGTCGCGTCCCTATGGAGCGCGGCTCGGGTGCATGAGTTCCTGAGCGAGACGGGAAGCCGCGACCGGGTGCAACTGGTGCTGAACCGTTTTCGCAAAATTGCCGGATTCAGCGATCTGGACGCGGAAGCGGCGGCGGGAAGCAAACTGCTGTGGAAGGTGCCAAATCATTATTTCGCGGTGTCTTCGGCCATTGACCGGGGCGTGCCGCTGATGCACCAGAGTCACACGGAGATCGCCCGCTGTTTTATAGACTTGGCGACGCGGCTCACGGAAAATGATCGTGATGTGAAGCGCGAGGCGTGGTCGCTGTTCAAGACGGTTTAAGAAAAAGATCGTATAGCGTATGGGGAATTTACAAACATTTGAGAGGACCGAGTACCAGCAGGTAAAAGCGGACTTGCACCGCAAGATCCTCGACCGCCTGGACCTGGAAAAACTTGGCCGGACCTCCGGCGACGCGGCGCGGGATGAAGTGCTGTTATTGATCCGCAATACGGTCAATAGCGAGGCCGTCCCTCTCAGCTTCGCCGAGCGCGAACGGCTGGCGCGGGAAATTCTGGATGAGATTTTCGGGCTTGGCCCGCTGGAACCGCTGCTTAAAGATCCCACCGTCTCCGACATTCTGGTGAACCGTTTTAACCGCGTATATGTGGAGCGCGCGGGAAAGATTGAACCTACTGGGTTGAGCTTCAAAGACAATCAACACCTGATGCAGATCATTGACCGCATCGTGTCGCGGGTAGGGCGTCGCGTGGATGAATCGTCTCCCATGGTGGATGCGCGCCTGGCGGACGGCTCGCGTGTGAATGCCATTATTCCGCCCTTGGCCATTGATGGACCGTGCCTTTCCATTCGCCGTTTCGGCCACGATCCGCTGACGGCGCGGAACATGATCGAGAACAAATCGCTCACGGAACCGATGCTGGAGCTGCTTTCCGCGATGGTCAAAGGGCGGTTGAACCTGCTGATCTCCGGCGGAACGGGAGCAGGCAAGACGACGCTTTTGAATGTGCTGTCGGGCTACATTCCGAACACGGAGCGGATTGTCACCATTGAAGACGCGGCTGAACTACAGCTGAAGCAGGAACATGTGGTGCGGCTGGAGACGCGGCCTCCAAACATTGAAGGGAAGGGCGCGGTACGGCAAAGGCACCTGGTGATCAACAGTTTACGTATGCGCCCGGACCGCATCATCGTGGGCGAGGTACGCGGTGAAGAGGCGTTCGACATGTTGCAGGCCATGAACACAGGCCATGAGGGTTCACTGACGACCGTCCACGCGAATACGCACCGCGACGCGCTGGCGCGTATTGAAAATATGTTCTCCATGGCGAACCTGAACATTCCCGAACGCGCGATGCGCGCGCAGATCGCGTCGGCGATCCACGGGATCGTGCAGATCGCCAGGTTGACGGACGGAACGCGCAAGGTCATCTCGATTTCGGAAGTGACGGGGGTGGAAGGCGATGTCATCACCATGCAGGACATCTTTGTGTTCGAGCGGCGCAGCGTGGACGAAAGCGGGAAGGTGAAGGGCGTTTTCCGGGCTACGGGGGTCCGTCCCAAGTTTTCAGAGAAGCTTGCGACCATGGGCTGCCGCCTACGGCCGGCATTATTCGATTCCAGCATGGAGATTTAAGCAGGGCCTGCAGCTATGCACGCAACGATTGCCATTTTACTGTTCGGTGTAATTGCTCTTGCAGCGTTTGGCGTTGGCGCCATTATGGATCAGCGCAATGCGCGGGCCCGTCTGTTGCGCGAGCGGCTGGAGAGCGTCCAGAAAGCTGCGGAACAGCAGCCCAATGAAGACCTGGCGCTGGTGCGCGATCAGACGCTGAGCGAGATTCCGGCGCTCGATATGCTGTTGCGGCGTTCCGCGCGAATCGCGAACCTGCAGGATTTTCTCTCCCAGGCTGGACTTACCATTCGGGCGGGAAATTTATTATTTCTTTCTGGAATCAGCGCGATAGTTTTTGCGGCCGTCATACTATTCCTTGGCCAAGCTCCGGTATTTGCGGTCGTGGGAGCGGTCATTGGAGCATTCCTTCCCTACTCCTACGCGTCTTACCGGCGCAACAAACGCTTCCAAAAATTTGAAGAGATATTTCCCGAAGCCATTGATACTCTGGCGCGCGCGGTGCGCGCTGGACACGCCTTTACAACCGCGTTGGAAATGATTTCCGATGAGGTAGGAGAGCCGATCGCCACGGAATTCCGGATTCTTTTTGAAGAGCAGAAGTTTGGCTTGCCGGTACGCGATGCGCTCATCAATCTCACGAAGCGCGTGCCGCTAGTGGACGTCAAATTCTTCGTGACTGCGGTGATGTTACAGCGCGAGACCGGCGGCAACTTGGCAGAGATTTTGGACAACCTGTCTTACGTGATTCGGGAGCGCTTCAAGATTCAACGCCAGGTGCGCGTTTATACCGCCCAGGGCCGCCTTACCATGATGCTGCTGATGGGGCTGCCTCCGGTGATTGTGATCACGATGATGGTCATAAGTCCGGCATTCATGCGTCCGTTATTTACCGATCCGCTCGGGCATGTTTTGATTGAGCTGGGAATTGGATTGCAGACGGTCGGGTATTTCGTGATTCGAAAAATTATTCAGATTCAGGTTTAAGCAACATGACGTTAATACTGATACTTATCTTATTTTTGAGCGTGGTCGTGGCCGTGTTCTCTTTCGGTGCGGCGGCCTACGCGCCGTCTTCGGTATTGGGATCGCGATTGCGGCAACTTGGCGGGCAGAAACCCGTCGAAGAAGCGAAGCCCGCATTCCGGGAGCGCATTGGCCAGGCGCTCGATCCGTTAAGCAAAGCGCTGCCGCTTTCGCCCTCAGAGGTCTCACGCACTCGCGCGTGGCTCATTCAAGCGGGATATCGCGAAGCGCGGCACTTGACCATCTACACAGGCAGCCGAGTATTTGGCGCGGTGCTGGGCGGGGCGATTGTGATTGGAATTTCCGGCTTCAATTCCCTGCTGCTCCTGGTCGGAGTAATGGCATTTGGTTTTTTCATTCCGCGAATGATTTTGAAGCGGCTCATCCGCAACCGGCAGATGCGCATTCGTCTAGGACTTCCTGACGCTCTCGACCTTACCGTCATTTGCGTAGAAGCTGGCCTTGCTCTGGACCAGGCCATGATGCGGGTGGGCGAGGACCTGCACCACGCGCATCCGGAACTTAGCAGCGAACTGCATCTGGTGAATCTGGAGATGCGGGCCGGCAAGCCGCGCACCGAGGCTTTAAGAAATCTGGTGGAGCGCACGGGCGTGGACGATATACGCGCGCTTGTCACCACGCTCATACAGACCGACCGCTTTGGAACCAGCGTGGCCCAGGGACTGCGCGTGCACTCTGATTCCCTGCGCACCCAACGCCGGCAGCGTGCTGAAGAGCAAGCCGCCAAAACCAGTATCAAAATGGTCCTTCCTCTGGCCCTGTTTATTCTTCCCTCAATTATTTTCGTGACGTTGGGACCGGCATTTATCCAACTGCTCCACACATTCAAGGCGGCGCAGTGACTTTGGGTACTTGTAGAGGCCCGCTTCAGGAGTAGTAATGGTTCTACCCGCTTCCCAGGGATATGCATTCAATCGCACCCGGCAGTGTTATCTGGCGACGGAGTTGCGCTTGGCGGCCACGCACTGGTCGCGCTTTCGCGGGCTGATGGGCCGCGACGCGGATGATTTCGGCGCAGGAAAAGCACTATGGATCGTTCCCTGCCATGGGGTGCATACTTTGGCGATGCGCTTCCCGATTG
The DNA here is from genome assembly GCA_025451215.1 of Terriglobales bacterium. GTDB lineage: Bacteria > Acidobacteriota > Terriglobia > Terriglobales > Acidobacteriaceae > JAICKN01. The sequence continues at coordinate 7,948 of JANWKU010000183.1, forward strand.
ACGTTCTTTATTTGGACCGTAACAAAGTTGTGGTTCACTTGGAGCAGACGTTGAAACCGTGGCGGGTAGCAGCGGTGCGCATGGCGGCGGCTTCGGTACTGGAATTGCCCGATGGCACACTGCATTCGACGGGGACCGCGATCGGCGATGTGTTGGATATAGCGGCGGAACAGGCGATTAA
>JANWKU010000184.1 GCA_025451215.1 Terriglobales bacterium
CATCATGTTGAGGCATTTCCGGCCTACTTAGGAAAGTTTGCGGACCGGCTGGAAGACGGTAAGTTACGGCGTGCTGTTGTGGCCAATATGAAAGATGAGCTAGGTAGCTCCAGGGAAACAGGTGAGCCCGCCCACTCGGAACTTTGGCTCGACTTTGTCGAGGGGATGGGTGGAAGCCGGGAACTGGGTAATCGTAAGCCGGTTGCTGAGATCGAAAACTTGATTGCGCAGTTCAAAAAGATCGCGAGCGAAGGATGTTCCGAGGAAGTCCTGGCAGCGTTTTACGCTTACGAGTCACAGGTGCCTCGCGTAGCCCAGGAAAAAGCCCGTGGCTTGCGTGAAATGTATGGCGCCGATGAAAAAACATGCGGCTACTTCACACTGCACGCCACTGCCGACGTTTTTCACTCGCAAGTCTGGAAAGGGCAGTTGGCAAAGAGCGTGGAAGAAAACGCGGCCACGAGCGAAAAAGCTCTCAATGCCGCAGAGGCGGCTGCGCTGGTTCTATGGAATGCGCTGGATGGCATTGAAGCGCGCAGGTTGGCGCGAGCGGCATAAATCGGTCGAGGCTTTTCAGTCGAAAACAAAAGCCATCAGAAACTTCTACGGGCTTTTCTATTTCCACTCAAAACCTTAATAGCATGTCGTTCTGAGCGAAGCATCGGGTTCGGAACGAACCTGATGCGCAGTCGAAGAATCCCTACCGCTCCCGCGACGCTTCAATGGCGACGGTAGGGGTTCTTCGGTGCAAAAAGCGCACCTCAGAATGACAACTTTTTATTTATCTTTGAGTCAGCGCGATTTTCTTCAGCAATGCTATTTGTCCGCCGTGATATGCAATATGCTGCGCCGCCCCGTGCAGCATGAAACAAAAGTCATAATTTTTGCCGGGAACAATCTCAATCAAGCGCGATTCCGGGGTTCCTTGCACCTCGCGCACGAACTCCCGATGGGTATCTTTCAAAAGTTGGATTGCGGCTTTCCACGCCGATTCGGTCTCATCTGAAATTACAGGGAAATTTTCCTTGTCGCTTGGCGCATGCGTTTCTCCCGCCATTCTTCGCAACATAACTTTTTCCCAGGCGGCAATATGCAGAGTCAGCTCCCAAATAGAGTGTGCGTTGGGAAGAGGCCGCACCGCGGCAGTTTCTGCACCTACATCCCCCAATATTTCAAGCAGCGCGGGCCCGTGCCAGGCCTCGCCATCAAAGGCCAGCCGAAGTTCATCAGCAATGCGGACGGATTCAGACATAGGCAATCCAGTTGTGATTTTAATCCGCCACAATGCAGATTTGAGCATTGTTGGCCGCAGAGATTACACCGTCCCCGTCTAGAAAAAGACACTTGCCGGCGGTAAGTGCAAGACACGTGGCTCCTGCCTTGCGCATGGTTTCGATCGTTTTGACACCAACAGCCGGGACATCAAAGCGCATGTCCTGATTTGGCTTGGCGATCTTCACCACCGTGAGCGTGCGGCTTAACGTCGAAGCTTCCGCATCGAGGGATGCCATCAATTGCCCGGCGCGTTCGATCGTCGCGTCAGTGCCTTCCATCGCTTCGACGGCCACACATGCGGCCTCGGCGATTACTACCGTCTGCCCGATATCATATTGCGCCAGGTTGTGGGCGACGGCGCGTCCGTATTCGATGTTCTTCTTCTCCTGCTCATTGGGCGCGCGCTGCGTTAGAACGCCCGCTTTGGCAAGCAGCGGCTCAAGAAACGCAGTCGAGTTTTCTAAAACGATTCCTTCATCCCCTAGAACCTTCGCAACCGCGCCTAGTAACGCATCGGTGTTGCGAGTTCGTAGAGAGAGTAGCAGCTTGGCCAGCCGCCAATCCGGGCGAATGCTAGAAAAAATCTGCTTGTGTTTCACCTGCCCGGCCATGACGGCACGGCTCACGCCTTCTTTTTTGAACGTATCAATCAGTCGGGAGAGTTCTCCGAGCGAGAACCAATGCACGGCAGTTGCGCCTCGCGATTCAATCTCCGGAGAAGATTCTTCTTTGATGGCGGCGACGACGACATCGAATCCCTGGGCCTTCGCAGCATCAAGCACGAGGAAGGGAAACTTTCCGTTTCCAGCGATCAGTCCAAGTTTGGGAGGTAGCGCCATCGTCTATGGAAAGAATTCTCCGAACATAAATTCCCTGCGCTTCTTAAATGTTTCGACGTCCAATGAACTCAGGTCATAACACTCACCCTGCTTTTTTCGTGCTCGAAATCGGTGCTCCCAATATTTCTCCAAAATATACGGGCAATCTGTTTTTATCTCATGTTTAGGCACGAGATCCTCTGGCAGAAGTAGGCTTATGCCTGCCCCACGTTTATTGGGGTTGTCAGCTTTTCCAATTTTGTACAACCGAAGTGATGGCGAGTACTTGAGATAAACATATCCAAAGTATGCGGAGGCTTTACTCTTAACGTCTACACGGGGCACTGGTTTCAGGGCTTCACGCTGAAGTCGGGCTTGGCAGAGTTCTGAAAGGGAGGAGTTACTGACTTTGCGGCTGTACTCCAAAAGTGCGGTCGCAGTTTCTGGCATGCCTCCGAAACGCTTCTTGACCGTTTGCCATACAGGAAAACCTGGCACGGTTCTCGCTTGGACATTAATTTCGTCGCGCACTGGAAAGTACCCAAGATTGATAATGAAGGCCGCGAGTTTTTCTAAAATGTCCACGTCTGGGATTTTTTGATTCAGTGTATTGGGATCATATCCCGCTGCCTTCACCGCTTCCGTCCACCGAACCCAATATTTCCCCTTCCATGCGCTTTCCTTGATCCGAGTTGCAGCTGCGAAGGCCTTTTCACCTGGTACAGCACCATCGTTCGCAGCTACATATCGGCGTATTTCTGAGAGTATTTCCTCCTTTGTAACCATTACTTCACCACACCTCGCTCACTCGCCTCAATAAACCGGATCAGCATATCCACATCCTCGCCGCGATCCGCTTCCGCTTTCATCTTTTCCAAAGCCTGTGATGTATTTAATTTTGAAGCGAGCAGTAGCTTATAGGCATGGTGAATTTTGCTAATCCGTTCTTTGCTGAATCCATGCCGCTCCAACCCTACCGAGTTCATGCCGTAAGCGTGGGTTTCGCGAGCAGCCGACGTTTTGGAAAATGGCAGCACATCCTTGGTGATGGTTGTCCCGCCGCCGATAAACGCGTAAGCCCCAATGTGCACAAAATGATGCACTGGGCAAAGCGCGCCTACCGTCGCGTATTCATCAACAACTACGTGCCCGCCCAGCGTCGCGGCGTTGGCCAGAATTACGTGATCGCCAATCACGCAATCGTGGGCGATGTGCGTGTAAGCCATCACTAATATGTGGCTTCCCACGCGAGTCAGTCCGCCGCCCTTCACCGTGCCGCGATTAACTGTGACAAATTCGCGAAACTGATTGTCGTCGCCAATCTCCAGCTGCGTCGGCTCACCTTTGTAGCTCAAATCTTGTGGCGCCATGCCGATGGAGCTGTATGGAAAAAAGTGATTGTGCGCGCCGATTTTCGTAGGGCCATTGATGGCGACGTGGGATTCCAGGCGGCAGCCCTCGCCGATTTCTACGTCCGGGCCAATCACGCAATACGGGCCGACATTACAGGTAGGATGGAGCTTGGCTTGCGAATCAACTATGGCTGTGGGGTGGACGTTCATCGCGGCTGCGTGCTGGCCTCAATCATGGGGCTAATCTGTTTCCGCGGCATCCGAGGATGAGCCGCGGCGTCCACGCGAATTGTCCACCAGTTGGCACTTCACGCTGGCTTCGGCGACGCGTTGACCATCCACATAGACGATGCCTTCCATGCGTACTGCAATCATAGGTCCCACCGCGCGCCAGGCTTTCAGTTCGACTTCAATGCGCAACTGGTCTCCTGGAACGACCGGACGGCGGAATTTGGCGCGCTCGATTCCCGTAAACATGATCAGCTTGGTGCTGCGGTCTTCCACTTCCGTCAACAGAAGCGCTCCCCCAGCTTGTGCGATAGCTTCAACAATCAGCACCCCGGGCATGATAGGCATGTTGGGGAAGTGTCCCTGAAAGAAAGGCTCGTTGATTGTGACGTTCTTAATCGCGACAATGCGCTCTTTCCGGGACAGCTCCACAACGCGGTCAATCAACAGGAATGGATAACGATGCGGCAAAATCTTGCAGATATCGTTAATATCCAGCGTGGTCTTGGTCGCGGCAGTCTTGGTCGCGGTGACGGGAGCTTCCAGTTCGGTTTGTACTGTGTCCGGCATTCTCGCTCGATGTGCAGCCAAATTATACTGTATCGTTTGGAACACGGAATCTGAACTTTCATGAAAACAGTTAGAGCGGCAAAGACGAATTCCCCCAATCCATCCCTTCCTCTCCTGGGCTATTTCGAAGGCCACAATGCCGACATCGTACAAACCATCCGCCAGTTGGTGGAACTTGAGTCGCCGAGCGACGTGAAACAGGCCGTGGACCGGCTGGGAACCATCCTGACCGGACGGTTTGAAGAGCTTGGCGGCAAAGTTACGGTACATCGCGCAGAGAAATTTGGGAACCACCTGCAGGTGGACTTCGCGGGCGCGCAAAATGTTAAGCCGATTTTATTGCTTGGACACATGGACACCGTTTATCCCATTGGCACAATTTCCCGGATGCCCTGCCGCGAGGCCAAAGGCAGACTCTATGGCCCGGGCGTGCTGGACATGAAGTCGGGCATCGCTGTCATGCTTGCGGCGATTGAAGGGCTGCTGAGCCAAGGCGAATTGGCGCGCCCGGTGACGGTATTTTTAGTTTCCGATGAAGAGGTTGGAAGTCCATCGTCGCGCAAAATTACCGAGTCGCTTGCCAGAAAATCTTCCGCAGTCTTCGTTCTCGAACCTGCTTACGGATTGCGTGGTGCGGTCAAGACCTCGCGCAAGGGCGTGGGTGAATACACCATCCGAGTCACAGGCAAGGCAGCGCACTCAGGGCTCGACTTCGACAAAGGTCAGAGCGCGATTCTCGAGCTGGCGCGGCAGATCAACGCCATTTCTAATTTCGTGGACCCCTCGCATGGGCTCACGCTGAACGTTGGCGTGGTGCGCGGCGGAACGAAGGTGAACGTGGTTCCCGGCAGCGCGGAGGCTTTGATTGATGTGCGAATCACCCGCAATGCCGACGGTGCGCGGATTGACCGCAAGCTGCGGGCGATTCGCCCTTTTAACAAAAAGTGCCGCGTGGAGATTCGCGGCGGCATCAATCGTCCTCCGATGGAGCGCACGGCCGGAGTGGCGGCGCTTTACAAACAAGCCGCAAAAATCGCCAAAGACTTGGGTTGGACGTTGCAAGAAGCGTCCGTGGGCGGAGGCTCGGATGGCAACTTTACAACTGCGCTTGGAATTCCCACGCTGGACGGGCTGGGCGGCGTCGGCGAAGGCGCGCATGCGGAGCATGAATCAATCCTGGTTTCAGAATTGCCTCGGCGAGCGGCGTTGCTGGCGAGTTTGATTGCTCAGGATTAAGCGAATCTGATGAATAAGGAGTAGAAATCGCACGGGCGGGACGCCCGCGCCTCCATCGAAATCAAATTCTAATCTTCAATCCAAATTTCGCAATCTCAATTTTCATTCTGCATTCATCATTCTAAATTCTGCATTTCCCTACGCTTCCGCCACCTGCGATCCGTGCTGGAAGTGATATTGAAGAATCTTTGCCGCGAGCGACGGGTGCACAGTCGAAGATTCGGACTCGATCATGCGCACGATCTCTCCGCGGCACACGACTTCCGCCGCGGCCAGTCCGGCGATTTCCGCCGGCAGCACCAGGTTGATTTCCAACTGCGCGGTGGCCGGGATTGGATCTTCCGCTTGAAAAAGCAGGCCTGAGCGGCTGATGTTCTCCGTCGTCCCGCGATGCCAGCCATCTTCACCGAGCATGCGGTATTTGAGCGGCAGGTGCAGATTGAAGCGCTGCGCCCGGAAGGGCGAGGTGAGTTTCACACGAGAACGTTTTACTTCTGTTTGAGTTGCGTAACGAGTCGTCATAAGGACCTCCTGGGGGAGCGGAGTATCTAAAACTTCCCGCACTTTCGCTTTCAGCGCAGGAAGGGTAAAGGGCTTCTGAAGCAGAATGATTCCCGCATCCAGCACGCCGTTATGGCCAATCGCATTTTCCGTATAGCCCGACATGTACAGGATCCGGGTTTCCGGGCGCAGCGCGGCGATGCGCTCCGCGAGCACGCGTCCGTTCATTCCCGGCATGATGACATCGGTCAAAAGAAGATGAATGGGGCCGGGATAAGAGTTGGCGATTTGCAGGGCCACGGATGCATCCTGTGCTTCCAGCACCACAAAGCCCTGGCGCTCAAGATAGATTTTGTCCATCTGCCGGAGCGAGTCTTCGTCCTCGACCAGAAGAATGGTTTCGTTCGCCTGCTGTAACGCGGGCAGAGCGACGACCGGTTCGGTGCTGATGACCTCTCCGGCTTCGGTGACGCGCGGCAGATAAATCTTAAAAGTAGTTCCTTTTCCTACTTCGCTGTAAACCCAAATGTAGCCGTCACTCTGCTTCACAATGCCGTACACGGTGGAAAGGCCAAGGCCCGTTCCTTTGGTTCCTTTGGTGGTAAAGAACGGTTCAAAGATGCGGCTTTGCGTCTCATCGTCCATGCCGCTGCCGCTATCGCTGATGGCCAGCATGACGTATTCGCCAGCTTTGATCGGCCCATGAAAGCGCGCGTATTCGGCGTCAAGCGTAGCGTTAGCTGTTTCGATGGTGAGCTTGCCGCCGCGTGGCATAGCGTCTCGGGCATTCACGGCCAAATTCATGATGACCTGTTCAATCTGTCCGGGGTCGGCCTTGACCGCGCCCAACTCTCCTTCTGGAATCATGACCAAGTCAATGTCTTCCCCAATGAGCCGGGTCAGCATTTTCAGGTTTTCCGTGACCACTGCATTCAGGTCAAGGACCTTCATGGTGAGCATTTGTTTCCGGCTAAAGGCCAGCAGTTGTCTTGTGAGTGAGGTAGCCCGCTCCGAAGCCCGGGAAATTTCCTGCACTGGCCCCCGCAACTCGGAATCCGGGCCTACGCGCTCCAGCATGAATTCGCAATAGCCGGAGATCACCATCAGCAGATTGTTGAAGTCGTGGGCAACGCCTCCGGCGAGGCGGCCAATGGCTTCCATTTTTTGCGCCTGGCGAAGTTGCTGTTCCAGGGCGCGGTTTTCGGTGACGTCTTCGGCAAATAATTCGAAATAAATGGCGTTTTTCTCCCCGCGAATGGCGCGTCCGGACAAGCGAGTGATGATGGAGTTGCCGTCCTTCCGCTTCCATTCCGCGATCAGATTGTTAAAACGATGCCCGCCTTGCAGATAGTCGGCGAGCGTGAAGTATTGCTGCGCGTCAGCGTACAGATTGCCAAGGTTGTTGCCGGCGAGTTCAGAGGCAGAGACGAATCCCAGCATGCTGACAAAAGCTGGGTTCGCGTTCAACAGGATGCCCGCCGCATCACAGCGGCAAATGCCATACGGAGCATTGGTGACCAGCGAGCGGAAGTTCATCTCTGAGCGCCGCAGGCCTTCCTGTGCCGCGCGCAGTGCCGCGTTGAATGAACAGATGAGCAGCGCGACTACCACAAAGAGCGTGAGATGAATGACCGCTTTGCTGTAGTCGTGCGGAGTGTGTTTGCCCGCCAGGGAAAAATATGCGCTCACCGTCAGCGCAAAGGAGGTCGCAACTAGCCCGGGCTTCCAGCCTCCGTACCAGGCGCTTACCATGATGGCGACAGAAAAAACCACCAGGCGGCTTTCCACTACGTCTGTGAGCAAAAATGCCGGAATGAGCGCGAGGATAATGCTGAGCACAGCGACGCCGTAGCGCAGGACCACGGCCCGTGCGGGAGGGATGTAGAGTGTGCGAAGAAGGGGGGAGTTCAGTCGCATACAATCTGCATCGTAGTTCCCAAAGTGGGAAGCCGCGAGTTACGAGAGTTCAC
>JANWKU010000185.1 GCA_025451215.1 Terriglobales bacterium
ATGAATCCATTGTGCGGCATTCGAGCCATTTTTGGAAACCGCAAAATCAGCATTGTCGTGATCGAAAAAATCGTTGGCGGAAACCGCGAGGTAATGCTTGCGTCCGGCAGAGTGGGGAGCAGTAGGCGAATCGGTGTCCTTGCTGCGCAAATGCACTTGTACGGAGGAGAGTTGCGCCTGCTCGGCGATTTCCGCAATGTTGTCATTCGCGCCTGCAACGAATACTCCCACGGTTTCGATGTGCGAAGGCAATTGCTGGATAATCTGCCGTGCCTGCTCACCGGTGATTGTGCGCGGACTCTTCTCAAAGAAGACAAAACCCAGCGCGTCAGCCCCGGCCTCTACTGCTATAAGCGCATCTTCGAGGTTGGTGATGCCGCAAATCTTGATCCAAGTCATGCTAGCGGCTCGTCACCGGCTGATTTGTCGATGGAACCGAGGCCTCGGCCAGCAGCTTTTTCAACGCGCCGCCAGGAGATTTTTCTTTCATCAGCGACTCGCCGATGAGGAACGCGCCATATCCCGCCGCCCGCAAACGTGCAATGTCCGCGCCGTTATGAATGCCGCTTTCGGCCACGGCAAGTACATTCTTAGGCATGGCTTCCACTAATTTGAACGCAGTGGCCAAATCCACCTTGAAGGTCCGCAGATCGCGGCTGTTCACGCCGATTAAGTCGCAACCCGCATCCAGCGCGCGCTGCAACTCGGCTTCATCGTGTACCTCGCAAAGCACGTCCAACCCGAACTTTTCCGCTTGCTGAGCCAGCAAGGTCAGTTCTTGTTGCTGCAGTGCGGCCACAATCAACAAGATCGCATCCGCGCAACTTGCCCGCGCCTCCAGCAACTGAAACTTATCAACAATAAAGTCCTTGCGCAGGCAGGGAAGCTTCACGCTGCCAGATGCGATCTCCAGATTCCGCAGCGAACCCTGGAAAAATTCTTCATCCGTCAGCACCGACAATGCCGCCGCCCCAGCCACTTCCAATTCTTCAGCGAGTGCCGCAGGATTGAAATCCGCCCGGATCAACCCCCGGGACGGAGAAGCCTTTTTCAGCTCAGAGATAACCGCAATGTCGTTCTGACCCTTGGATTCCAGTCCCTGACGAAAGCCCCGTGGAACGTGCTTTTCCGCCTTGCGCTCCAACTCCCGCATGTCGGCCGCAGCACGCGACTGCTCCATACGGCGACGCGTTGCGGTAACAATTTGGGCCAGCTTAGAAGAAGTTTCTAGTGTCATGATCCAATCTCCCATTATATGGGAGCACGGTTATACCGGGCCGCGCACGTGAAACATCCTGAAGAGAATTAGCTGAGAAGGGAATCGGTTAAAGGAGATTAACTGCCGGTCGAGAAGCCGCTGACATTCGCGAACGTCATGCGTAAATATTTGTGCGGATTGACTGGGGTATTGTTGATGCGGACTTCGTAGTGGAGGTGGGGTCCCGTGCTGCGTCCGCTGCTGCCTACGTAGGCGATGGTTTCTCCGCGGTGCACATGCTGCCCTTCGGTCACGGCAAACCCTGAAAGATGGCCATAGCGGGTGGTAATTCCGTGGCCATGGTCAATGGCCATTGCGCGCCCGTAGCCGTTCATGAAATCCGCGAAAGTCACAACGCCGTCGGCTGGCGCAATGACTGCCTCGCCAATGGGAGCAGAAATGTCCACGCCGGTGTGAAAAGCGCCTTCGCCGTTGAAAGGATCCGTGCGCTCGCCAAAGGATCCCGTAATGGGGCCTTCGACGGGCCAAATGCTCGGGGCGGAATTCGCCCGGAACCAGTCCGCCGTGGTCACGTTTCTGATCAGGCCCATGGAAATGCCGGTGGTGGTGGCTCCTGTGAGAGCGGATGTCTTAAGCGCGTAAAACTGGTCAATTGAGGAATTTACTTGTTCCTGGGGAACTCCGCCTTCGCTGGCCGCCATCATGGGTTCGGCTTTCAAGCCGTAAAGCGAGGAAACTTCGCTGGCAAGCGAGCCCAAAGACTCCACCTGGATGTCCTGCTCCTGGGCCACCTGTTCCAGCTTGGAGTAGCGGGTCTTCAGGTCGTCTTTTTCAGTCCGTAGCTGATTGAAATGGGAGACCTTGAGCGCCATCCGAAGATAGGAACTGGCAATGCCCGTCAGGCTTAGGAAGCCGATGGCAATACCTGCGGCAAATACGTACAGATAATGGGTATGGAGGGGAATGGAAATTTTGCGAAGCTGGCCATCATCGCCACGGGCCACGAAAAGAATGTAAAAGCGCTTTCGCAATAGAACCTTCCGTTTTTAAGTGCGGGCCATTTCGACTGGCCGGGCCCGCCAAGGGTCTCAGTTTAATTTTCTTGCGGTACCCAATTCCTTATTAGGAACGAACTTTATCGGTACCCGCTTGCTACCAGAACCAGACCAGAACAGGAGCTCTGTAGCCGTAATCCGAAGGTAATACAGTAGTTAGTTCGGTTCAGTTGTATGAATTGATGGCTTGCATACGGTAACAAAGTAGGTTCCTGGTGTCAACGGCAGGCTAGGGCAATTGCCGTTACGAAGGGCTGATACTGCACGCGCCTTCCAGCCCGGTTACTTGGCCTATTACGTGCCTGTAACCTACGGTAATTTCCACTGGGCATTCTCCCATGTTTCGCATGCCTTTTTGAGATTCAGCAGCAATCGCCTCCGGCTGCTTCCGCTTGCTGTATATTGATTTCGTTTTGCCCCTACAAGAAAAAGCGCTTATCGCTCGAATCCGCCGCCAGAGCCGGGTTTGGCCAGGGACAGCTTCCGGCATTGGCGATGACTGCGCGGCGCTGCGGATCCCCCAAAAGCACGAAATACTGCTCACGACCGACTTTAGCCTTGAGGGCATTCATTTCCGTCGCAAATGGCATGGTCCGGAATCCGTCGGGCACCGCTGCCTGACCCGAGGGCTAAGTGATATTGCGGCCATGGGCGGGAAGCCGCTGGCGGCATTCTTGTCTTTGGCGCTGCCTAAGGATTTGCCTCAAAAGTGGGTGGACCGGTTTTTTAGCGGCTTTCTGGGATTGGCGGACCGCTACAAGGTGACGCTCGCAGGAGGCGATGTGGCCCTGTCGCCCTCCGGAATTTTGGCAGATATTGTTGTCGCCGGTGAGGTTCCTCGCGGCCAGGCAGTTTTGCGCTCCACAGCGCGGCCGGGCGACTTGCTTTACGTCACGGGCGAGCTGGGCGGCTCTGCCGATACCCTCCACCGGCTGATGCGAGGGCAGAAGCTCAATTCCAAAAATCACCCGCGCCATTTTTTCCCTGAGCCACGTTTAAAGGTCGGGAAATTCCTGCGCGAAAAACAATTGGCCACGGCCATGATTGATTTGAGCGACGGCCTCTCTACCGATCTGGCCCACATCTGTGAGGAAAGCCGGGTGGGAGCCACGCTTTTTGCTTTGGCCATCCCGCGTGCTGGGATTGGGGAATCGGATAAAATTGTTAGCCTTGATCTCGCGCTGCACGGCGGGGAAGACTACGAATTGCTGTTCACCGCGAGGCCTAACGCGAAAATTCCGCGGAGCATCGCCGGGGTTCCAATCACGCAGATTGGCCAGATTACCCGCCTCCGGGGAATGGTCCTAGTGAACGAGAAAAATAAAAGGGTTGCCCTCAAGCCGCAGGGGTGGGAGCATTTCAACAACTAGATAGTGACTTACGGTCACCTCTTCAGTCTCTATTCACCGCCGCTCGGCCGGAATACAGTAAGGCTCATGAAGTTTCCACGTTTCATTTTTGTACTCGCTCCTCTTCTCGTTTGCCTGGCGCTGGTTTCCTCCGCGAAAGCGGAAGACGCCGCAAAATCCGCCGCCCCAGCGACCGTTGATAACGCCTTCGTTCAGAAAGCTTTCGGCGAGGACTGCACCGTAAATACAGCTGTACCCGCGCAGGTCGCGGACCTCGACGGCGACGGTGTTGACGATATTGTGATCGCGGCGCGCTGCACAAATCCAATGATCAACGTGGCGGAGCACAACTACACAGTGATTGATCCTGCGAGCGCGTTTTATGGCTTGGGCGATCCTCACATCACCACGGAATTTTCCACCTTGCAGCCAGAGCAGCGTAGCCTGGCGCTGTTGATTATCCACGGCGCGGGAAAGGAAGCTTGGAAGAGCGATACGCCCAAAGCAAAATTTCTGATCGTAAATCTGGCGTACAAAAATATCACTGTGAAGAAATTCCAAATCAAAAAAAAGACCATCGAAGCGATCTACGTAGAAGAACTGAGCGAAGACCAGATGACCTCCGTGATCATGTGGGACGGCAAAAAATATAGATATGAGCCGCTCGGGTCGGCGATGCAGTAGCTGACCGACCGGCTTCGCCAGCCGCTATAATCATCCCGCTATGAATCTGGAGCAAAAGCTCGCCGAACTGAAACGGCGCGACCAGTTGGCCACCGAAGGCGGCGGCGCCCAACGACGCGAACGGCAGCATAAAGAAGGCAAGATGTCGGCCCGCGAGCGCATCGAATTTCTGCTCGACGACGGCACCTTTGAAGAAACCGATAAGCTCGTCACCCACCGCTCCAACGATTTCGGTACCGCCGACCAAAAATATTATGGCGATGGATTTGTCACCGGCTACGGACGCGTCGAGGGCCGCTTAGTTTTCGTCTTCGCGCAGGACTTTACAGTATTCGGCGGATCACTCTCCGAAGCCAACGCAGCCAAGATCGTAAAAATCATGGACTTGGCCGCGAAGATGGGCGCGCCGTTAATTGGACTGAACGATTCCGGTGGCGCGCGTATTCAGGAAGGGGTCCTCTCGCTCGGCGGCTACGCCGATATCTTTCTCCGCAACACGCTTTACAGCGGAGTAATCCCGCAAATTTCCGCCATAATGGGGCCATGTGCCGGCGGCGCGGTCTATTCCCCGGCAATCACCGATTTCGTCTTCATGGTGGACAAGACCTCCTACATGTTCATCACCGGGCCTGACGTAATAAAAACCGTCACGCACGAAGAAGTCACAAAAGACCAGCTTGGCGGCGCCGCCACTCATAACGAAACTTCCGGCGTCGCGCATTTCGAGGCGCATGACGATGCCGAATGCCTTTCCATGGTGCGTGAGCTGTTGAGTTTTCTGCCTTCCAATAATCTCGACGACCCGCCCCGCAAGCCGTGCTCCGATTCCGCCGACCGCGCCGATCCCGCTCTGGATAAGATCGTTCCCGAAGAATCGAACCGCCCCTATGACATGAAAGATGTCATCAACGCCATTGTGGATGACGCCTATTTTTTCGAGGTCCATGAGCATTACGCGAAAAATATTCTCGTTGGATTCGCGCGCATGAATGGACGCTCGGTGGGCATCGTCGCCAATCAGCCGGCAATCCTGGCGGGGACTCTGGACATCAATGCTTCGGTCAAAGGCGCAAGGTTCGTGCGCTTCTGCGACTGCTTCAATATTCCGCTCATCACCTTTGAAGACGTTCCCGGATTTCTTCCCGGCACCCAGCAGGAGTACGGCGGAATCATCAAACATGGAGCGAAGTTGCTCTTCGCCTTCGCCGAAGCCACCGTCCCCAAAATTACGGTAATCACGCGCAAAGCCTACGGAGGCGCGTATTGCGTGATGTCATCCAAGCACATCCGCACGGATGTGAACTACGCCTGGCCGACCGCAGAAATTGCGGTCATGGGCCCGGAAGGTGCTGTGGACATCGTGTACAAGCGTGAACTGGATGGCGCGGCTAATCGTGAAGAGGTAAGGCAGACGAAGATCGAAGAATTCCGCGAACGCTTCGCCAATCCATATGTCGCCGCGGAGCGCGGGTATGTTGACGCTGTCATTCAGCCCCGCGAAACGCGCAAGAAATTGATTCAAGCATTAGAAATGCTGCAAACCAAGCGCGACAAGAACCCGCCTAAGAAGCATGGGAATATACCGCTGTAATCGTCAAGTAGTCCTTGATTTTTCTTTTATACGTGTCAAAATGAAAGCGAATGCAAGGCGAATATTATGCCCGTACCTAAGATCGATGAGATTGGGCGATGGACAGAGGTAAAACTCGACATATTGAAACGTTATGCCACGGAATATTCGAAAATTTTAGCTAGTCAAAGAAATCCTTCTTTCTTCCATGTGTACATCGATGCCTTTGCAGGGGCGGGGTTTCACCAATCGAAAACCAGTGGAGAAATGGTATTAGGTAGCCCCCTTAATGCACTCCTCATAAAACCACCGTTTCGCGAGCATCACTTAATTGACCTCGATGGAGAAAGAATAGAGGGATTGAAGCAAATAATTGGTGAAAGGAAAGATGTTTTTCTCCATAAAGGAAATTGCAATGAAGTGCTTATGAAAGATGTTTTTCCAAGAGTTCAACGAAATGATTTCTCTACAGGTGGGTATAAGCGAGGACTCTGTCTTCTAGACCCTTATGGGCTGACTTTAGATTGGAAAGTTATTCATGAAGCCGGAACTATGCAATCACTTGATCTTTTTATAAATTTTCCGATCTACGCTATTAACATAAATGTCTTAAGGCATGATCACACGACAGCACTACCCGGGCAAATAGAGCGCATGACTGCGTATTGGGGCGATGAGTCATGGAGAGATGTGGCCTACGAAAATACCGCTCCTGATCTATTCGGAAATATTGATATCGAAAAGGTATCTAACGAAAAGTTTGCTAAGGCTTTTCAAAAACGACTAAAAAATGTAGCAGGGTTTAAACGCGTCCCCGATCCTTTACCGATGAAAAATAGCAAAGGATCGATTGTCTATTACTTATTCTTCGCCTCTCACAAGGATACGGCGGAAAACATTGTGAAATATATTTTTGATACTTTCGGCCGGGGGGCTTCATAAGTAATATGTCTCTAAATTCACAAATCGAATGGACAGATGCCACATGGAACCCAGTCCGCGGCTGCACGAAAATCAGTCCTGGCTGCAAGCACTGCTACGCGCAGACCTTTGCAGAACGGTTCCGCGGCGTAAAAGGCCATCCATATGAGCAAGGGTTCGATCTGCGTTTGGTTCCTGAGAAGCTCTTAGAGCCCTTTTCCTGGCGTTCTTCAAAGCTCGTATTTGTTAATTCAATGAGCGATCTTTTCCAGCCACTAGTGCCCGATGCTTATGTTGAAGCAACTTCGCGTGTGATGGCCACGGCAAATTGGCATACGTATCAAGTACTGACCAAAAGATCAGAACGTTTGAAAGAATTATTAAATCAACAACTCCGATTCGCAGCCGAGCAGCGGCACATCTGGTGGGGAGTAAGCGTCGAAGACAAAAAACATGGGCTTCCACGGATTGACGATCTTAGACGGGCTCCAGCATTGGTAAGATTTCTTTCTGTTGAGCCGCTATTGGAGGATTTGGGCAAACTCGACCTGTCCGGAATTCACTGGGTCATTGTCGGCGGGGAAAGCGGACCTGGGGCGCGGCCGATTCAAGAGCGGTGGGTAATTTCAATTCGAGATCAGTGCCAGGAGCAGGGCGTGCCTTTCTTTTTCAAGCAATGGGGTGGAGTTCGTAAAAAGAAAAGCGGCCGGCTCTTGCAGGGTCGCACGTACGATGAATATCCAATTCGCGAAATTCCAAAAATTCCGGAACGGTCTTTGTGTTCTGCATTCGCGCAAAAGCTTTCGAAACACTTGGCTCCCATAATTTCGGTTCCCCATCTAATCCGGATTCCTGAGGCGAGATAAATCGTGCTAAGGCAGCGGACCTGCCGCGATTGACCCAAACCGAAGACACGCGCCTGCGATTCGAATAGAATTCAAGCCTCAACATGCCCGTCGCACCAATCTCACAGAAACGCATCAACACCCCACGCCAGGTGCTCTTTGCCAGCATGGTGGGCACCACCGTCGAGTTTTTCGACTTCTACATCTACGCCACTGCGGCGGTTCTGGTGTTCCCGAGGCTTTTCTTTCCTGCGACTGACCCTGCTACCTCGATGCTGGCATCGCTGGCGACATTTGGCATTGCTTTTGTGGCGCGACCCATCGGCGGTGCGCTCTTCGGACACTTTGGCGACCGCATCGGTCGCAAAAAAACTCTTGTCCTCGCGCTCTCGACAATGGGCCTCTCTACTTTCGCTATCGGGGTATTGCCCGCCTACCGCCTCATCGGATTCGCCGCGCCCCTACTTCTTGCCATCTGCCGCTTCGGGCAGGGCATCGGCCTCGGCGGAGAGTGGGGCGGAGCCGTGCTTCTCGCGGTCGAAAACGCTCCACCGCACAAGCGAGCACTTTATGGCATGTTCCCGCAGCTCGGAGCGCCTCTCGGCTTTCTGCTTTCGGGCGGAACTTTCCTGCTGCTCTCGCGCTGGCTCTCGGATAAGCA
Source organism: Terriglobales bacterium (assembly GCA_025451215.1). Taxonomy (GTDB): domain Bacteria; phylum Acidobacteriota; class Terriglobia; order Terriglobales; family Acidobacteriaceae; genus JAICKN01. The sequence goes on from JANWKU010000185.1 coordinate 8,305, forward strand.
ATTCTTCGCCTTTGGTTGGCGGCTCCCATTTCTCGCCAGCGCTGTACTCGTACTGCTTGGCCTCTACGTGCGTCTTACGATCACCGAAACGCCTGTCTTCCAAGCCTCGGTCCAGCGCGCCGAGCAGGTCGGCGTTCCCATGTTCACAGTTTTTCGCCGCCACACGCGCGCCCTTATCGCCGGCATTCTTGTCTGCCTTGCTACGTTCGTCCTTTTTTATCTGATGACAGTATTCGCACTTTCGTGGGGGACGACCGCGCTCCACTATGACCGCGGCACATTCCTGCTTATCCAGCTCTTCGGTATTCTTTTCTTCGCGCTCATGATCCCTGTTTCCGCGCTGCTCGCCGAACGCGGCCGTCGTCCGGTCATGTTCGGAGTCACAGCGCTCATCGCTCTCTTCGGCCTTATCCTCGCTCCGCTGTTCACAGCTGGCGTTACCGGAGCTGTCGTGATGATGGCCGTAGGCCTGGCCCTCATGGGATTCACTTACGGCCCGCTCGGCACGGTTGTCTCTGAACTTTTTCCAACCGCGGTGCGCTACACCGGGAGTTCGCTTGCCTTCAGCATGGCGGGAATTTTGGGCGCATCGCTCGCTCCCTACATCGCCACGTGGCTCGCTAAGACGTACGGCCTGCAATACGTAGGCTACTATCTGACGGCTTCTGCGATTCTCACTTTTGTTGGCCTGCTCTTGATTCGCGAAACCAGGAATGACGATCTCACCGTCACAACCACTTCCTGAATTCAAGACGGTTACAACATTTTTTTTACCAATCACTGACATTCCGTCGTGATTTTTCATGCATTATGCCTCATCGTTCCCTGGAGACCTTGCATGAGAAAGCTCCAATTTGTGGTGGTCCTGTTTTTGTCCCTCGCCGCAGCCTCCGCTCAAACCTCGCCAGCCGATGTAACCTTGACCGCGAATCCCGTCTTCCAGAAAAACTGCGTGCGATGTCACGGCGACAATGCTCAGGGCCGCTTTATGCACGGACCCTCGCTTATCTCTAACAAAAAGATCCAAATCGCAACTCCGGATGACCTACACAACATCATCGCCAACGGCAAAGGCCACATGCCAAAGTTCGGCAGCAAACTAACTCCTGAAGAAATTGATACGCTGGCCCACGAGGTCAAAGCGCTCAACGTGAAATGAGTTGCTGCAGGCCGATTCCCTCAAGAGAAATCCGCTAGAATCGCTCTGTGCCTCTCGCCATTCAATGCCGCGACTTACGCAAAACTTACGACGGTAAAGTCGAAGCCGTGCGCGGGCTCAACCTCGAGATTGAAAGCGGAGAATGCTTCGGACTCCTTGGTCCGAACGGAGCGGGCAAAACCACAACCATCGAAATTCTCGAAGGACTTCTTCCGCCCAGCTCAGGCCAGGTAACGATCCTCGGCAAAACATGGGAATCCGACGCGCGTGAGCTGCGTGAATCCATGGGTATCTCCTTGCAGGAGACGCGCCTGGCCGAAAAGCTTACCGTCCGCGAAACCATTGATCTTTTCGCCAGCTTCTACCGCGAGCCGCGCTTGTCGGATGACGTTCTTGATGAATTGCAGCTCACCGAGAAATCCAACGCCTGGGTGGGCAAGTTGTCCGGAGGTCAAAGGCAGCGCCTCGCCGTGGCCACCGCGCTCGTAGGTAATCCAAAAGTTCTCTTTCTTGACGAGCCGACAACCGGACTCGATCCGCAAAGCCGCCGCCAGCTTTGGGACATTGTTCGCGGATTTCAAAAGCGCGGCGGCACCGTGCTGCTGACCACACACTACATGGAAGAAGCCGAACGCTTGTGCGACCGTCTGGCCATCATTGACCACGGAGAGGTCATCGCCGCCGGAACTCCCGCGGAATTAATTGCACGGCTAGGCGGTCATCACGTGGTGGAGTTCGCGGCCAGCGGAGAGCAGAATGACGACTCCACCGATCAATGGAAACATCTGCCGGGAGTGGAATCAGTGCACCGCGAGAATGACGGCTTGGTGTGCCTGCATGTTCGTGAACCACATCTCACGGTCCCCGCGCTTCTTGATCTCATCGTGAAGCAGAATTCGCAGCTGTTGCATCTGTCCACGCGGCAGGCAAGTCTGGAAGATGTTTTCGTGCGGCTGACTGGCCGCCATTTGAGGGAGGACTAACGTGGCTGTCTCTGAACCGCCGCCGAAGTTAAAAGACAGTCCAGGACCCAAGCAGCTCGCCTTGCTCCACAACGGGCGCTGGTCCGGATTTACCCACCTGCTGGCCGCGCGCATGACGGAACTTTGGCGCGAGCCAGAGGTCATGTTCTGGGTCTTCGTCTTCCCGCTTCTGCTTGCGCTCGGCCTGGGCATTGCCTTCCGCGACAAGCCTGCCGACGTCACTCCAGTCGCGATCGTTGCCGGAAGCGATGCCGAGAGCACGCTGGCGATGATCGAGCGTTCGCCGGAGCATGCTCTCATCCATGCGCAAATCGCTGAACGAAACGCAGCCTTGAAGGGTTTCCGCCTGGGCAAGTATGACCTTGTCATCGAACCGGACTCGGCAAGCGAGTTTCACTATGTTTACGATCCCGCACGGCCAGAGAGCGTCCTTTCACGCCGTGAGGTGGACGACGCTCTGCAATCCGCCGCCGGACGCAAGAATCCGCTGACCACCGCCACTACCGTTTCGAGCGAGCCCGGCTCCCGCTATATAGATTTTTTGATTCCCGGCCTGATCGGCATGAACGTCATGAACGCCGCCATGTGGGGCATTGGCTTTGCGCTCGTGGACATGCGGCAGCGCAAGCTGCTCAAACGCTTTGTAGGAACGCCGATGCGCCGGAGCGATTTCCTCACCGCCCTGGCCTCCAGCCGCATTCTGCTTATGTTCGTGGAAGTCGTGCTGCTCCTCGGATTTGGCGTTTTCTTCTTTCACATGCGCGTCATGGGATCGTGGCTTGCCATCCTGCTGGTCGGCACCTTCGGCGCGCTGGCCTTTTCCGGCATCGGACTGCTCTCCGCCAGCCGCGCCCAAAAAATCGAGACCGCCAGCGGCCTGATGAACCTGATCATGATGCCCATGTGGATCTTCTCGGGCGTCTTCTTCTCCTACGAACGTTTCCCCGCGGTGCTCCATCCGTTCATCAAAGCCCTGCCCTTAACGGCGCTCAACGACGCCCTCCGCGCCACCGTCCTCGAAGGCGCTTCTCTCGCTTCCCAGTCCGGCAGATTGCTTGTGATGGCCGTGTGGGGAGTGTTGTCGTTCTTGCTGGCGTTGCGGGTGTTTCGCTGGACGTAAAGTTTTTTGCTCCGCCAGAATGATGAGGGTGCCCCATTCAAGCCTTCTTTTGGCTTGAGTGGGAGAAATATTCCCTGAACTTGAAATTATTAGGAAGGTGATGGTTGCGCTATGGGATTCGAACTTGAGCCGTTTTGCGGGCGTGAGCGTAAGCGGGAGCCCGCAGGCGAAATCCCGAATCATGTATGGACGGTCAGTTAACTTGATGACCGACTGAGACTTATATAGCTTGAATCCGATTAATGGAAAGACTAGTCTAACTATTGGGTGGGTAAATCCTGAGCAAACCGCGACGCCCTTTGGGTATCGTAAGCGCGCTGTAAGCGCGCCGGATTCAGGGGCCATCCAAATTTATCGATTCATGGGCCTCCATTGTGAGGCCTTTTCTTTTGGTGGTCTTTCTTGAGTTCGATTATTTATACAGATGAGAGTGGGGATTTGGGCTGGTCTTTCGCTTCTCCCTATCGAAACGGCGGTTCCAGTCGTTACCTTACCATTGCCTCTCTTTGCGTTCCATCTGCTAAAAAACACATACCTAAACGTGCAATCAAAGAACTTTATGAGAGGTTCTCATGGCCGACGAATGAAGAGAAAAAATGGAAAGAGATGAGAGAAAACGAGAGAGCCGGATTCGCAAGGCTAGCATTCGAGATGTGCGCTAAACATTTGGATATCCACCTGCATGCAATTACGGTTAAAAAGGAAAATGTCGCTGCCCACATCCGGAATGATGAAAATAAGCTCTACAACTACATGATCCGCCTATCATTGCTTGAATGCATGGCCAGTCAAGACCAAGTTACTTTTATCCCAGACCCGAGAAGCATAAAAGTAGAGAGCGGCAACAGCTTGCACGATTATCTGCAAACTGAACTTTGGTTTCCGCGCCAAGCCAAGACAGTTTTAGTGACTACCCCGCTCGACAGCAAGAGCTGTCGAGGGATTCAATTTGCCGACATGCTAGCGGGATTAATTCAACAGCGCTTTGAGGATAAATGCTTCGATCACATGAGAACGTGCGTTAGATATTTGAGAATGAAACGCCTATTCTTCGGATAATCCTAAACAGCCCACTACCCAGTCAGCCCGAGTTTTAGGATAAAGATGGGGGCGCTATAGGATTTGAACTTGAGCCGTTTTGCGGGCGTGAGCGTAAGCGGAAGCCCGCAGGCGAAATCCCGAGCGAAGCCGAGGGACCTCAGCCCTGCCACATTTCAATCAGCCTGAAGTTTTGGGGAAGTGATGGTGGGCGCTATAGGATTCGAATCCGAGCGTCAACGTAACTTTAACAACTTAGCACGCAACAGAGGGCACCGTTTTACGTTGTTTTCGATGTAGAGCAATGCGAACCGCACGGAAATGGCACGGGCCTAATCTTCATCTGGAGGCAATGCGAAACGAGAAGGCCGCGAAAACTGCTGTGCGATGGGAATGCCGTGTTCGCCTATCTCCCAAACCTCCGTTTCAACGCGGCCTTTATCAACGGCCTCAACGATGCTGCGTTGAGCCGGTGATAGTACGCTGCGCCCGCATTTCACTTCAACAAATGTGATTCTCTTTACCCGCCGCTCAACTGTCAGGCCATCAAATACAACATAATCCACCGGGTCGCAAATGGTACGCATGTCGAGGGGGCTATATCCAAACCTTTGAAGGCAGGGAGCCATACGCTCCATCAGTCTGCCAATAAGAGTGGACCTGGAAGTCTTTACAGCCGCCTTGCGCTCCAGCTTTATGAGTTTCTTGATTTCCGTCTCGCTTCCGAGAATTTCCCGAACGCGAATCTTGGAGTCTCGTTCCAGATTCCTCTGTCCTCGCTGAAGCTCCCACTCTCCGTCGCGCAGATCGTCCTCGCGGCCTCGGATTTCATCATCCTGCACCATCAAGTCTTGCTCTTGCAAAGCAAGGTTCGCTTCTTGTCGCTTCAACTTAGTCAGCCAGTCTCTCGGAGGCTTTGGATTTGAAGAAATAGCCGCATCGGAAAGCCGGAAGACAGAATCACAGTTGGGACAGCGGCCCCACAAATGACGTGCGGTTTTGAAAAAGGAGACAATCTCCTTAAACCCATTTGAACTCATGGCGGGGACAGCATAGCACTAAGAAAACCGAAACCTGCTCGGATTGCTATGTCGAGAGGTTACTTTTGGTTCGATCACTCAGCGCCCTTCAGTACATTGCGCGATTTAACGAATAAATTGAACTCGACCAGCCGCGTGGAAGGCCCCCAAGCCTCTACGTGACGCTCTGGAAATTAAAACAGCAACTTTCACCCCCCCGGTGTTCCAACCGTGGACACGCTGGTGAAGCAGTACAGAGCGGAGAAGATGCCAACACGCGGCATGACACAAGAGTGGGGTACCAGAGCCGGATGTAAGTAATTGGAAGATGGTGGGCGCTATAGGATTCGAACCTATGACTTCCACCGTGTGAGGATGGCACTCTACCGCTGAGTTAAGCGCCCAACACTTACATTCAAACAGTAGCCGCCATTTCCGTCAACCGCGCGCGAACATTAGGAGACGATCACCTGCACTATGCGGTTTTGCGCCTTGCGTTTTTGCCGGTGTCACGATGGCACCTGGTTGGCTTCGGTAGTTGCCTACGCGCAAAAGGCTTCGTATTCGGCTTTCAGTTCAATATTCGCCAAAAAGTTCCTTCCGGTTCTTCATCAACTCTGAGTTCAATTACCTTGTCTATGTTCTGCAAGGTACACAGAATGCGTAGCACATCTTCATCCTTGATTTTTGAAAACGTGACGATCTGTGAACGGCGCAATGTTCTTGCGGGAGTCATCACTGACAGAATTGTCTTAATGTTGCGTTGTTCTCTCCGTTTTCGGAATGACTTAATAATCCTTTCTGTGATGTCTGTTCCGATATCGTAAGCATCTTTCAAAATCCCCATACGAATTCCCAAGATAACGCACACTAATTTTCTAATTCAACTGATGATGCAAGGGTAAGTAAAACATTGTGAACTTCTTTTCTGATTGCTGCTTTGGATTTATCAAATGTGTTTTGGCCAAGTGCTGGTTGGATTCCGTTGTCGTATAGATTGCGAAGCCCAAGAATCAAATCGTGGAGGAAGTCCACAATGCTTCCAAGTTCAATACGGTTGGTTTTTTCAAAAAGTTTTATTGTTTCGTAAATTCCTCTTTCTCTATGTCCATAAAATTTTCCACGTATCGGATGATAAACACTGTCATAGAGTTTTATATAAGGCTTGAGCGCATTTTTGATATATCGCAGTTCACTGGCATCTTTCGGACTCCAAGCACTTTGAATGAATCCGTCAAGCCACTCAGGCTTTGCGTTGTTAGCCAGTCGAATTTTTCGTTTAGAGAGGGACTCTTTGGAGAAAAATTCAGGATGTGCCAAAGTCATACTTACCACGCGGTGAATCGAATAAGTATTGGAGTGTGAATCAAAAATTCTCGCCAGATCAATGAATAAAGATGTTTGAAGGCATCGCGTTTGTGTATTCCAGAATAAAGCGTTCTCGTTGAGAACTGCAAAAACAGCTTCGTTGTCTTTGCCTAACTGATTTAATTCCTCGAACACATGGAACGCTTCAAACACATGATCAATTTGAGTATCGAGAACTTCCAGTTCATGTAAATATTCTTCTTCTGTCATCGAAGGCAAATACTGTGTATTATTTTTTATTTTTAGGTTATGCGATCCCCACGTGAAATAACGTATGGCAAAGTAAAAATGACGAAGACGATTAAAGCTGTTTTGTAGAATTTGTTCCAACTTTGACATGTCGTTAATTTAGTTTCACAAGCCACTAGGGCAGTCTCGGTTTTTCTGAATCCAAGTAGTTCCCGAATTGTTCCTATTGCGATTTCAACCGATAGGTATTTAAGAATCTCAAGCATCTTAAAATCTCCCCTCAAGCGTAGTACTTCATCAGCCTACCAGTGCGGCAATCCTCAAGCCATAATTAAAAAACGCAATTTTCACAAGCAGATTGAGGTATTATTTCCGCCCAAGATGACAATCTCACCTCCAATCCTGACCGAAATTGAATCCGCCCTCAAGGAGTACTGTCAAACCGTGCTGGATAGTGATTTGAGTGCCGCTTCTCAGGCTATCTACATCAACTACGCGGATAATTTTGTTCGATGGATGAGAGGGGAATTTGATCCGGGTTCCCGCGTGAATCCACACCCTCTCAGGACAAGAAAGTGAGGCGTAGATGCGCGTTACTTTTCAATTCAGACCTCAGCCAAAACCTAAACCGCATTTCCCGCAGGAAGCAAACCGAAAACGCTTCCCATCACAGAAACCTAAAACACCTTCCTGCTTGTGGGTGAAATGTCCGAGTTGCGGAAATGATTCCTATCCAATCAATGGGTTCTGTCGCAAGGATCACCTTCCTATGGACAGCCCAAAGAATGTTAAGGCGGGTTTATACAACTATCGTTGCTTTGGGAACATGCACAGGTTCGTTGCGTCCAAAGAATCAATCCAGCGTTTTCGAGTAGAGCCACACTCACATTGAAACTGGCAAGCGGTTTTTCAATGAGCAAGAAACCACAGGTTAAAGCTACGGCAAGCGGTCAGTGAAATGTTTTGTCTCTTGCGCCCAACACTTACATTCAAATAGTAGCTGCCAGTAGCCACCATTTCCGTCAAGCACGCGGCCACCCCCTATTTCACCCGCGTCAGCGTAAGTGTCGAAGCCGGAAAGTTGGGATCGTCCGACTTCGTGTTCAGCTTGATCTCATCTCCAGTGACCACGCCATCGTGCTTGATCGTCGTTCCATTGAACACAACATCAAACGATATCTTGTCGCCATCCATCTTCCCATTGCTGATGTCGAGGGGCGGTCCCTGCGGTACGGCGATGGTTCCTGTCAGCTTGGCGCCGTCCTGTTTAAAGGTGAAGGTGAGCTGAAAGCCTTCTCCGTTCGGGCCCGCAACTTGTCCCGTCCACGCGCCCGTCACATCCGCGGCGAGTGCCAAAGTCGCGCTCAGTAGCACGAAGATTGCAGCTCCGGTACAGATCAGTTTCTTCATAAACCATCCACCTCGCTTAGATTTTTCAGCTGGCTTTGGTTGGCCAGCGAACGATAATACCTCAACTTATCGCTGCGCCGTGTTAAGTCTTGAGGATTCCTCTGAATCCCGTTTTGAGGCCCATCGCGCCATTCCACAGGCATTCGAAGGATGGTAGGCTATCGCGGAGCGGTCAAATTGGCGCGTTTAGCCATCCAAGATGGCATAGCCAAAGCACGGAATGTCAGTATCTCATTCAAAACACGGCGCTTCAGGATTCAACGAAGACGACCAGCCTGCGCAACTTTCTTCCTCCGACGGGGTTGAAGGAGATGTGAGCAGCATGGCCATGGATCGTGGGTTGCTCGCCGTATCGAGCGCGTCCCTCGCTGCCGAGGGCGGCAACTCCTCCTCCGTTCTCACCGATGCCGACATCATGTTGCGGGTCAAGGCTGGAGATGAATCCGCCTTCTCCTACCTGGTGCAGAAGTACCGCCGCGCCATGGTGCATTTTATGTATCGCATGGCCCACAGTCCGGCGGTCGCCGAGGATTTGGCGCAGGAAGTTTTTTTGCGTGTGTATCGTTCGCGGGAAAATTACGAACCGACCGCGAAGTTCACCACCTGGCTCTACCGGATTGCCACCAATCTGGCCGTGAACCACATTCGGGACACGCGGCACGAGCGCCAGGGAAATATGGCCAGCCTGGATGAGCCTGATCCGGAAACAGGCCGTTCGTTGGATGTTGCCGATGTTAAGCCGACCACGGAGGAAGTAATCATCCAGCGGGAGCGGCTGGCGGCCATCCGCGGCAAGGTGGAATCTTTGCCCGAGCGCCAGAAGCTGGCGGTGCTCATGCACAAATACCAGCAGATGGATTACAAGCAGATTGCCGAAGTATTGAAGTTGAGTGAGTCCGCCACCAAGTCGCTGCTCTTCCGGGCCTACGAAAGCCTGCGCGAGCAGCTAAAGGAATTTGTTTAAAGGAAGTAATGGTTATGAAGAGCAATTTCAATTGTGATGACATTCGTGAACTGATGCCGGAGCTGGCCGCCGGATCGGGCGATCCCGCTTCCGAGGTCAAAGGTTCTGAGATCAAGGGTTCCGAGATCAAAGATTCCCGGATCAAGGCCCATCTGCAAAGCTGTGCCACGTGCTCTGCCGAACTTGAGAGCTTCCGTCGCACCCTGGCGCTCCTCGATGAGTGGAAGGCGCCTGAGCCCTCGCCCTATTTTGACGTTCGCATGCAGGCGAAGCTGCGCGAGGAGATCGCCGCAACCAAGCGGCCAGCGGGCTGGCTCCATTGGCTGCGCAAGCCTGTGTTCGCGGTTTCTCTTACGGTTGCGGTTGTGGCCGGCGTCACGCTCGTCGAAACGGGTCACGCGCCGCTGTCCGGGCCGGTTGCGGTTGAGCCGGGTACTGCCGTCGGAGATTTGCAGGCGCTCGATAAGAACCACGATTTGTATAGCGATTTCGATGTGCTGGACGATTTGCAGGTGCAGAGTAATGTAGTTGCGAATCCGTAATTGTTTTCGGGGATGGGCTTGCCCCTTCTCTTGGGGCAAATGGGAGAGGGAGTTGTTGATTAACATTCCAAAGCGGGTGTGGTCTGCCTTCTGGCGTTTTGCGCCGGGAACGGTGTTCGCTGCCTGCTTGATTCTCTCTATTTGCTCAGTGACCGCCCCTGCCGCTTTTGCCCAGGCCCACGGAAACCACATGCACCAGGGGCACCATGCCGGCGAGTGGCTGCGCAAATATAAAGACGTGCCTCCGCAGCAGCAGGAAAAGGCATTGGAGAACGATCCGGAATTCCGGCATCTTTCCCCCGAGCGCCAGCAGAAGCTACGCGACCGCCTGCAGCGTTTCAATAACCTTCCACCCCAGCAACAGCAGCGTGTTCTGAGCCGGATGGAAACCTGGGAGCATCTGACGCCGGAGCAAAAACAGCAGGCCCGGCAGGTTGCGGCCCAGCTGCACAGTCTTCCTGAAGCCCGCCGCGCCATGTTGCGGAATGCCATCAATGAGCTTCGCGAGGTTCCTCCCGGTCAGCGCGAGCAGATGATTGATTCCGATCGCTTCAAAAGCCAGTTCACGCCCGAAGAACTCGGCATCCTGCACAGTGTGGACCAGCTTCCTCTAGCTCCAGCTGAGGCTGGAGCACCCGCGCCGCATAACTAAACGTCCGTCATTTAATACTCGTTTAACACTCGTTGTTACTGCCCTAAGAACGATGGGGCGGATGCGCTGTTACACTTTGGCGGTTGTATTGTGATCAGGCATTCGTCCATGCGCGCGAAAAAGCAACTTATCCGCACAAAGGGCAACAAAGGTAAGGTGAAGAATATCTTCTGGTCGACTGTATCTCTGCGTTTCTTGATTTTCAATCTCTCCTTACTCGTGATTTTTCTCGCGTTGAATGCCTCGAACGCGTGGGCCCAGACATCCCCGCGCGAAAATTCTGCCACGTCCACTCCCGATGCGCCGTCAACCTACGTTCCCATAACATCGCAGCAACGCTTTCATTGGTTTGTGACCAGCACCGTTGGCCCAACGAGCCTGGCGGCAGGCCTGTTCAGCGCAGGTTTTAGCACCGCCCGCGACACGCCGAAAGAGTACGGGCCGCACTGGGAGGGTTACGGCAAACGATACGCGATGCGCTTTACCGGAATCGCCACCGGCAACGCGATGGAAGCAGGCCTGGGCGCGCTTTGGGGAGAAGATCCACGATATTTTCGTGAACCAGGCAGGCCCATTAAAACGCGCATCGGCCATGCCATGAAAGCCACCTTCACCGCGTATGACCGTGAGGGAAACGTCATGCCGGCCTATGCGCGCTATATTGCGATTCCGGGGAACAACTTTCTATCCAACGCCTGGCGTGCTGACAGCGTAGCCAATGCCCGCAGCGCGGCCGTGCGCACCCTCTATGGAGTTCTGGGAAGGATGGGCAGCAATGCCTTCGCGGAATTCTGGCCTGACTTGAAGAAGCTGGCTTTCCATCACCAACCGTGATGGGCGGGCTTTACTGTCGCAATCCAATCCACTTTTCAGAAATCACCAGCGAATTCCCTGGATTCTGCGGATCGTACCGCACCGATGTCGGCAGACCAAGGCGGCAGCTATGCAGATTGATTCGCTGGCGCAAATAAGTGACGTCCTGCGACGCTTCATAGGAAACCCCGGCGACGTCGTAGTGATAAATCAGCAGCGTCGCGGGACGCTCGGCGGTCTTCTGCTCCTGCACGTCAATCACGGTGCCGTCGGTGATGCGGCCAACTTTTTCCAGCCACAGGCGGCGCTGCGTCTCCAGTTCCGTGGGGTTTGTATGTTTTTGCCGGAATACGAAATAGGCCAGTACCAGCGCGGCCACGCCACCAGGGATAATAGTGTAAAAGCGAAATGGGATCATAAACCTGCGGAAGGGAAGCCCGCTGCTTCGTGCCAGGGCAATTCCCAGGGCGATTCATGGATGAGCATAAAGCCAGCCACGAAATTGGGGAAGAGGCAGAAATGGTTACCAATGGGCCAGGGCTGTGAATTACCGGAAATCTTAGAATGCCCACCCCGCGGGAAAGCAATTAGCGTTTTGAGCAGTCGGCCCCGGCACGCGTGCTATAATTTTTTATCTCTTCGCGATTGGTAATGTTCGGAGGATTGTTATCGACAAGCGTTTTATCCGCATTAATGAGCGTATTCGGGCGCGAGAAATTCGCGTAATTGATGATGGGGGCGAGCAAATTGGCGTCATGCA
>JANWKU010000186.1 GCA_025451215.1 Terriglobales bacterium
GCCTATAACACTTACTCACATGCGGGATTGCCACCGGGGCCAATTGGGAATCCGGGGAAATCGGCGCTGGAGGCAGCCATGCATCCTGCGACGACTGATTTCTATTACTTCGTGAGCGATGGAAATGGGCATCACCGCTTCGCGCACACCTTGAAAGAGCACAACCAGAATGTGGCGGCTTATAAAAAAGCGGTGCAGGAACGGCATTAAATGCTGGACACTTCCGCGATCCTATTGCACTAACAGTTTTGAGTCCCTTCACCTCCGCTCAGCACCTAATCTTTGTATACTGATTTCAAGGAGTTCAAAGACCCTGTTTTCATGAAATTGCCTCCTGTTTTTTATAAAGCCCTGGTTCTTTTAATTGTGCTGCCTACGACGGGCTGCCTGTTTCACTCGCGGAGAGTCGAGCCGCGCGTGAACAGGCAAGTACTCAAGAGCGCGACCCAGGCTGAGTTGGTGGACTACGTCAATACGGAGGCGGCGCGGATCCACTCCATGCGCGCCACCGTAAATATTGACGCCTCGGTCGGCGGCGAGAAGAAAGGCAAAATCACCGACTACGAAGAGATTCGCGGCTATGTGCTGGCCCGAAAGCCCGCCATGTTACGGATGAAAGGGCTGCTGCCAGTGGTACGCACCACCGCCTTCGACATGGTCAGCAATGGCGACATCTTCAAGCTCTGGATTCCTCCGAAGAACCGCTTCATCGAAGGTCGCAATAACGTGTCCACGCCGAACATTGCGCAGCCGCTGGAGAACATGCGCCCCCAGCAAATCTACGACGCGTTACTGCTGCCGCAAATTAATCAGCAAGGAGAAATCGCCGTAGTAGAGAACGGCTCGGAACATGGCAAGGATCCGAAAGGGCGCGAAATCGAGCAAGCGGACTACGTTCTGCACATCATCCGCAACACCGGCCACGGTTATCATCTGGAGCGGAACATCATTTTCAGCCGGATTGACCTGCTGCCCCATCAGCAAATCATCTTTGATGAAAATAACAACGTGGTGACCGACGTGCGCTACCAGACTTACAAAGATTTTGACGGCGTGAATTTTCCTTCGCAAATTGAAATCTGGCGCCCGCAGGAGGAGTACGACATCACGCTCCACATAATAAAGCTGGAACTGAACCTGAACCTGGCCGATGATGACTTCCAGCTTGCGCAGCCGTCGGGAGCGCAAGTGCTGCATCTGGACCAGCCGCAATCCACCACGGCGCAACATAGCGGCAACAGCGGGATGAATTAGTCCGCTCAAATTTATACTGAAGCTCCACATTGATTTTTATGATGAACCGAATGATTGTCGCGAACCTCGTGCGCCGGCCCGTCCGGTCGCTGATCAGCGTGGTTGCCGTGGCCCTGGAAGTGATACTCATCCTCTTGATTGTCGGCTTGTTCATCGGATTGCTGAACGACCATCGCGACCGCGAAGCGGGAATTGGCGCGGATGTAATCGTCCTGCCGCCGGGGGCATCGTTCATTTCAGGCCTTACCAGTTCGCCCATGTCCATCAAAGTGGGCGATGTTTTAGCAAAACTGCCTCATGTAGCCGTTGTCGCGCCTGTGCTTCAGCAGGTCTCAACCGCTGGGACAATTGAAGTCCTCGCGGGGATTGATCCAGCAAGCTATCAGCGACTCTCCGGACCTTTTCAATACTTGCAGGGCGGCCCCATGCAAGCCCCTTATGACTGTTTGGTGGATGAAGTTTTCGCCCGGCCAAACCACATTAAGCCAGGCAGCACCATTCAAATGTTCAACAACTCATTTCGCGTGGCAGGAATTATCGCGGCGGGCAAGGGCGCGCGAAAGTATCTGCAAATCAAAACCATGCAGGACCTTGTGGGAGCGCAGGGAAAGGCGACGCTGTTCTATATCAAAGCAGATGACCCGGCCAACGCCGATGCGATCGTGAATGAGATCAAGCAGGTGCCGGGAATGGAAACATACACCGCCACCTCGATGGCGTATTACCTTTCCATGATGACGACTTCGAATTATCCCGGGCTTTCCAAAGCAATCAACGTGGTCGTAGCTATTTCCATGATCATCGGCTTTATGGTTATTTTTCAAGCCATGTACACGGCCGTCATGGAACGCACGCGAGAAATCGGAATTTTGAAATCAATGGGCGCTTCTAAGTTCTATATCGTGAACATCATTCTTCGTGAAACACTGCTTTTAGCTATCTGCGGCATTGTTCTCGGAGTGGTTATCAGCCTGATCGCCCGCGCTGGAATAGATCAACGCTCCACTTTGCGGGTAATTGTGACCGGACCATGGATCCTCAAAGCAACCGGCATAGCGATTTTTGGCGCACTTTTGGGTGCGTTCTACCCCGCGATCAAGGCCGCTCGCAAGGACCCGATTGACGCTCTGGCTTATGAATAGTCGGATTGTTTGGCTAGGGCTAACTGCCCCGATTTACGGGCTTTCGTTGACAATTCTGTTTCCCCTACGCTATCTTTAAAGCTTCGGAAGTCCTGCGGTTCCCGCCTGGTGGCCCTGCGCCTTCAGCGCATGATGTGGGTGCTTCAGCGGTTTTCATTCGTTTTTTCATTTCTGGGAGATTTGCATGTCAACCTATTTCCCCAAAGCGGGGGAAATTGCGCGCAAGTGGTACGTCGTGGATGCATCCGGGCTGGCGCTCGGACGTCTGGCTTCTCAAGTCGCGCGAATTCTCATGGGCAAGGAAAACCCTCAGTACACGCCGTTTATTGATACTGGGGACCACGTAATTGTAGTCAACGCTGAGAAGGTAAAAATCACCGGCATGAAGGCGGAGCAGAAGGTCTATCACCACTACACCGGGTATCCGGGTGGCATACGGTCGGAAGTTCTGCAAAAGCGCACGGCACGCAAGCCTGAGTTGGTAATCGAGCAAGCCGTGCTGCGCATGTTGCCCAAAAACAAAATGGGGCGGCAGATGTTTACCAAGTTGAATGTGTACAAGGGCGAAAAGCACGTGCACCAGGCGCAAAAGCCGGAAGTCAAGGTTCTCGCTTAATTTTTTGATTTTGGCGCGGTAGAAATTTCTGAAAGGTTTGCACAATTCGCAGTCGCTGAATGCCGATTGCTGAGTGCTAGGAACTAAATGGCTGAATTGGTTCAATACTACGGAACGGGACGCCGCAAGACCGCGGTAGCGCGTGTTTTCTTGCGTCCGGGAAGCGGCGACTTCAAAGTAAACGGGCTCGCCTTCAACGAATATTTCGTCACGGAATCACAGCGCGCGAATGCGAAGCAGCCGTTGCTTTCCACGGAAACCGGCAGCACTTTCAACGTGCTCGCCAACGTTTCCGGCGGAGGCGTTGCCGGACAGGCGGACGCCGTAAAGCTGGGCATTGCCCGCGCCTTGATGCAGTTCAACGCGGAGCTGCGCAAAAAGCTGAAGTCCGAAGGTTTGGTCACGCGCGACTCGCGCGGCAAAGAGCGCAAGAAGTATGGGCAGAAGGGCGCCCGCAAGCGCTTCCAGTTTAGCAAGCGGTAACTGGTTGAGGAAGGAAAGCAGATTCCTCACTGCGTTCGGAATGACAAGTTTTTGTTCGGAATGGCAAGTTCTTTAAAGGTTTCACTGGCAACCGGCACTGAAAACTGTTTTTAGGTGTTCAATTCTTCCCGTGCTTGAGTGCGGGGACGGGAATGGCAATCGGGAACATCAGTTTCCGATGCAGACCACATAAGGAGGGTAATTGGCTAACATCACCATGAAGGAGTTGCTCGAAGCGGGAGTCCACTTCGGGCACCAGACCAAGCGCTGGAATCCCAGGATGAAGGAATACATCTTCGGAGAGCGCAACGGTATCTACATCATCGATCTTCAAAAGACCCTCAAGATGTTCAAAGAGGCGTCAAAGTTCGTTCAGGATCTGGCTGCCGATGGGAAAACGGTTCTCTTCGTGGGCACCAAACGCCAGGCCCAGGACGCGATTGCCGAAGAGGCACAGCGTTGCAGCATGTACTACATCAACCAGCGCTGGCTGGGTGGGCTGCTCACCAATTGGGTGACGGTGCAGAAATCCGTGAAGCGGCTCAAGGAACTCGATGAAATGGCCACTGACGGCCGCTACGAGTTGCTTCCCAAGAAAGAAGTAATCAAGCTCGAGCGCGAGCGCAAACATCTCCAGGCCAATTTGGCTGGCATTAAAGACATGACGCGGTTGCCTGACGCCGTCTTCGTGATTGATTCGAATAAAGAGCAGATCGCTGTACGGGAAGCGCGCAAGCTGGGAATTCCGGTGGTTGCAGTTGTGGATACCAATTGCGATCCCACCGAAGTGGATTACGTGATTCCCGGCAACGATGACGCACTGCGCGCGATCCGGCTGTTCGCCTCGAAGATCGCGGACTCGGCCTATGAGGGCCGCCAGATGCTGACGGATAAGCAGATGGCCGACATCAACGCATCGGTTGGCGAAGTGCAACAGGCGGAGTTGGCGGCGATTGAGCCGCCGGTCGAAGGCGCCACGGACGAATCCGGTGCGGAAACGACACGCGGAGCAGAAGGTGAAGACATCAGCATGGAAGATGTGCTGGGTCGCTCAAACCGCAAGCAACCTGCGGCTGCAAAGCAGGAAGCCGCCGCTGAAGTGCCGGAAGTCGAACACCAGACGTTCTAGAATCTGTCGTTGGCCGTTGGCTCTTGGTCGTTGGCTAAAGCAGAAAAAAGCCAGCGGCGATTTCCAAAGATTGATGGCCAACGACCAATGACTAACGACCAACGACTGCTTAACGAAATCTGGACCCGCGCGGGTCATCTGGCGCGGGTCTAAGTTTGTACGAAGAAAATAGAAGAGAGAGATTAGCAATGGGAACAACCACAGTGAATATTTCAGCCGCACAAGTAAAAGAGCTCCGCGAAAAGACCGGAGCGCCAATGATGGATTGCAAGCAGGCCCTCAGCGAGGCCAAGGGTGATCTTGAGCAAGCGATCGTTCTGCTGCGCAAAAAGGGAGTCTCCGTGGCCGCCAAGAAGGCTACGCGCGTCACCAGCGAGGGCGCTGTCGCCAGCTACCTCCATGCCGGCGGCAAAATCGGCGTGTTGCTCGAGATCAACTGCGAGAGCGATTTCGTCGCGCGCACCGAAGACTTCAAAGAGCTCATCCACGACATCGCCATGCACATCGCGGCCAGCGATCCGAAGTACGTTCGCAAAGAGGACGTGACCGAAGCAGATTTCGCTCGGGAGAAGGAAATCTACCTGGAGCAGGCGATGAAGAGCGGCAAACCGGCGAACATCGCGGAAAAGATGGTTGCGGGCAAAATGGAAAAGTTCTATGAAGAGGTCTGCCTGCTTGAGCAGCCCTTCATCAAGGACCAGACTGTTTCCATCGCGCAACTGATTGCCACCAAAATTGGCAAGCTCGGCGAGAACATCGCGGTGCGGCGTTTCGCGCGATTCAAAGTCGGCGATGCTGGCGAGACCATCGCCATCACCAAGCCAACCGAACAGAAAGCGGAGTAATCAAGGGGCGCGATAAGCGCCCCTTTTAATTTGTTGCGTGCGGAACAGGAATGGCGATAGCCAAAGCTCTGCTGTTAATAGATTTCCAGCGCGATTTTTTGTTGTGCGACGGACGCATGCCTGTCGCTGGAAACCAGATTGACAATGTAATCGCGGCAGCGCGCAATGCGGTGGCGGACGCACAAGCAATCGGTGACGTGATTGTGGCCATCGGCAACGAATTTCCGCGCTCCAGCTTTGTGGCGAATTTCTTCCGGCGCAACGCTGCGATCCCAGATTCCCCCGGCGCACAATGGGATGAGCGGGTGCCTAGGGGAGAAGCAAAGTATTTCTCAAAGTGGCGCAGTAATGCATTTTGCAATCCAGCATTAGAGTCTTTTCTGCGGGCGCAAAATGTAGGCGAGCTCACCCTCGCGGGACTCTATGCCAAAGCGTGTGTAGCGGCCACCGCAAAGGGCGCGCTGGCACGAGGTTTCCAGGTCAACATCCTGGCTGATGCGGTGGCAGACTCCAGCGATAGCGCCCGGGATGCCGCGCTCCGTCGGCTATCACGGTGTGGAGCAAAGATCGTTCAGCCAACCGTGAAGCAGACATCCGCGCATAAGCAGGCGGTTTGTGCGAGAACATCTCTGGTCAGGTAAACTGAAACGCGTAAGAATTCAAAGCCAATGCCAACCCCAATCTTCAAGCGAGTTCTCCTTAAGCTCTCCGGCGAGGCCCTTGCCGCGGACCGCGGTTTTGGCATTGATCCAACTCACATTCATGGGATTGCCGCCGAATTGGCTGAGGTGCATGCGCTCGGCGTG
This sequence comes from Terriglobales bacterium, assembly GCA_025451215.1. Lineage (GTDB taxonomy): Bacteria > Acidobacteriota > Terriglobia > Terriglobales > Acidobacteriaceae > JAICKN01. Next base: position 6,276 of record JANWKU010000186.1, read on the forward strand.
GAGATCGCCATTGTTGTAGGTGGCGGCAACTTCTTTCGAGGCGTCGCGGAGCAAGCCAAGGACATGGACCGCGTTTCCGCCGATCACATGGGCATGCTTGCAACTGTCATCAACGCGCTCGCCTTGCAGGACGCGCTGGAGAAGCAGGACATTTATACCCGCGTCGTATCGGCGATTGAAATGAACCAGGTTGCGGAGCCATTTATACGCCGCCGCGCTATCCGCCATTTGGAGAAACAGCGCATAGTGATTTTTGCCGGGGGTACCGGGAATCCATATTTTTCCACCGACACCGCCGCCTCTCTCCGCGCCATGGAGATCAAAGCCGAGGTCATCCTGAAAGCAACCAAGGTGGACGGAATTTACGACGCGGATCCTATGAAGGTGAAAGACGCCAAAAAATTCACCGAGATCAGCTACATGGAAGTGCTGAAGCAGGGACTGAAAGTGATGGATTCCACGGCCATTTCGCTATGCAAGGACAATAATCTTCCCATCATCATTTTCAATCTCAACGAGCGCGGCAATATTGCCCGGGTGGTGACGGGAGAAAAGATTGGTTCGCTGGTCAGCGCCTGATTGTAGCCACGGATTTCGCGGATTCGATGAAATTGTCCAGGCTCCTGTGAACATCCGCGCCAATCAGCGGGTCAGCGTTGTTGCGGTAGGTTTATAATTAAAAGTTTTGATCACCGAATTTGGAGCTTCCTATGGCCCCGTCCACAATGGCTGCACTCCCCGGTCTAAAAGACACCTACGTTCAACTGAAAATCCGCATGGAAAAGGCCGTGGATGACTTCCGGCAGGCGATGGCCGCCACCCGCACGGGACGCGCCTCGGTACACATGCTGGACTCGGTAAACGTGGACTATTACGGCTCACAGATGCCCCTGAACCAGATTGCCCAGGTCCACGCGCCCGAACCGCAACTCATCACCGTGCAGCCCTTTGATCCGACCGTATTGCCGGGAATCGAGAAGGCCATCCGCACTGCGGAGTTGGGATTGAATCCCATGAACGACGGCAAAATCATCCGCGTGCCCGTGCCTCCGCTCACAGAAGAACGCCGCAAGGATATGGTCAAGCACCTGCACAAGATCCTCGAAGACCACCGTACAGCGGTGCGAAACATCCGGCGGGACGGAAATGACGCCATCAAGAAAGCTCTCAAAGACAAAAAGATCGCCGAAGACGACGAAAAGCGCGCACTGGAAGAAATTCAGAAGCTTACCGATGACGAAATCAAGAAGATGGAAGACATGAGCAAGGGCAAAGAAAAAGAGGTCATGGAGATCAAGTAGGCCTTGCGCCTATGTGACCCAAAACTGGCCTGCAAGTTGCTTAATTGCGAAAAAGATATTGGGCGGGCAACTTCTTACCCTTGCCCTCCCTCTTGTTAAGGGTGGGGCTTTTCTTTTCATTACAAGAGAACCCGAAGGAGATAATCGGGCTTGGCTTGGACGGCTTCCACTGCTCTACCGTATAATTGCGGTTTTCGACATTCCCATACCCTGAGGTAGTAGCGATTCCTCGCGTTTATCAGGAGAGCCCTGTCATTGCGCAAAAGTGTGGCCAGAAACGGCCCGCTTCCGCGCCATCTTCTTCATTCCAAAAATCTTGGAATGTTAGGGGCCTGCTATTGCTGCTTCTTATGGTGGCGTGTGCCGCCCCGCTCTTCGCGCAGCAGGACGTCATTACCGATATTACGGTCGAGGGCAACCACCGCATCCCCAAGGAAACGATCAAGGCCAAAATCTTTACCCGCGCAGGCGATGTATATGATCCGGCAGCCATAGAACGCGATTTCAACTCCTTGTGGAACACCCACTACTTCGAGGACATCCGCTTCGAGCGCGAGCAGACCCCCAAAGGATCGATCATCCATATCTACGTAAAAGAACGCCCCACCATCCGCGAGGTGAAATATACGGGGTTGAGTTCGGTGACCACCAGCGATGTGCTGGACGCTTTCAAGAAAGCGAAGGTCAATCTAAGTCCGGAGAGCCAGTACGATCCCACGGTGGTTAAGAAGGCGTCCGTAATCATTAAGCAGATGCTGGCAGAACACGGGCGGCAGTTCGCTACCGTGAAAGCGGAGGTGCATCCCCTGCCTCCGGCCGCAGTTTCCGTTACGTTCGTGGTGCGAGAAGGGACCAAGGTGAAGGTCGGAAAAATCACCTTCCAGGGCAACAAACACATTACCAGCCGCGAACTGCGCAGCTCCATGAAAGACCTGCGCCCAATCGGGATTCCGCATTCCATCTTCTTGGAAAACCTTTTTGCCAAAACCTACGACTCAAGCAAGCTGGAAGATGATACGGAACGAGTTCGTGAAGACTACGAGAACCACGGATATTTCAAAGTCATCGTGGATGACCCCACGACGCACCTTCGCGATGTCGGTCATCAGGGATTCCACATCCCGCTGATCCAAAAAGGTCCCGGCAAGATCATGGACATCCACGTCCCCATTGAAGAAGGGGACCAATACCGCCTGGGAAGCATAACCTTCAAGAACAATAAGGCTGTTGCCGACGTCAACCGTTTGCGCGCGCAATTCACGATTAAAGACGGAGATTTTTTCAGCCGTGACAAGATCGTCAAAGGTCTGGACAACTTGCGCAAAGCGTACGGGTCGCTCGGCTACATTAACTTCACCCCAGTGCCCGATACACGCTCGGATGATGATAAGAAAATCGTGTACGTGACGATTGATCTGGATGAGGGCAAGCAGTTCTCTGTGCGCCGCATTGAATTCTCCGGAAACACTACCACGCGCGACAAGGTCATCCGCCGCGAAATCATGCTTCAGGAAGGGCAACCTTACAACCAGCATTTGTGGGAGTTCAGCCTGCAACGTCTCAACCAACTGGGTTATTTTGAGGAGCTTAAGCCCGACGACCCTGATGTCACAGAGATCCACAAAAACGAGCAGGAAGGCACGGTGGACCTGACTCTCAAGGTGAGAGAAAAAGGCAAAAACAGTATTGGGCTTTCCGGCGGAGTCAGCGGACTTTCCGGTTCCTTCATCGGCTTGAACTACAGCACCAACAATTTTCTGGGTCTTGGCGAGACGTTGAGCGTCCAGGGAAACATTGGCACGCTACAACGTGACGTGACGTTCGGCTTTACCGAACCTTATTTGCTGGATCGCCCCATTCAGCTTGGTTTTACGGTGTACGACCGCGAGCTCAAATACAACCAGGCGCAGGAAGAAGCCATTGTTACCGGCCAGGCATTGAACATCCCGCAGTCTGAGTTACAGAACCTGCAGAATTACACGCAGAACAGCAAGGGATTCACGCTGGCGGTCTCTCACCAAATACGCCGTTCTTTGAATCGCGTGGGCCTTATTTACTCCTTCGACAGTTCTTCGCTGGTGGCGTTAAGCACGGCCTCGCAGAACCTGTTCAGCTTTTTGCAGTTTGAAGGCCTGAGTGGGCCGAACTCGCTGAATGGAATTATTACTAGCAAAATTTATCCGACGTTCAGTTACAACCGCCTGGATGCGGCGTTGTTCCCTCACAGCGGAAGCGCGCTGTCCTTGGGTGTGCAGTTGGCTGGCTTGGGAGGCACCGTCCGCTCCTTTGAGCCGATCGTGGACTACAAGAAATTCTTCCCAGTGCAAAACCGGAAAAATACCATCGCCTTCCACGTGGAGGGCGCATTCATCACGGGTTATGGCGGTGTCGTCGCGCCACCGTTTGAGCGTTTTTATATGGGCGGCGAAAATGACGTTCGTGGCTTTGACACGCGCACTATTTCGCCGGTGGCATTCCTTCCCAGCACCACCACAATCCCATTGCAAAATCCCGACGGTTCCACGGTGCCGCTCGACAAAACCAACCCCCAACGGGGCAACTACACCATACAAATTCCCACTGACCAACCTGTTTTTCCAGGCGGCGATTTGCAGGTGGTTGGAAACCTGGAATACCGAATCACGATTGCTCCGAAGGTCGCCATCGCGCCATTCGCGGACTTTGGTATTGATCCTATTCTGCGCAACTCGCAGTTGCGGATTACCGACCCTGAACTTCAGCTTTTGCAAAACACGCAGTACGGCTGCCCCGATCTCGACGTGGGCTTGAACTGCACTGGAAAACAGTCGCTTAATTTTGCTTCCACGCTGCGTCCCGCGCCATTCACCAATTGGATCCCGAGAATGTCCACGGGGCTTGAATTGCAGGTCTTCCTACCCATCGTCAATGCGCCATTCCGTGTTTATTACGCCTACAATCCCTTGCGCCTGGACACCATAGCCACGCCGCCCATCCAGATCACGCGAGGCATGTTCCCGCAAGCCGGCGACCTGTTGGGTGCTGGGCAATTTACCTACAACTCGGCTATCTCCGTGTTCTCTCCCCCCATCCAATTAAGGGAGCCTCGTAAGACTTTCCGCTTCTCGGTGGCCACTACTTTTTAAGGGTTCTAAGGGGGTTGCAGGGCGGGTTTTATGAAGAAAACCGGGTTTGACGTGGCAGGATGCCGCCCCTATAATGTGGAGGATTTGCATCTGGAACACCCCGCAGTGGATGCTCCATGGTTTTATTCGCACATGGAAGCTGGGCTTCCTGATAAGCCTTTCCGGGCGTCAGTGTGGTTCATCTTGGGGCGCGGCCCGGCATAGAGTAGAGAATCTCAATTCACGACAATTCAAGGAGTAACAGCATCATCATGAATAGCAAGATTGCGCACCTTCTAATGGCTGCCGCGCTCGTTCTTCCAGGCGCTGCGCTGGCCCAAGCCCAAAGTTCCACGCCGGACCCCGGCGCCACCTCCGCGCCTGCCCCTTCCAACAAAATTGGCACCATCAATGTTGAAGCGGCCATTTATTCCTCCAACGAGGGGATGCGGGATTTTGAAGCCCTGAATAAGACTGAAGAGCCTAAGCAGACTGAGCTCAAGTCGAAAAACGATGAGCTGGAAGCCTTAAAAAAGCAGCTCAATACCCAGGGCGACAAACTCAACGAGTCCGCCCGCGCCAATCTGGTCAGCGAAATTTCCGGCAAGCAGAAAACCTTCGACCGCGACATGCAAGATGCACGCGATGATTACCAGTCGAAGCAACAGGAAGTCGCGCAGAAGATTCTCCAGAAGATGGCGCCGGTCATCGAAAAATATGCAAGCGATAATAATTATGGCCTGATCGTGGACACCTCCACTCAGTGGCCGCAAGGACCAGTGCTTTGGAGAAACCCATCGGTGGACATCACCAAGGCCGTGGTGGATGCCTACAACGTGAAGTCTGGCGTTGCCGCTCCGCCTCCGGAGGCTCCAACAGCGCATCCGGCAAGCAGCAGGCCCGCCACAAGGCCCACAACCAAGCCGGCGACTCCGGCCCACTAACCATAAAGACGTGGCGCGGACACCGTTCCGCAGCCACAAAGTTCCCGAAAGGCCGCGCCAGTCGCGGCCTTTTCTTTTGTCCGGCAGCGCACGGTATTTCCGTTTGGCTGTTAATCCATACAAAACCCTGTCATCTCGAGCGCAGTGAAGCAATGGCCGAACGCAGTGACAAAATAAAAAAGGGCGCGATCTCTCGCGCCCTAAATCATTTCTCCGCAAACTTGCGTTCTCGGCGGTAAGAAGTTTTAGTCCCTCACCCCATCCAAAAACGCCCGCAACTTCCGCGACCGCGATGGATGCCGCAACTTCCGTAGTGCCTTGGCCTCAATCTGCCGGATGAGTTCGCGAGTTACCGCAAACGATTGCCCGACTTCTTCGAGGGTGTGCTCGCTGCCATCTCAAGTCCAAAGCGCATTTTGATGATTGCATTGCTGTAGGCCGGTTTTTCCAGTAAAGTTGCGCTATGAGCTACTCCGACATCATCACGATTGAACCGGGCAAGCGGGGTGGCAAGCCATGCATTCGCGGACTGCGGATCACTGTGTATGACGTCTTGGAGTATCTCGCCAGCGGAATGACTCATGCCGACATTCTGCGTGAATTCTCTTATCTCACGGAAGAAGACATACGTGCTTGCCTTGCCTACGCTGCCGACCGTGAGCGCAAGGCAGACATTTCGAACGCGTGAAGCTGCTCTTTGACGAGAACCTGTCCCCGCGCCTGCCGCGAGTTCTCGCTGATCTTTATCCGAATTCCACCCATGTCCACGACTGTGGGCTGGGAAGCGCCGACGATACTTCCATCTGGAATTACGCGAAGGCCCACGGGTTCACGATTGTTTCCAAAGACTCCGATTTTCAGGATCGAAGTGTTCTTGACGGACACCCGCCGAAGGTGATCTTGTTGCGCGCTGCGAATTGCAGCAGCAGCGAAATTGAAAGTCTCATGCGCAACGCCGCAGATGTCGTAAAGCGGTTTATCGAGGAGGACCAGGAATCTTATTTGGTGTTAGGACCCCGGCGTAAGCCAAGCAGCACCAAAGGCAATATCGGCGGGCGATAAATTGCACAAAAAAGGCGCGGCTTGCGCCGCGCCTCATTCTGCATTTTTTCTCAGCGACTCCGTGTCTCCGTGGTGAAGCTAGTCCCTAACCCCATCCAAAAACGCCCGCAACTTCCGCGACCGTGATGGATGCCGCAACTTCCGCAGCGCCTTGGCCTCGATCTGCCGGATGCGTTCGCGTGTAACCGCGAAAGACTGTCCGACTTCTTCGAGTGTGTGTTCGCTGCCATCTTCCAATCCAAACCGCATCTTTATGACTTTTTCTTCGCGAGGAGTCAGCGTGCGAAGAACTTGTCCGGTCTGGTCCTTGAGGTTGACGTTGATCACGGCCTCAGCGGGTGAAACCACGGCGCGGTCTTCGATGAAGTCGCCAAGGTGCGAATCTTCCTCTTCTCCAATCGGAGTTTCGAGAGAGATGGGCTCCTGTGCAATCTTCAGCACCTTGCGCACTTTTGCCACGGGAATGTCCATGCGCTTGGCGATTTCTTCCGAAGTAGGTTCGCGTCCCAGTTCCTGCACAAGCTGACGCGACGTGCGGATCAGCTTGTTGATGGTTTCGATCATGTGCACCGGAATACGAATCGTCCGGGCCTGATCAGCAATCGCCCGCGTGATGGCTTGTCTGATCCACCAGGTTGCGTAGGTTGAGAATTTGTAGCCGCGGCGGTATTCGAATTTGTCCACGGCCTTCATCAGTCCGATGTTGCCTTCCTGAATCAGGTCGAGGAACTGCAAGCCGCGGTTGGTGTATTTTTTCGCGATGGAGACCACGAGGCGAAGGTTCGCTTCGATGAGCTCCCGCTTGGCCTGCTCGGCGTCCATGTCTCCCTGGATAAGCTCGCGCTGGGTGCGTTTGAGTTCCTGAAAAAGAACTCCTGCCTCCTGCTCGAGTTTTTCCAGTTCTCCGTGGATGGCGCGGGCCTGGCGTTTGTATTCCTTGCGCTGCTCGTCACTGCGCGTGGCGTCGGCTTTGCGTTCCAGGTTCTGCGCCTGGCGGTCGAGCGAACGCATCCCGTCAACCGTTTTGTTTACGCGGTCAATGAGGCGCTTGCGCTCGTTATTAGTGAAGCCGAGTTTGCGCACGCAGATGGAAGTCTTAACAATCGCGCGCGACAGATTAAAGCGGTAACGGCGATGGTCCTTAGGACGCTTCTTCTGGGAAATCTCCACGAACTTTTCCTGCAGCTGTTGTGCCTTTTTGTAGGCCTTGGCCAGTTCATCGATTTTTCCGGTGAACTCTTTGAGCCGGTTGAGCAGGATTTCTTCGGTGATTTCTTCCTCGTCGAAGGTGACCACTTCCTTGATGGAGCGGACACTGTTCTTGAGGTCGTCGCCCAGCGCCAGCAGTTCATTGATGACGATGGGAGAACGCGAGAGCGCCTTCAGAACGCGCAGTTGCCCGCGCTCAATACGCTTGGCAATTTCAACTTCGCCTTCGCGCGTGAGCAGCGGAACGGTCCCCATCTCGCGCAGGTACATGCGGACGGGGTCATTGGTTTTTTCCAGAGCGCCGGGCGTGAGGTCAAGTTCGACATCCTCGCCCATCTCTTCGTCGTCAGCTTTGTCGAGGCCGGAAGATGGCATCTTCGGGCTTTCGAGCACATCAATACCTTGCGAACCCATGGTGGTAAGCAGATCTTCCAGGTCTTCAGGACTGTGCACATCGTGCGGGATAATGTCGTTGACCTGGTCATAGGTCAGATATCCCTTTTCCTTGCCTGCGTCGATCAGCTTTTGTATGTCTTCGTACTTTTCGTCAAGAGCCAAGAAGGATTACCCTCTGTGTCCCAATGAAGGGACGGTAAATTTTGTAGTTGGTGGGAACGTGAGTTGGCGTGCCGCGAGGGCACAAACCCATTTATTGTAGCACTTTAGCCCCATCTTTTGGATAGGCCCGCTGCAATTAAATATTGGGCATAGTTTTACCTATGTTCCCGCCTGTTAATGGGTTAGATGGCGGAGGGTGGGAAGGAGTTTCAGGGGAAACGAGCTAAAGAAAGTGAAAATCAGCCTGACTGCTTGTCATTCCGAACAGCTTTAGCTGTGAGGAATCTGCTGAGGCGGATTTCACGCCCCCCTTTTTTCTTCCCGGATTGGCTTTCCCCAGAGCTAAACTGAAAGTGTTTCGCAGACGGCGTTAGTACCTACAGTTTAAAAGGCCCCCGTTGATTGCCGGGGCTTTTGCTTTAGGTTCACTAAGCCTCCACGTCGCGCAAAAATCGGCGAAACACGAGGCAAAAAGGGCCTTCGGCCGAGCGGAATCATTCTTTGGTTAACTTCTTCCCGGCACTTACGCACCGGACTTTCACATGCCGCCGCTTCGCGGCTGATGCGTATTGGAAGATAGTTACCCAGGTTAGCGTCCAAAAGCGGATACGAATCTGGAGCACTGGGCCTACTTTTTTTAAGGTATACTTTCCGGTCGAGCACGAAATCCCTCTGGGCCATCAACTTACACCAACCACAGGATGGACGATCTATGGCTGAAGAACTCGATCTCCTGATAGAGGATACCGACGAAGAAAATGATGTCGCAGTTACAATTAACTACGACATAGCCACTTACCCTTCAGACTTCACTCTCGCGGGAATAGCTCAGATGTGGAAAGACGAGGACATTAAAATCCCGGGATTTTCAGCGAGAGTTCGTTTGGACAATCCGCCAGTCATCGCTCTTAGTCGATTCCTTTTTGTGTGGCTTGCCTGTACCCCCGGTTTTCTTTTACATCAATGAGCGCAGCAACAAAAACCTCGTTATCGACGGACAGCAAAGGATTCTGAGCGTAGTTTTTTTTATGGAAGGATATTTCGGACATGAAACTACGCAGGGTCGCCGTCAAACCTTCCGACTTCAGCTGGACGACAAGAGTCCATACAACAAGAAACGATTTGTAAGACCTTGAGGATACCGACCA
>JANWKU010000187.1 GCA_025451215.1 Terriglobales bacterium
CCATGGTCAAGGACACATATTATTTTGTCCACGCAGATAAAACACCGGCCAAATTTATTGAGCTGTTTGAATCGTTCTATGGCCCGACCATGAACGCCGTTGAAGCGGCGCAGAAAAACGGGAAGGCAGAGGAACTCCACAAGCAACTCGTAGAGCTGGCGAATGCGCATAATCAAAGCAAGGATGGCAGCACGTATATTCCTGCAACGTATATGCGGGTCACAGTTTCGCTGTAGCACTGGCGAACGCTGGCGAGGGCCGCTCCTCCCGGCGATGTAGTGAATCAGGCCCGCCCCTGTGCTAGCCTACCTTTATGCCGGATTCCGCAACCCAGAATCACATCGAAAAGCAATTCCTCAGCGACCGCATCACCTTCTTCACCGAATCGGCTATCCGCGACATGACGCGTCAGGCGCTGCTGCACAACGCCGTCAATCTATCGCAGGGATTTCCGGATTTTCCCGCGCCTCAGGAAATCAAGCGCGCCGCGCAGCAAGCAATCGAGCGCGACCTGAACCAGTACACGATCACATGGGGAGCGAGAAATCTTCGCCAGGCCATCGCCGCGCACGTTAAAGAATGGCATGGCTTGAACGTGGACCCCGACCGCGAAGTCACCGTCTGCTGCGGTTCCACCGAAGGCATGATCTCGACCTTGATGGCGCTCTGCAATGCCGGAGACGAGGTCATTATCTTCGAGCCGTTTTACGAGAACTACCGGCCTGACACGTTTCTTTCCGGCGCGCAACCGCAGTTTGTAAAGCTGCGTCCGCCAGCTGCGGAAAAAGGCGACTGGACCTTCGATGAGCGCGAGTTGCGCGCCGCCTTTCGCCCTCACACCAAGGCCATCATCCTGAACACTCCCAACAATCCCACGGGCAAGGTGTTCGCGCGCGCGGAGCTGGAACTCATACGGGATCTCTGCGTGGAATTTAATGTCCTCGCTATTACCGATGAAATTTACGAGCACATTCTTTACGACGGCGCCACTCACATCTCAATCGCGACGCTCGACGGCATGCGCGAGCGCACCGTCACCATCAACAGCGTTTCGAAAACTTTTAGTGTTACTGGATGGCGTGTGGGTTGGGTGATTGCTCCTCCCGCCATGATGGACGCTATTCGCAAAGTCCACGATTTTTTGACAGTGAATGCCCCGACGCCCTTACAGGAAGCCAGCGCCATAGCGCTCGCATTTCCGCGCAGCTACTATCAGGGGCTAGCGGCGGAATATCGGGCGCGCCGTGACCGCTTGGTGCCCGCGCTCAAAGAAGTAGGATTTCGCTGCCTTGTTCCCAAAGGCGCGTACTACGTGATGGCCGACATCAGCAAATTCGGATTCTCCGACGACTTCGCTTTCGCACGCCATCTGGTGGAAAACATCGGCGTGGCCTGCGTGCCCGGATCAAGCTTCTACCACGATCCAAAAGATGGCCGCCAGTTGGTTCGCTTTACCTTCTGCAAAAAGGACGAAACGCTGGACGCGGCGGCGGAGCGATTGAGAAAGCTGGCTTAAGCTTTCGCGCTGCGTTGCTTCAAAAACGGCAACGACCCCAACAGCAATAATCCAGCGGGAGCGAAGACACCAACTCCCATCGCCATGGATGCATAAAACCATTGCGGCTTAGCAAAAATGCGCGCTCCCGTAACTAGAGTGAAGGCGATGCCCGCAGAGACATAGCACAACGCCATAGCAGCGGGAAATAAACATGCCGCAAGCAATGTCCTGCGTTCGCTTCCAGCGCGGCGCGCCAGGTACGCCGCCGCCGCCCCGGCAAAAGGCAGCCAAGCCAGCCAGGGAAGATAAATCAATTTAGCGCCCATCATCAACAGGCGGGGATGGCTGGCGATGTTAAAACTCAGCGCAAACAGAACCCCTTCAGAAAGAGCCAGGCTCACCAATGCAGGAAGCCAGAACTGCCTTGTACGGTCATTCATAAATCCCTCCTTACGCTTTGCGGATTGAATCTTCCGCGACAACTCGCGCCACTTGATCTCGTCTTCTTCCAAAGATCGCTGCAGGGCGTCAGGCTTGCACAATCCTTTTGCTCGCAATTGTTCGTAAGTCTCTTCCAAATGCCCTGCAAGTTCTGCGACGATTTCTTCCTGCTGCGTGGTATCCAGACGAAGCTCTCCCAGCCGCTCACGAATCAATGATTGAAAGTCAGGCGTTTCAGGTTCAGGCATGGTTCACCCCCGCAATCTGGTCGAGCGCGGTAAAAAATGCCCGCCATTCTTTTCGCAACGGCTCGAGTTCTTTTTTGCCCGCGGCGGTCAACGAATAGTAGCGCCGGTCGCGCCCCTCGGTGTTGTTTCTCCATTGGCCTTTGATCCATCCACGTTTTTCCAGTTCATAAAGCATGGGATAAAGCGACGCCAGCGTGAACCGCAGCGCGCCTTCAGTCCGCTCCTCAATGGATTTTGCGACTTCGAAGCCATACAACGGCCCCTGCTCAAGCAGCGAAAGGATGGACAGTTCGGCGCTGCCACGCGAAATTTTTGAGTTTACAGGCTTATTGGCCATGAATATAGGAACCCTCTATTTGCAATAGAGGATTCCTATGTTAGAAGGTCAACGTTACTTTAGTCGCATAAGTTTCGTGGTTTCGCCTTGGGAGACTCAGGTTTATTAGGAATTAAATATGATTAGAGGCAGGCCGTCAGCAATGCTTGTGAGAAATTGGAAATAATATTTTGTCGCCGGGGTAAAAAGAATTTATCCCGCTTCTTCCACCGTAAGCCTGAGGCCTACGGCCTTAGCAACCGCCACCAGCGTCGAAAGCCGAGGATTTCCATCGCGCGACAAAGCGCGGTACAAGCTCTCGCGCTGAATTCCCGCGGTTTTTGCCACCTTGGCAATTCCCCCGCGCGCCTCCGCAATGCGGCGTAGCGCAGTCAAGAGCACTCCTGGCTCGTCGTTATCCTCAAGGGCAGCGCGAAGATATTCGGCGGCGAATTCCGGATTGTCTCGCAGCTCACGGATCGTTGCCTCATCGTGAGATATGCTCGGTTTGCGTTTCATAGGCTTCGATCCTTGTAGTCGTTCCAATATTCCAACGCCCGCTTGATGTCGCGTGACTGGCTCCGCTTGTCTCCTGCACAAAGCAACAGCACACAAGTCTTACCCAACACTGCGTAATAAATCCGATAGCCCGGTCCCCAGTCGATCCGTAATTCATACAAACCACCGCGCAGTGATTTGCAATCACCGAAGTTGCCCGCAGCCAGCCGGTCAATACGGGCCACGATTTTAGCCCTGCTTCGGACGCCTTTTAGTCCCGCCAGCCACTCGCCAACGATATCCTTATCGGAGGCAGTGACTAACGGGAAATTTCGAGTGCCAATGTCATTGTAATTTATAAGTTACAGATGAGCAATGCGAATAACGCGCCAGTTCTTAGATACATGCGAGGATTGCGTCCATCTGCTCGGACTGTCAAGGTTATCCATCACAACAGAAGAGAATTTTTTGCCTATGCGTTTCAGGCGTTGCTTTTGAGTCGAGTGCTTCCGCTCATCCACTACAATGTGGAGCGCGGAAATCCACGAGGTCCCAACCCATGATTGTCTTAAAAAACGGAAAGCCATCAGCCTGGCGCGTTACCCCCACTGCGATTTTGTTCACGGCATTCGCTGTTGTCTTTTCCCTGTTCACCCACCCGGCAATTGCCCAGAGCCAGACTCTGCCAGCACCCGTGCGCTCCGACCGCCCCGCTCCCCCGACGCGCGACCCGCACACGCCCGGATACGTCGCGGCCAAAGAGTTGCCGGATGGCGAGGTGCCACCTGCCGATGCCGAGGGAAACTTCATCATTGGACCTACGCACAATGCCGCGCCGGAGATGTCGGCGCATGATGACGTGCCGCAAGGTGAAGTCCACGAGTTCACCATGAACTCCGAGGACAGCAAGTTTTATCCCGGCATCGCGCGTGAAAAAGGCACCTTCGGCACACCTGATCCCAAAAATCCCGCCAAGCTGATCGTGACCACGAGCCATGCCGCTCCGTACACGCGGCGAGTCACGGTTTACGTTCCCAAGCAATACGTTCCCGGCACAGCCGCGCCCTTCATCGTCGGCGCGGATGGCCCTGACAAGTTGCTATTCGCCGCGCTCGACAATCTCATCGCTGAGCACCGCGTGCCCGCGATGATCGCCATTTCTATCAGCAACGGCAGCGGCGACGCACAAGGTAGCGAGCGCGGCCTGGAATACGACACCATGTCCGGACGCTATGCGGAGTTCGTGGAACAGGAAGTTCTGCCGCTGGTGGAGTCGAAATACAACGTGAAGTTGACGAAAGACCCCGAGGGCCGCGCGACCATGGGGGGAAGTTCCGGCGGATCATGCGCGCTGATTATGGCGTGGTATCACCCTGAGCTGTACCATCGCGTGCTCACGTATTCCGGCACTTACATCAATCAACAGTGGCCCTGGAATCCGAAAACCCCGCACGGCGCATGGGGATTCCACGACAAGCTGATTCCTAAAACTAAGCGCAAGCCAATCCGCATTTGGATGGAAGTCGGCGACCGCGATCTTTATAACCCGAATGTGATGCGCGACAACATGCACGACTGGGTTTTAGCCAACGAGCAGATGGCCAAAGTTCTCGCGGCGAAAAAATATCATTATCAGTTTGTATTTGCTGAGAATGCTGGCCACGTGGATCGCGCCACGAAAGAGCAAACTTTGCCGGAGGCGCTGGAGTATTTGTGGCAGGGGTATAGAGAGAAGGATTGAACGAATTATTTCGATTGATTCCAACTTTCACATTACTCTGAAAGATCCATTCGGTGAGGCAAGCCGTTACCGGCGATTGTAGTAATGATCCCGGTTTTGGCATCTACTCTACGTATTCGATTGTTGACAAATTCGGATATGTATAAATTTCCATCGTCGTCAATCGCTAAACCTGATGGATTCGCGAGCATCGCCTTCGTTGCAGGGCCACCATCTCCTGCAAAACCTCTGTCACCATTCCCTGCAATTTTAGAAAGGTTGTGAGTTTTGGTATCAACTCGCAATGCCAAGTCAAACGCTCCCTCAATAAAATAAATATTGCCCTGCGAATCAAATGTCGGATCAGATGGACCGTGCACTCGTATTGCAGAACCTGCGCTTCTGCATAAAGCAACCGATTCAGTAGCCATAATTGTATTTACGGTTTCTGACACACTTTCGATATAGCGAATTCTGCAATTTGCATCGTCAGCGATAGCAATATTGTTATACCGATCTATCGCAATGGATGTAACACCAAACTGAGCATCCCGAGCAGGACCACCGTCCCCCGAAAAGCCACCTTTAGGCTGTCCTGCGATAAGCTTTTTATTTTGATTCTGTTTGTCTAGTTCAAAAATCTGTCCACTATCGCCAATGAACAAATTGTCATTCTTATCGACCGTTAATCCTTGAATCTGTGAATATGGGCCAGATTTGCTGTATATCGTTGTAATTATTCCTGTGTGCGCATCAACTTTTCTAACGTATCCAAACAGCTCTCCAATAAAAAGATCTCCACTCGAATTGACTGCAAGCGAAGTTGGAGAATCCAGGCAAGTTTTATTTGCGGGAACGTTGTTTTTGGGAACGCAATCAAGAGATCGTTTAGTGCCAGCTATGATTGCAATGCTTCCGGTCTTTAAGTCAATGCGGAGAACTCTGTCTTCTTGTTCTTCGATCACGAATAAATTGTTATGGGTATCTAAAGCTAATGAGGTAGGTGCGTTAATTGAAGTGTGGAGCGCATTGCGATGAAGGGTGTTATTCGCAGCCAAAGATACGCTAATGGAGCAGAAAATTGCAGCGAATAAATAACGCCTAAGATAAGACACAATCTTCTCTACTTTCCCGCCAACTCTTTCTTCACAGCATCGCTCACAACTTTCCCATCCACCCGAATCCCAGCCCCAGCAAATCGTGCCATCACATTCTTCATAACGGTGCCCATCTCTTTCATGCTGGGAGCGGCCATCTCGGCGATCACGGCGCGCACTCCGGCGACAACTTCTTCCTCGCTCGCAGCTTGTGGAAGATAGGCTTCAATGATCTTAATTTCCGCGGCCTCTTTGTCGGCCATCTCCTGACGCCCGCCCTTGGTGAACTGCTCGATGGAGTCTTTGCGTTGCTTGATGAGTGTGGTCAAAATCTGCTGCGACTCTTTGTCGTCGAGCGGCGCCATCTTTTCTACTTCTTTATTTTTCAGGGCGCTTTTGACCATGCGCAGCGTGGAAAGGCGCTGCTCCTCCCGCGCCTTCATGGCTGTAACGATGTCCTTTTGAATCTGTTCGATAAGGGGCATAGTGCCGCAATTATAGCTGCTATCGGTTTTTTCGTTGCATTTCGCGCCCTCTGAACCGTGACCGCAGGCAGCCCTTCCGGTAAACTATATAGTTTGATTCTCCCTATAAAAGGACTCATGCCATGTTGCTAAAGAATCGCCTTTTTACGCCCGGACCGACACCCTTACTCCCCGCCGCTCAGACTGCCATGGCGGCCTTCAGCCTTCATCACCGCACCGCCGACTTCAAAGCGCTCTTTTCGCGCGTGTTGAGCGACATGAAGGATTTCATCGGCACAAAAAATGACGTGCTGGTGCTCTCCTGCTCGGGCACTGGAGTTCTGGAAGGTTCGGTGTCGAACCTCACTTCGCCCGGCGACAAGGTTCTGGTTCTGACCGCCGGAAAGTTCGGCGAGCGCTGGCGCGATCTGGCCAAGACCTACGGCTGCAATGTCGAATTGATCAGCGTTCCCTACGGCGAAACCTTTTCGCTCGACGAGATTAAGCAGAAGCTGACGCCCGATATCAAAGCCGTCTATGTGCAGGCCACGGAAAGCTCCACCGGCGTTCGTCACGATGTGCAAGGCATCTCCAAGCTTGTTCGCGCGAACGGCGACGACACGCTTTTAGTTGTAGACGCAATCACCGGCCTCGGCACCACTCACTTCGACGTGGATGGCTGGGGTATTGACATCATCATCGGCGGATCGCAGAAGGCGCTGATGATTCCTCCGGGTCTGGCTAACGCGGCCTTCAGCGAGCGCGCATGGAAGCGCATGGATACGACAAAGTCTCCGCGCTATTACTTCGACTTCCGCAAAGAGCGCAAGAACGCCGCGAAAGGCGAATCGGCCTACACGCCTGCGACTTCGTTGTTCGCAGCCCTTGGTGCTGCTTTAGATTTCGTCCGGCAGATGGGCGCCGGCGATCTGGCAGCGGGAAGAAAAGCGTTAGTTGATAACGCCGAACTCGCCGCGGAAATGACTCGTGCTGGAGCGAAAGCTCTGGGCCTCACGCTGTTTGCTCCGACCGCTCCGGCCGCGGCGTTGACGGCGATCAATGCTCCTGCTGGTCTTGATTCCAGCGCGCTGGTAAAAGATTTCCGCGATCGCTTCTCAGCCGTAGTTGCCAACGGACAAGGTGATATGAAGGGCAAGATGATCCGTGTGGCGCACATCGGATACTACGATTATCTGGATACCATTGGAATCCTTGGCGCGCTTGAGCATGTGCTGGCCAAGGTGACAGGAAAGCCGGTGGAATATGGCGCGGCAGTGAAAGCCGCGCAGCAGGTGTACGCGCAGGCATCCGCAGGAAAGCCGCAACTGGTGGGCGTCTAAAGTTTGGTGGAACGGTTCCCCGGTGTTAGCTGATCGTGTCAGTTGATCGTGAAGGTCATGGCGGTGGAACTCTCATCGAGTGTGCCGCCATAGGGGTTTCCCGGTATGCCGGGGTTGGTAACTGTAACCGGAACGCTCCCGGCGCTGGCAATCGAGGCAGCAGGGACCGCGGCCGTTAGTTGGTTTGCGGTCACAAACATAGTGGTCAGCGCAGTGCCGTTCCAGTTTACGACTGCATTGCTCGCGAAACTGGAGCCGTTAATCGTTAACGTGAACGCGGTCGCTCCGTGGGCAACATTGGCGGGCACCAGTTGGCTGACGACAGG
>JANWKU010000188.1 GCA_025451215.1 Terriglobales bacterium
CAAACGTGATGGTGCTGGGAGAAAGAGCTCCAATGATCGGGGTTGGCCGAGCACTTCCGCACAAGGGATTGAGTGCGTTGCAGCCTTGGAAGACTAGCAAGGCGAGCAAAAGCGGGCTGAGATGTCGCAAGGAAGCGCCAATTCGTTTCATAAGATATCGTACGCTCGGTTGCGCTGACAAAGTGTTTTCCACGAATTGGTTCATGCCGATGGCTCAACGAGACCTCGGCCACGGTCAACTGACCCTCAGATTCATGGCTAGTTTAGAACCAGCAACAATAACGGGAGGTATTACCCGGAACTATTCCAGCAAGGGGAAACGGCGTTTGGCCGTCCCATTGTGGATGGCCAACACCCGCATGATTTCATTATGGAGCTTGCGGCCATCTACGACTTGAAACTGCGGAAAGATACATTACTGTCTTTCTATTTTGCTCCCATGGGCGACCCGGCAATGGGGCCGACCGCTTATCCGCATCGGGCATCCGCTTCAGAAGACCCGATTGCTTCTCTAGGCCATCATCTTCAGGACTCGACGCACATTGCTGATGACGTGATAACCGTGGGCTTGACGCATCGATCGTTTCGCATTGAGGCATCCGGGTTTCATGGCCGAGAACCTGATGAACAGCGTTGGGATCTGGAGTTCCCAATTTTCTATTTCGAAGCTGACCAGTCCCGAGGCCTTGCACCCCGATGAGGACATTCGCCGAATGACAGCTTCGGTAATGTACAACCGACCCCTGGCGCATGGCAATTGGGCCTCAACGTTAGTTTGGGGGCGTAATGTCAATTTACCTGCTCGCGGAGTCAACGTTACGGTTCAGAGAGAAGAATTACATCTGGGGCGAATTGAAAATGTGGATCGCACAAACGAGTTGCTTTTCGGAAAAATTGTCGAACTGCCTGGGTTTCAGGAAATATTGTCGGGCGAGTACAAGCATACACAGCAGGGTATGACCGAGACTTCGATCTCGTGCCGCACATTGCAACCGCGTTAGGAGGACAGCTTACTTGGTCGTCAAAGCAGGCAAAATGAGTCGCCGTAAGGGTCCCATAACAGTTCCTCAGAATTCTTTGTGAGGCTAAAACGGGCTGTCAGTTCCGTCTGGTGTCAACGATTTGCCGTTGCGAGAAAACTTGACACGGTAGAGGTCAGGAGTTCGAGTCTCCTCGTGCCTACCATTTCTTTCTCTCAACGATTTCCCTGCCGATTTTAAACCGTTCATTAAGAGTGTTTGAATGTCAGGTTTTCAGAACCAGCATCGCCACAGCAAAACAAAAGTCTCCGACATAATTATGTCTATTCTGTCGCGAAAGATTGAAGAGGCAACGTGAAGTGGAAAACCGATCCGCGGCCTAACTGGCTGACAAGGCCGATGGCGCCGCCGTGCGCTTCTATGATGGCTTTCGCGATGGCCAGGCCCATGCCGGTACCTTGCACCCGGTAACGTTCACTTTTGCCACGATAGAACTTGTCAAAGATCAAAGCCTGCTCAAAATCGTCGATGCCCGGCCCGTGATCGGCGACGCTGACGACAAGTTCATGATCGCGAGCTTCAGCGGAAACATGAATCGGAGAATCACTTGGCGAATATTTAGCGGCATTCTCCAGCAACTGACGCAGAACGTCGGTGATGCGCTCCAAGTCAATCCAAATAAGCGGCGAATTGCCAGGCGCGTCTATTTTCACTGGATAAGCGGCCAGCGTTTGCTTGGATTCTTCGAGTGCGCGCTCAATCGCTGTGCGAATGTGGTGCGGCTCGCGATGTAATTCAACCTGGTTTGCATCAAGCTGTGCCATCAGCGCCGCTTCGCCAACAAGCCGATTCAATCGGTCTGATTCTTCGTCTATGACCGTCAGCAATTCTCGATGTTCAGGCGCATCGAGTTCATTCGCGGTAAGCAACGTGGTGACGGACGCCTTGATGGATGTGAGAGGAGTACGAAATTCATGCGTGACGGAATCCAAAATCGCTGAGCGCAATTTTTCATTTTCCCGCGCGGCTTCTGCTTTACTTAATTTTTCGATTGCGCGAGTGTGTTCAATGGCAATGGCGATAAGCGTTCCGAGGGCTTCCAGCGTTTCAAGAGAGAGCAGCCCTCCGGAAACTCCAATTGCTCCTACCGACTGAACTCCAAGACGGATCGGCGCAAAGGAGCTATCGGCCCCGCCGTTGATTGCCGGTTCACCGCGGGCCATCACCGACTTTAGCTGTTCGATATCTAACGTATGAATATCAGGTCCCGAGCGATAGATGTCCGCGCGGCCCACTACGAAAACCGCCGCGGTCCGTATTCCAAAACATTCCACAACATATTTTGGTACTGCATTCAGCAGTTCAGGAACATTTTCCGTGGTCAGCAATCGCTGGCTGAATGTGTATAGCCGTTCAATTTCTTTGCGGCGCTGGGTTGCCTGGAGCGCCTCCCGCCGGGCACGCTCCGAAAGTTGACTGGCAATGATTGCCGTTGCCAAAAACACGACTAGCGCAATCCAGTTTTGTGAGTCCGCGATCGTGAAAGTTCCCACTGGGGGCAAAAAGAAGAAATTCAGAGCAAGAGTGGCAATGATCGCCAGAAGCACGGCGTACAGCAGTCCCCAGGTGGCTGAAACCACCAGGACTGCCAGCAAAAACGTGAGTGCAACCGTTGTCGGATTGCCTGGCGCCGTATGCCGGTAAAAAGCAACAATCACCGTTACCACGGCGACGCCGGCAACACTGCGGAGTAAGGAATTTACAATCCGTTTCACGACGCAATTCTACACACAACTCGACAATCTCAAAGTACTCGACGACAATAGCGGCGTGAGTAAGACTCCTGAGCAATGGTTGGAAGAGGCGCCCGGCGAAAAAAGGGAAGGCGTCTTCAAGCTGTTTCTGGGGTATGCCCCCGGTGTGGGGAAAACCTACAACATGCTCAGTGAAGGATTGCGACGGCATAGCCGAGGCGAGAACGTCGTCGTGGGAATCGTGGAGACCCATGGACGCCGCCCGATTTCGGAGCTTGCCTCAAAACTCGATGTCGTCCCCCGAAAAAAACTCGAATACAAAGGGACCGTTTTCGAAGAGATGGACGTGGATGCCATTCTCGCTCGCAAACCCGCCGTGGTTCTCGTGGATGAACTCGCTCATACCAACATCGAAGGCAGCAGGAATGCCAAGCGTTATCAGGATGTAATCGAATTGCTTGATGCAAAGATCAATGTCGTTTCCACGATGAACGTACAGCACATTGAAAGCCTGTCGCCAACCGTAGCCCGCATCACTGGCGTGCATGTGCGGGAAACCGTTCCCGACTGGATTGTGCAGCGCGCGGGTGAAATAGTGATGGCCGATTTAACGCCTGAAGCATTGCAAACGCGCATGCGGCGCGGCGATATTTATCCGGTGGAGCGCGCGGAGCGGGCGCTGGGTAACTTCTTTCAGCGCGGAAATCTGATCGCCCTGCGCGAGTTGGCCTTGCGCCAGGTCACGCAGGTAGTGGATAAAACATTGGAAGCGCATCGCGCGGGCGAGCATTTTGAAGTGAACGCGGCGGTACGCGAGCGGATCGCGGTGTGCATCAGTTCTAATCCCGCGGCGCAGTATTTGATCGCGCGCGGCGGCCGCATGGCACATGCTCTGGACGGAGATTACTATGTTGCATACGTGGATGTTTCCGCCGATGAGAGCGACGAGAATCGCCGCAGCCTCGCGGAGAATGTCCGCTTCGCCGAAAATCTAGGCGCAACGGTCGTGCGCCTGAATCGGGGAAACGTGGCCTACCGCGTGGCCGAGTTCGTCCGTGACAAGCACATCACGCAGATCATTTTCGGGCGCTCGGCCCAGGAAGGCTGGCGAAAATATATGTACTTGACAGTTATCCAGAAATTTTTGCGCCAGGCCCCAGCCGTGGATGTTCACATTGTCACGCAGGAGGCAAATTGACCGCGAACGCCGATCACCGCAACGATCATCGCAAAATTCTGGTGGTGGATGACGAACCGCAGATCACCCGAGTATTGCGGACCGCGCTCTCTTCGCAAGGGTATGATCTGCGCGTCGCAAATGATGGCGAGACCGCGCTTGAGATCGTCAAGGATTGGACGCCGGACCTCATCATCACCGACATCTCCATGCCAAACATGGATGGGCTGGAACTCTCGCGCAGGCTGCGCGCAAAGTCGCAGGTTCCCATTATCGTTCTGTCCGTAAAGGGCGAAGAGCGGATTAAAGTGCAAGCGTTGGATGCTGGCGCGGATGATTACGTGACCAAGCCATTTGGCATTAGCGAACTGCTGGCGCGAGTACGTGCTAACCTTCGGCGCGTGCCGCCCGCCGAAGTTCCAGCAGGTGGATCAATTGAATCAGGCGATTTTCGCATTGATTTGGACGCGCACGTGGTCACGCTGCGCAATCGTGAAGTGAAACTTACTCCCAAAGAGTTTGAGCTGCTTACCTACTTTGCGAGACACGCAGGCAAGGTCATCACACATCGAACACTATTGACCGCCGTCTGGGGCGCTGGCAGTATCGAGCAGCCCGAGTATCTGCGCGTATTCATTGGGCAGTTGCGAAAAAAGATTGAGCCTGATCCCTCATCCCCTACCTATTGTCACCGAGCCTTGGATCGGATACCGCTTCGTAGCTGGCGAATAACCGCCAGTCCAAATCAAAAAACTCCTACCCGCGTTTTCCTTCCATTTCATTTTTATAAACCTTTTATCAACCTCTTATTCGAGGTTTATGGGCGGCGTTATCCAATGAATTGAACGGCGGGGCTCTTCTTATGAAGGAACCCGCGGACAGGTCTTCCATGGTCGGAATGGCAATCATGGCGACTCTATGTGCGGCATACCTTGCGTTTTGCGTTTTATTTTTCGCCGCACTGTGCAAAGAGAAAAGCCGCCGATATGAACACATTTGTTACCTCGTGGTCCTGAAGACACAAGCCGTGGAAGACCGAGTAACGGAGATATCCGCGGAAAGGATGTCTTCATCGCGGGCGGCGTAACAGACGTCATCAACGCCGGGAGGTGGGGAGATTTATGCAGGACATTATTTGGGTCGCGGTCACAATTGCATTTTTCGCGCTATCTATCGGGTACGTCCGCTTCTGCGATCGGGTGAAGTGAGGAACGTTATGGGATTGGAATCAGTGATTATGCTTGCCATCAGCATTCTGACTGGCGTGTATCTGCTGTATGCACTGCTCTGTCCGGAGAAGTTTTGAATATGACAGCCAACGGATGGTTTCAAATTCTGCTTTTTCTCTTCCTCGTGTTCCTTGTGACCAAGCCCTTGGGCATTTTCATGACGCAAGTTTTCAGCAAGGAACGTACGTTCATGGATCCTGTACTGCGGCCAATTGAGCGGCTGCTGTATCGAGTGACAGGCGTGGACGAAGAGCACGAGATGCCTTGGACCGAATATGCGATCGCCATGTTGTTGTTCAGCGTGGTGTCCATGTTGCTTCTTTACCTGATGCAGCGAATGCAGGGCCTGCTGCCATTCAATCCTCAGAAGTTCGCAGCGGTCACTCCCGCGCATGTGGCATTCAACACCGCGGCGTCGTTCACGACCAATACAAACTGGCAAGCCTATGCCGGTGAAGCAACGATGAGTTATTTCACGCAGATGGCTGGGCTTGCTTATCACAACTTCGTTTCCGCGGCGGTTGGGATTGCGCTGGCGATCGCCTTCATCCGCGGAATCGCGCGGCGGCAAATGAAGACAATCGGCAACTTCTGGGTTGATCTGGTCCGTTGTTGCCTGTGGGTGCTTCTGCCCTTCTGCATTGTGGGAGCTTTGTTTTTAGTATCGCAGGGCGTAGTACAAAATTTGCGGCCGTACGACACGGCAAAATTGCTTGAGCCGCAGCAGATCCAGAAAGTTGGTGCTGACGGCAAATTGGTAACAGACACGGTCACCGACCAAACCATCGCGCAAGGGCCCGTGGCGTCGCAGGAAATCATTAAGGAGTTCGGCACCAACGGCGGCGGATTTTTTAACGCGAACAGCGCGCACCCTTTTGAAAATCCCACGCCGCTAACCAACCTGTTTGAAATGTTCTGCATTTTCGCAATCTCAGCTGGCCTCACTTACACATTGGGCCGGATGACAGGTTCTCAGCGGCATGGCTGGGCGGTGTGGGCGGCCATGGCCATCCTTTTTGTAGCCGGTGTTACGGCCGCTTACTGGGCTGAGGCACGGGGAAATCCGCTCCTCACCGGCGGTGATCAACACGCCAGCACGTTGCAGGCGGGCGGCAACATGGAAGGCAAGGACGTCCGCTTTGGCATTGCCAATTCCGCCTTGTGGGCCACCGTCACTACCGACACAAGTTGTGGTGCCGTGAATAGCGCTCATGACTCTTTCACTCCGCTCGGCGGCCTGGTTCCACTCGCCAACATCATGCTGAGTGAAACCGTTTTCGGAGGCGTCGGGTCGGGGATGTACGGAGTGCTGATCTACGTCGTCCTTGCCGTCTTTATCGCAGGCCTGATGGTGGGACGCACGCCGGA
>JANWKU010000189.1 GCA_025451215.1 Terriglobales bacterium
CATATGGGCGGCTTTGCCTAATAACTCATAGATTTAGGGGACTTTTTGGGCAGCCTGCCGACTTTCTGGGCAAAATTTGCGCGTCTATGCAATAAACTGTCCCGCACCCTTAATGTGTTTAAGGGAATGCGAGGATATCAATGCTACAGTTCTGGCTCCAAGTATTTGAGCGGGCAATTTCGGAATCGCTGCACAACATCGGACGCGAACCTTCCGATATTGTTTTCTCGATCATCGTGGTTCTCCTGTCCTTCTGCATACTTCTCATTCGTGACGGCCTTCGGAAAGGTTGGCATGGCATGAGAAGCAGACTTCGCAAACTGTTCGAGGAAGATGCCATCATAGTGGGTTTCTTGATCGTGTTTATCTTGTGCTATCACGTGGTCAATGAGCCATTCCTGATGTGGAAAGATGCTGAAGATTCCTCAAACAAAATTCAGCAGGAGTATAACGGCAGAGATATTGATTACAAAACTTGTCAATCGAAGACCGAAGGACTCCACTCTCATGAACAAACCCTAAATCAATTCATTCAAACTCAGCAGGGAGTTGTTAACTCTCAACAAGGAACGGTCAATTCGCTTCAGGATACGTTAGCAAAGCAGCAAGCAGCAGTCACAACATGCGTGGGTGATCTTGCGAAGGCAATAATACCGGAAGCACAAAAAACTACCATGCTGCTGATTAACGATGATCCTCCATCGCCACCGCAATCAGAGCATACGAAAATCATACTTTTTATAACGAACAAGGAAACTCCTTTTAAGCAGCTATTTTGGTGTGACTTGCCACTAAAGAAAGTAGATTTAATGCCGACTAACGGAAGCATCTTCTCTGGAGGGGCAGAAAAAATGAAACAGCCGAATTTATTTCAGTCTGCGCCTTGGTTGTTAACCGAAAACTTGGCACTTTGGGAGCCTGATAACCCCGTGTTGGTACGAGTTTATTACGATGGCGATGATATTGGAGCCTGTCATTCTCGCGCTGACTAGATGGATTGGAATAGCTTAGGTTCAATCCCTAGTTCAAATCTTGCGCTGATTAAGCAGCAAATGTTATGGCAAAGAATCTTGCACAAAACTTCGTTTTTCATGGCGACATCGGTCTTGCTTCGCACGTGATCGCGGAATTTTGTCTTAATCATCATGACCGTGGATTCAACATTGCTGCGATTGTGGTAGTGGGAGAAAAACTCTTCGCGATTGAAAGAGAAGTAGTGAAACATCTTTTCCGGGCGTTCCCTTATTAGGCAAAGCCCAGACGAGCATATCGGCTATATGCATAAAAACATTTTTGAACTATCAAGCGATCGGCTTCAAGGGAAGCGACTGGTTGACGGCAAACAAAGCCAGTTCCAGACGCGTGGAGACTCCCAGCTTGTCAAAGATGTTGCTGAGGTGATGTTTGACCGTGTCTTCGCTGATTTTGAAGTATTCCGCGATTTCCTTGTTGGAATAACCAGCCACCACCGCAGAGACAATCTCCAACTCCCGCGGGGTCAGACCAAATTTTCTTTGCCGTGCCTCTTCCCCGGAGGATTGCATGAGATTTCTCAAGTACTGCACCAGGTTGGAGACGCTTTCCCGTCCCACCCAGTACTCTCCGGACATGACCGTATAGATGCTCTTCAGCAAGAGCTGCGTGGCCGAGTCCTTCAATACGACACCGCGCGCGCCCAGCTGTAAGGCCTCAACAATTTGCTTTTTTTCCGCGGCGGCGGTCAGCAGGATAATGCGCACCGACCCATGGTTCGAACTTGTGCTCATTTCGCGCAGCGCTTCCAACCCATGCTGGCGAGGCATGGCCAAATCCAGAAGCAGAATGTCCGGCTTCAGCTGGCGGGCCAGCTTCACAGCCTCGGCTCCATCACAGGCCTCGCCGATCACCTTAAGATCAGTCTCAGTTTCCAGCAATCTGCGCAAACCATCGCGGAAAATAGGATGGTCGTCGGCAATGACGATGCGAATTGGCTGCGATCTTCTGTTATCCATAGGCGGCTTCTCGTCTCTGCGGTATGCGGATTTCTAATCGGGCGCCCCGGCCCGGCGTGGACTCTATAATCAGTGCCCCATCAATCAAGTGTACCCGCTCACGAATCACAATGGGACCTCGACCTACGGTTTCCAGTTCGGCGTCGGTCAAAGTTCCAGTGAATGGGAAGCCGCGGCCATCATCTTCTATCGTCAGCTTCCATGTGCCTCGATCAGCGGCCAGCTTAACAACAACGCGCTCTGCCTGGCTGTGCTTGCGCACATTCACGAGCGCCTCCTGCACGATGTGGGCAACTTCGCGGCAAACCTGCTGCGGCATGTCCAACAAACCTACTTCGGAATGAAAACGAGCGAGAACCCCGGTTTCGCGCTGGAACCTTTCCACCGCATCGCTCAGGAATGGAACCAGCCGTTTGGAGTCCACGTCGAGCGACTTCATTTGCTGCATCAACTCCCTGAGCTTCAGAACTTCTTCGCGGAGAAGACTTTGAATGCGGCCCAACTCATCCGGAATGACCGCAGGTTTAACAACTGCCTGACGCCGCAGCACGTCCACCTGCATCTCCACGGCAATAAGAGACTGCACTGCTCCGTCGTGGAGTTCGCGGGCAAACTTGGCGCGTTCGATGGCTCCGGCTTTCTGTCGCAGACGGCGCAACAGATAAACGTTATAAACGGCCGGACCGACCTGCCTCACGATCTCCTGCAGGAAGCGGAGTTCTTCTTCGGTATTGCCGGCAAGTTCCGCGTTCAGAAGAAAAATCCTTCCCCACCACTCGCGTCCGAAAAGAAAAGACACAACAGCCACCGACTTGAATTGATGACGGCCCTTGAATTGTTCCAGAAAACCGTCCGGCATATTCTTGATGCGAGCGCCTTCCCGATCCAGACCGGTAAGAGCCATTTGCGATTTTCCGGCACCGCCGCGGAAAAAACCAAACCACGTATCGGCGGGAAACCGCGAAAGATAGGTTTCATAGTCGGCGGGGGAGGAATCCAGCCACTGAAAATCGGTAGCCGCGCCATCATTCCAGCGCACTTCGCTCACATACACGCGATTGCTGGCAGCTTCTTGCGAGGCAATCAAGGCCGATGACGCATCGTACATTTGCAAAAGTTCGGCCAGGATTCTTTGCAAGGTTCCCGCCATACCGCTTTCCACGCGGACTCCCGCTAGGATGCGCGCAATCACGGACTTTTCAGCGCGCAACTGCTTTTGCTGCTCTGCCAGCGCGCCGAGCAGTAGTCCCATGACAATGAGATAAATGGAACGCATGAACAAGCGTTTGGGTTCGAAATCGCTCACGTCAGCGCCCAGCAATGGAAGGTGATGGTGCGTGACAAAATGATTGAACCAATGCAGAAAACCCAAGTGGAAGATAAAGCTCTCCACCCAGAGCAGAATCACCGAGGCGCCGGCGGTGCTCATTGTCTCCCACAAGCCCCAGCGATAGGCGGCGGCGGCGAGAACAAAAATAAAGAAAAGAAAGAAGGGACTCGCCTGCCCGGTAGCGAAGATGGAAATAACGCCCGGCCAAATCACATCTGCCGCGTGCACTAACAAGCGAAATGCTCTCGTGGGCGGCTGCCGCCTGCGGCGCAAAAGGATGATGATGATCATGCCCTGCGCGAGATAAAAACCGAGCAGGCCGGAAGCCCAGGGCGAATAACGAATTTCGCCGGGATCCATCCAGATGGCAACGAAGGCGGAAATAGCGAGCAGGACGCGCGCGGAGGCAAGCCAGCGCTCCACCCGGCGCGTCTCATCAATGCTGACGGGAGCACGCAAGCGCCATAAAAACCGGTGCCGTAGCATGGAAAATCGCAATCGGGGAACCTGCAAATCTAAATTAACTTCTGGTACGGATGCGGCCCAACGCCTAAAACCCGAGCTAACCTACTGAGGCCAAAGACCATTCTACTTTCGAGGAGTGTAGCACGATTAGTGCTGAGCAAAAGACGCCGGCGATCCTCTGAAACTCAAAAATCGATTTCTTACTGGATTTGGATCACGGGCTCGGGAGCATTGGCTTTGATCTCGTCCACGCGCGCAACGACCTGGCGGGCAAAATCATAAAGCGCTTTGGCATGAGGTGAATTTTCGCCCTGGGTCACCGTGGGATTGCCGCTGTCACTGGCCTTACGAATTTCGGGGTCGAGTTGGATGCTGCCGAGAAAATCCGCATTAAACTGGCGCGCAGTTTTTTCCGCGCCGCCCCGGGAGAAGACGTCAATCTCATGCTGGCAATGGGGGCAGACGAAATAACTCATGTTTTCCACCACGCCAATGATGTCCACCTTCATCTGGCGGAACATTTCAATGGCCTTGCGTGCATCCTGCAAAGAGACATCAGAAGGCGTGGAAACCACAATGGAACCTGTGAGCGGCACAGTTTGAATAAGCGAAAGAGCAACATCGCCAGTCCCCGGCGGAAGGTCGACTACCAAATAATCAAGAGTGCCCCAAACCACGGATCCTAAAAATTGCCGGATGATGGAGTGCAACATGGGGCCGCGCCAGATGAGAGGTTTGTCCCCAGGATTAAGAAACCCCACGGAAATTACCTTGAGCCCATGAACCTCAAGCGGTTCAATGCGATTGTCGCCAAGGACCTTTGGTTGGGCGTTAATTCCCAGCATCAAGGGAACATTCGGCCCATAGACGTCGGCATCGAGCAACCCAACTTTGTGTCCTAACTTCGCGAGAGCAATTGCCAGA
This sequence comes from Terriglobales bacterium, assembly GCA_025451215.1. Taxonomy (GTDB): domain Bacteria; phylum Acidobacteriota; class Terriglobia; order Terriglobales; family Acidobacteriaceae; genus JAICKN01. The sequence goes on from JANWKU010000189.1 coordinate 4,711, forward strand.
TTCACGGCAAGAGTTGTCTTCCCTACCCCGCCTTTGCCCGATCCCACGGCAATAATGGCGCTCACTCCCGGCAAAGGTTGTGGAGCGGGAGGTTGCTGGCCAGGATGATGCGCGTGCGAATGCGAACCCAAAAGAGCACCTTTGTCGACCGTATTTGGAAAACGATTACGTTGTAATTATACAGGCGAAAAGTTGCCCTAGCGGATCAGGGGAAGCTGTACTCAGGGTTCGATCAAGATTTTGTCTGCCGTAGATCGGGTGGCCCTTCGAGTAGCCCACCAGCGGCTTGCGGCTATGCCCGACCACACTAACTCCACCGCGCCAAAGGGCCATGCACCTTGCAAGAATCCATAGACGGATCCCAGTACGCAAGAAAACGCGAACGCCAGAATAAAATTTGAATGGCGATTCTCCAGTGCGTAACAAACCACCATCGCGGAAACCGCGAATAATCCGAAAATTGTCAGGGGATTCACGATCAGTCCCGGCTTTCAGGCGACCAGCACATCGAAATCATATTTTGTTTTTGCGCCGATCGGCTTCGGCACGACGTATTTCGCGTCTGCGCCCAGCATCGTCATACCGGCGGCGTTGATCTTCGGTCTCGGGAATCACCGCAGGCACAGGAATGCGCTTGCCCGCCGCATCCACGGCTACGAAAGTGAGATAGGCGGAACTGACGTGTTTATATTCGTCCTGAATATAGTTTTCCACCCACACGGTGACGCCGACCTCCATGGATGTGTGAAAGACGCGATTGACTGAGGCGCGCAGAATGACCACGTCGCCAATATGTACCGGCACCCAGAAATCCAAGTGATCAATGGAGGCGGTAACAACATAATTCCGCGAATGGCGGTGCGCGGCCAGCGCGCCCGCAAGATCAATCCAGTGCATCAAACGGCCACCCAACAGGGTATTGAGCGGGTTCACGTCGTTGGGAAGAACAATCTCGTTCATCTCAGACTGCGAATCCCGGACGGGCCGGGGCATCATTAGTTCATCTTGGTTCATGTGTGTGCGCTCGCCTTGAAGTCCGCCGAAGCGGGCTGGATTCTACGTAAAAGATAGGATTGCAGATAACAATCAGCCATTTTTTGAATGCGAAAATCAGGATGCGGCGAAATCCACGCTTGCAGCGTCGCGTCGTATTCAAGTTTTCCGTGGCCGGCGGGACGATGCTCCCGCTCGCATGAATACCACAAAATGATGCGCGGATTTCCGTTGTGTGCCACTGCGAATCGGATCGAATCGTACTGGCGTTCCTTGGGCAGGCTAGGACATGCGGCGGCATATCCCATGTTGCAGAAATCTTTCAGAACATTCGTAGAGAGATCCTTGATTTCGGCGCCGGGAACGCAGCAGTGTCCCTTCCATCCCGCACCAAGCGGTAAGCGCGAAGGATGCATCCATGCTCCTTGTGGCAATCTTTCCGTCGGCATGAAGAAAGGACAAGCCATGCACAGTTCCTTGCAAGAATGATGGCATTCTACTCACCCGCCGCGGCAACTTCTAGTATCGGGTGAAATGCGCTCGGGTACCCAACGACTTATAATAATCTCGTCTTGGGCAATCGCTTTGGTAAATTCAGACTCGACAAGCTGCCTCTAAAATTTTATGGACCGTATTGCGATGTTGACGGAAGTTCTGACTCACAATTCTAACGACACTTTTGCCCGCTATGGATTGGCGATGGAGTATTCAAACTCCGGCAAGACCGAAGAAGCCTTGCAGGAATTCGGCAAACTACTTGCGGCAAACCCCGACTACGCCGCCGGATATTTCATGGCGGCACAAACACTGACCAAAGTGGGCCGGATTGGGGAGGCGCGCAAAATGTTACAGAACGGAATCGCCGCCGCCGAGCGAACCGGTAATTCTCACGCGCTTTCAGAGATGCAAGGCATGTTGTCGGAGTTGAGTTGAACCGGGAGTCAGCTTAGCTAAACTTCGAAATCGAGATTGAATCGCAACACAGCGCGGGCCTAATCTTTCGGCTTGACCATCCTCGCCATCCCCCACTCCATCAGCCCAGGGAAAAGTTGATACAGCGTGATCACCGGGTGCATAAACCAGGGCACGATCACCTCGCGTTTTCGCTTTAGATAGCCGCGCAGAATGGCCCGCGCAACCCGCTCCGCGCTAATTCCTCGCGCTGAGGCCGGACGCACGCTGTTCTTTTCGTGACCGCGAATTACGTTCGCGCTAAAGTTCGTGCGTACGTACCCTGGGCACACCGTCAACACTTGGATGTTCGCGCTTTTCAGTTCAATGCGCGCGGCCTTCCCAATTGCGTTCATGGCGAATTTAGTGGCACTGTAAATCGCATGAAAGGGCAGCGGAATGTGTCCAGCCACGCTTGAAATATTAATGATCGCGCCCTCGCCCTGCTGCTTCATCACCGGAATGACCGCTTGCATGGACATGAGCGTTCCGAAAAAATTGCTTTCAAATGTAGCGCGCACACTGGCCATGTCCACCTGCGCGATGGAATCCATGATTCCGTGCCCGGCATTGTTCACCCAAATATCCACCCGCCCAAAGTGATGCAATGCAAGGCTAAGCACGCGGTCAATTTCTTCGCGGTGTCCTACATCGCAAGCTATGGCAAGGGTGTTGTCGGCATGTCCGATGCGAGCGCGCGCAGCTTCCGCTCTTCCCGCGTCGCGCGAAAGCAGGACTACACGCGCGCCCTGATCGGCGAAGATTTTGGCGATCGCCTCGCCAATACCCATTGAAGCACCGGTTACAACAGCTACTTTCCCAGAGAGTTCTGTTCCAGTGGAAGCCATGCCGTGCTTTTATCCTTCCTTCATGCACAAGTCAAGCCCCGTAACGTTTGCATTGCACGAGATTGTGCAGCACGGGATATGTGTAAGCGCCAGGTCTCTGACCCGGCGAGGGGACTCTTGGAGCCACCTCCAAACAAGTGCGGAATTGCGCTGGTGCCACGGCGTATAATCGCCGCAAGCAGCGTTTCTGTTGGGGGTTTTGTCCAATGAGTTCTCCTCGGACACTCGGCGAACTGCGCCGCAGTTCTTTTTCTGAACAACAACTCGCGACCCGGCATGTGAAAGATGAGTTGCGCGAAAACCTGACAACCAAGCTTCGCCAGGGTGGTTCGATCTTTCCCGGCATTGTGGGATATGACGATACCGTGGTACCGCAGATCGTGAACGCGATTTTGTCGCGACACAATTTTATTCTGCTGGGCTTGCGTGGTCAGGCCAAAAGCCGCATGCTGCGCGCGTTGACTTCCCTGCTCGATCCGCAACTTCCCTACATTGAAGGATGCGAAATCCACGATAATCCATACGCTCCCATTTGCCGGCGCTGCCGCGATCTGGTCGCGCAGCGGGGAGACGACACACCCATCGCGTATCTCACGCAAGAACAACGTTACGTGGAAAAGCTGGCCACTCCGGATGTGACCATTGCAGACTTGATCGGCGACATTGATCCCATTAAGGCCGCGCGCGGTGGACATGAACTCAGCAGCGAAATGACCATGCATTACGGCCTTCTGCCTCGCGCCAATCGCGGCATCTTCGCCATCAACGAGCTTCCTGACTTAGCGGGAAAAATTCAGGTGGGGTTGTTCAACATCATGCAGGAAGGGGACGTGCAGATTAAGGGATATCCCATCCGCCTGCCGCTGGATGTAGCGTTGGTTTTCAGCGCGAATCCGGAGGACTATACGGCCCGCGGAAAAATTATTACCCCGCTAAAAGACCGCATCGGATCGGAGATTCGGACGCATTATCCCGCGACGGTGGAAGAAGGAATCGCGATTACCGCGCAAGAAGCATGGACCGCGCGCAACGGGCACAAGCTGCTGGTGCCAAAATATGTGCAGGAAATCATTGAGCACATTGCCTTCACGGCGCGTGAAGACAAGAAAATTGACAAGCGTTCCGGGGTGAGCCAGCGTTTGCCGATTTCCTGTATGGAAAATGTGATTTCCAACGCCGAGCGCCGCGCCATTCGCCACGAAGAAAAAATGGTTGTGCCGCGTGTTGGTGACATTTACGCGGCCATGCCGGCGATAACAGGAAAACTCGAGCTGGAATACGAAGGCGAAATGAAGGGCGCGGATTTTGTGGCGCGGGAACTCATCCGCACGAGCATTGCGAAGACTTACGACACCTACTTCAAAGGCGTGGACATGCAGCAGGTAGTGCAGTGGTTCGACCTGGGCGGCGAAATCCAACTCGCCGATGCCGCCGGAGCGGGCGATGCCATTCAGTCCTTGCGCGGCATTCAGGGATTGATGGAGAAAACGGTGAAAGTCGGCGTGGGGCCGAAAGACGCGACAGAATCACAAGTCTCAGCCGCGGAATTTATCTTGGAGGGCCTGCACGCGCACAAGCGGATTGGGCGCAATGAAGAGCGGGTATTTACGGCAGGCGAGAAACAACCGAAAGTTGTAGAGAAACCCTTCGAACGCGAAGAGCAGGGGTTTCGGGGAAGAAGGTCGTTTAATTAGCGGTTGGTCGGTGGTCGTTGGCCTTTGGTCGTTGGCCATCAGTTAGTGGCCTTTGCAATTTCCTTAAGGCCACGGCGGTAATTTGATATCTGGCAGTCGTTAGCGCAAGGTCAGTTAGCCAACGACCAAAGACCAAGACCAACAGCAGCTTTTATGAAACGCATTCGCTATTCCAAATACGTGCCCGATCCAGCCGGCGAAATGAGTATGGAGGACCTGCTCAGCGCGCTCTCCGACTATTTTCTGCAAAGCGGCTTTCAGGATTACATGAGCTATTACGAGGCGGATGACGAGCACACTTTAGACGATCTGCGACGCGCCATTGAACAAGCCCTGATGGAAAGCGATATGCTCGACGGGAAAATGCGCGAGCAATTACAGCAGATGCAGATGGAAGGAAAGCTCGACGAGTTGATTGAACAGCTTATTGAACGGATGGAACAGGAAGATTACATCAGCATTGACGAGCCTCATGACCCATCACGGCAGTCCGGCACGGGTGGTCAGTCGGGTGAGGCGCAGCAGCAAGCGAAGTTTGAGATTACCGATAAGAGTCTTGATTTCCTTGGCTATAAAACTTTGCGCGACCTGATGGGATCGCTGGGGAAATCAAATTTCGGGCGTCACGATACGCGCGACATGGCCACGGGGGTGGAAACCAGCGGAGCTTCCAAGACGTATGAGTTCGGCGACACGTTAAATCTGGACATTACAGCCACGCTTTCGAATGCCATTCAGCGCGAAGGCCTCAGTCTGCCGCTGAATATTGAGTACTCGGACCTGCAAGTTCACCAGTGCGAGTATCAGTCCTCGTGCGCGACGGTCCTTATGCTCGACTGCTCGCACTCCATGATTTTGTACGGCGAGGACCGGTTCACTCCGGCGAAAAAAGTGGCCATGGCGCTCTCGCAGTTGATCCGCACGCAGTACCCCGGCGACTCGCTCTCCCTGATTCTGTTTCACGACTCGGCGGAAGAAGTTCCGCTTTCGCAACTGGCGAGGGTGAAAGTCGGGCCGTATTACACCAATACGCGGGAGGGTTTGCGGCTGGCGCAGCGCATTCTGCAACGCCAACGCAAAGACATGAAGCAGATTGTAATGATCACCGATGGCAAACCTTCGGCGCTAACTCTGGAAAACGGCCGCATTTACAAAAATGCTTTCGGTCTCGATCCACTGGTCGTCACCCATACGCTCGAAGAAGTGTCCAAGTGCAAGCGCGCGGGCGTGCTCATCAATACGTTCATGCTCGCATCAGACTATGGCCTGGTGCAGTTCGTGCAGAAAGTCACGGAGATGTGCCGAGGCAAGGCCTATTTCACGACTCCCTACACGCTGGGCCAATATCTGCTAATGGATTACATGTCACGCAAGACGAAGACCATCCACTAAGCAACCCCCCGGAAGTTTTAAAATTTTCCAGTCCTAAATCTCCGCTATCTCATCGCAACAAGCTGGATGCCAGAAAACACCAGGAAGAAAACATTCAACAAACCCGATAGCACACCCATTACAACACCTAAGACTTTGGTGATTCGTTGGGGAATATCGAGAGATTTAAATCGCATAATCCATATCAAGGCGAGAACAGCCAAAAACGTCCCTACTAAGGAAGCAGCAAACAAAAATACGCCAGAGGCAGCATCTCGCACTCCTGCGCAGGGACCGCCAATCGAAGTGAGGCCGACAATAGGCAATACTCCCAATGGCATTACAGAACATATCAGAGCTTTTGAGAGTTGGAACTTATCGTTTTCGGCCATACAAAAGACAAATTATATTTCGGGACATGGAACGATCATAGTAAGTAATAGCGAAACGAAATCCACAACATTTTTACTGCTGTGGTTCTTCTTTTCTCACCGCCGCCTCTGCCGCCAGAAAACCAATCTTGCTATGCGTGCCATCGCAGAAAGGCTTGTTTACGGAAGCTCCGCAGCGGCAAAGAGAGAACGCCGGCTTCCCCGTCAAATCGTATTTATTTCCGTCCGCGTCCACCAGCTCAATTGTGCCTTCGGGCGCTTCCACGCGATACGGGCCGTTCTTGCGGATTGTAATCTTCACTGTAGCCATGAGTTCTCCCTACAAAAGAAATTGAAATAGCTTTTAGAAGATATCAGGGTTTGGCATTTTCTGGATTGAACGCGCGATTTGAATTGTTATGGTTGTACAGCCACATCAAAAACTCCCGTCTCCACCTGTCCGTTCCGTTTTACTTGCACGAACAAACGATAGCTTCCCGGCTGAGGGAATCCATAGGGAAATGAAACTTCGGGGCGGAACGTGGATGGTTCCATCTTCATGCCGGGCATGTCGGACATTTTCGAAGAAGATGGCGATGACGAACCAAGGCTTTGCTGGGCTAATTCCAATGACGCCATCGCCACTGAACCCGCGGGGTGAACGTGGGCAAAGACGCTGCCGTCTGAGCGCAGAACAATCAAGTGTCCGGCCATGCCCATGTAGGGTTCGAGATTGCCGACTGGCGCACCTTGGTTATCTTCGACGCGGAACCTCAGCTCTAACGCCGTGCGAGCGTGGATCGGTTCATTGCCGCGTTCCCAAATCATGCGTCCATCAGTGAGGGGAGAGGATGTCTGCGATTCATCTGTCGCAAGTTGTGCTGGCGCGCGCACCGCAGAATCATCACCCACGAGCGGCGATCCAGTTACCTGCGGCAATTCCGTTTGGCCGACCATTGTGACCGCCAAGCCGGAACCGTTCACCACATCCGCGAATATTCGATAGTGTCCGACCGGGAGGTCTGGCAGGTTGTGCGAAAAGAAGCCGTTTGCGTCGCGCTCCGGATGCAAGTGCAAAAAATAGTCCCACCCCGTTTCCCGCACCAAAAAAAGGTGCATAAGGTGACCGTGATCCGGCCGCAGGTCTGATAGCACCTGGCTCCAAGGCAAAGTTTCATTCATCTCCGCTCGCGAACGGGACACCTTGAGAATGGAGCTTTGCCCCTGAGGTGCGATGAGGGTCAAATGATTTCCATTGTTCAGCGCAACGTCTACAACCGGCGGCTTCATAATGCGAAGCGAGTAGGCGTTCGCATTCGCCTTCCACCAGGTATTGCCCAGAACGATAATCGCAATCACAACCACGGCAGCAATAGCGGTGGTCCAACGCAGCCGCCGTGCATTGCGAGTTTCAATCGACGCGCCCGGTTCCAGTTTTGCCTCGCCTAGAGCCGCGCGAAGAATTAGAACGGAGCTTACCGCCAAAAAAAGCATGAGAGAAAACAGCAGGATGCCGAGCGGTCTATTCATGCCCAGGGTCCGTTGCGCTTCGGCCATCACGGGCACAGCAAGGGTTCCATTGCCGCGGTCGCCGCTCGCTTCAACGTGAAGCTGGAGCGTATTGAACTCCATAAGCCAGATGTGTCCGGTGAAAAACTGGCGATCACTGGGAGACGGCTGCAAAGCTTCGGCAATCGGAGCAAACTGCGAACCGGCCCCAGTAAGCCGAAGCGGCTGAACGTGGATAACCGATACGCCCGGCGACTGGGAACGAATTTCCACCTGCGCCACGCCGGGAATTACGTCGGGCATGCGGATGGTAACGAACAACTTATAAGGACCGGCATTGCCCTCGAAAAACACGTCGGGACTGCCAACGTGGGCCCACGCCGAGGTCGCAAATAAAAAGAAGAGACAAAATAATATTTTCTTCATACGGAGAACCATCACACTAGCGTCGAACCGATCTCATCCATCCGCTCCAGCCGAAACCGATTCGGCTGCCGAGGATCGCGGCAATTAGCGCGATGACCAAACCCTCCAAAAAACGCATTTGCGTGGGCTCCCAGGCAAAAAAGAGGTGCCTCACCGACGGAGATGTTGGCAACCAGTAATACGGGAAATCAGCGGTGGCAAAGAACCAGTTCCTGGAATGTGGCGACATCAGGAAATTTGCGAAGGGCCATTGCACAGCTAGAAGCGTAATCAGAAAACTAATTCCTAAGAGCGCCGATTTGGACCATGACGAGCGAGTACGAAAATACCCGCGCAGCAGATCAAGGCAAACCGCGGGAACGATAATGAGTGAAGGAAAGTACGGGAAAACAAAATGAGTGACGTTGTTATAAACAGGCCCGAGCTTGGGCTGCGCAGGAAATTGGCGGAGCGTCAGCATGATCGCAAGCCGTAGGCCAATATAGAACGCAGCCATGTAGGTGGCGGCCCACTTTTTTCCCGAAGACTCTGCACCGCCAATGAGAATGAGGGGTGCGGTAATACACAATGCGCGATAGTAAATCGCGCTATGCATCAGCGGCAGCCCCACATATTCCTGGCTGAACGCGATTACCTGTGAAAGCACTAAGCCGCCGGCGCAGAGAAAAATCCGGTCGAGATGATTGCGCAGCTTCCCTTCTGCTCGATTCATGCAGCCGAGCGTGAGCAAGAGGCCGCCGAGCTGCACGCATCCAATTCCCAGCCCAAGCACCACATGCGGAGGACTCAAGATTTTTACATCCAGCCCATAGGCGTTGTGCCACCAGTTATCAAATGGAGCGGAAGTGAGCATAGCCGCCGCGCCCCACATCACGACGAACGCACCGAGGGGACCGCGAAATCCCATGACATGGACGGAGGCCTGCCGCACATTTGAATTCATGCCGAAGGTCGTTTGCAGAATCAGGAATGAGCACGTGAAGGCGCCCAGGATCGCGCAAAACTGAATCGCCATGTGCGGCGCGGTCCAAAAACTGTCCCGACCAATTGAGATGTGCCAGGAAACATCCCAGCATTCGCCGATCAACGCGCTCGCCGAGGCGATCAACAACGAATACACGTACCAAGGCACCGCGAACGGCGCTTTTCCTTCAATGCGAATTATGGAAGCAGGAAATACAACCGTCTGCGACATACAGACCTCTGTATGGACATCCTACAATGGAAATACGTCGGATATAAATTCTGGGAATTGTTTACGCCGCGGCGGATTCGCGGGCAATCAGTTGTTGATAAAGAGCGAGGTAATCATCAATCATCCGCTTGGCGGTAAAACGTTCCCGGGCGCGTTGGTAAGCCAGAGTAGCGTAATTGCGGCAGAGCTCCGGCTCCTCGCCTAGACGGCGGATGGCGTCGGCAAGGCTGGCCGCGCTGTTGGCGTGGAAATAAAATGCGCTCTCACCCCACATCTCACGCAGCGAGGGAATGTCATTGGCAATGATGGCGCATCGCGAAAACGCAGCTTCCAGCGCATTCATGCTGAAAGGTTCATAGCGCGCTGTGGCGGCATAAATGGCCGCTTTACTGTAGAGAGTGCGCATTTGGGCTTCAGTTTGCGGGCCTTTGAAAGCGACCTTCACTTGATCCAGAGAAAGCTTCACATCCGCGCGGATGGGGATTTGCGGAGGCCGGACCGCCGGATCCGCACCTACGATGCAAACTGGAAGCGGATGCTCGTGTTGGGTAAGCAGCGAAACCTGCTTACCCGCGTCCCACAAGCGGCCGATCGCGAGCACGGAATCTTCTTTGCTGACGTAAGGATTAAAAAAGATCGGATTCCGTCCGCTATAGATGACTTCCTGACGCTGCGCTCGTGCGTAGCAATCGCCTACCGTCTCAAGCATCCAGCGGCTGGGCGCTACCATCGCTCCCGCGCCTAAAATTCCGCGGGTGATTGCGTCACGATACCAGCGCAACCAGGGAGTTTGTTTTGGACCGCATCCGTGAACAGCCGTCCACCAACTGATCCAGTCTGTGTGCGCTACAACTACACGCGGAGTATCCACAGGCAGATTTCCGTAACACATCTGGTTGAGGTGAAGAACATCAGGCTTAATTTCGCGGACCAGGTTTGCAAGATATGCGGCGGAATCTTCCAGATCTGCTTCCCCCTCCTGCATCCAGTCGAGACGAAAAGCTGTAGGAATGTATTCCAGTCCGTGCAGGTTTTCCATCCAGGATGTTTCCTGAGGAAGAGGAATTTCGCCCACACTCACCAGGGTCACGCGGATATTACGGCTGACAAGGCCCGTGACAAGCTCGCGGGCATAAATCCAAACGCCACTCAAAGTATCGGCAGTGACCAGTACGTGCATTCGGGGACCCTGGGACGATGGCGCTGCGCACAAAAGCCATCGTTGGTTCGATTGTAACCGGGAAGAGACGATGGATAGAAGACGATTTTAGTGGACTGCAAAAGATTGCACTTGGGTAGGTTGGAATGATTCGTCGCCGACGTTTATTCGCCGAACTATACTTGCCAGCTCGCTTTCCGGCAGTCTCACCCAGCCTGGTTCAGCGACCTTACTTATGCGATCTTAGCCAGCGATGCCGAGCTTGCCTTTGATGTCCAATGCCTGTTCGTAGGCGGCACGCATTTTGGCTTGGGCGGAAGGAGGAAGCTCGCCGGTTTCGAGTGCCATTTCACACGACAGCAGCATGGCGGTCACGTTGCTTTTCAATTCGTTCCGCAGATTTTGCTCGGCGGAATTGCGGGCGCTTGCCACTTCCCTTTTGCGACGTTGCAGGGCGGCTCGCAGCTCACGGACCACGCGCTGCGTGCTGCTGATAGCAAAGTTCACATACACCGGAATGGCGGTGGCGGCATGCTCAAGCATGACTTCGCTTTCTTCAGGTTCGGCATCCAGTAAGTTCTGATCGAGGACGAGGGCAGCATACTCCTGCGCGCGAAGCAGGATGGCGGCCTGGCGGAAGCTGCCAGCAACGTGCGCCGGTTCACCGGTGGCTTCCTGCAGGGCATGAACGCATTCTTGCGCTTTGGAGGAGGGCGTAATCAATAAGATCATGCCGTTGTTAATTGCAAGTTACTTACCAGAGTGAAGACGATTGAAAGCACGGGACTTAGTCTCTTTCGGCCCGAGAATGACTTCCCGGAGCGGGAAACGAAGTCTCAATTTGCAAGCCCGTGGGAAGAGTATTCTTTCAGTTTCCGATACAACGTGGTCTTGCCGATTCCAAGAAGACGGGCCGCAAGTAACTTATCGCCGTTCAGTTGGTCAATGGTGCCCAGAATCGTCTGCTTTTCCAGCTCCGCCATGGGCATAATTTTGGAGGAACTCTCACTCTTCCCGGGGGAGCTATTGGCTTCATAAATAGAACTTGGCAAATCCTGAATATGGATGATCGGGCCGGTGGTCAACGCGCAGGCGCGTTCCAGACAATTCTCCAACTCGCGGACATTGCCCGGCCAATCGTAGGAAAGCATCGCCTTTAGGGCGTCATCATCCAAAATGCGCTCGTGGCCGGCATCGCGCGACAGATGATCGAGGAAGTAGCCAGCCAACAGCGGAATGTCCTGACGCCGGTCGCGCAGAGGCGGAATGCGCAGCGTTAATACATTCAGACGGAAATATAGATCGCGCCGGAATGTCCCCTGGGAAACTCCCTGTTCAAGATCACGATTGGTGGCCGCCAAAATTCGAACATTAATGGAAATCCGCTTGGTGCTGCCGACTGGACGAATCTCCTTTTCCTGAATCGCACGAAGAAGTTTGGCTTGAAGGTCCACAGGCATTTCGCCAATTTCGTCGAGAAACACCGTGCCGCCATCGGCAATGGCCAGCAAGCCGTCTTTCGCTTGCACGGCTCCGGTGAATGCTCCTTTTACATAACCGAAAAGCTCACTTTCTATCAGCGTGGGGACCAGCGAACCGCAATCCACGGGGATGAACGGCTTGTCATGGAAAGGGCCGGAATAATGGATGGAGCGTGCCACCAGTTCTTTTCCCGTTCCGCTTTCGCCAAGAATTAAAACCGGATGGCTGCTTTGCGCGGCTTTGGCGATGATGCGGTAAAGGCGTTCCATTTCCGCCGCGCGGCCCACAATGCTGCCGAAGCCCTGCTTGGACTTGATCTTCTCGCGCAGTACCCTGTTTTCTGTCTTAAGTTTCAAGTGGCTCGCGACACGGCTCAACAATAGCCTCAACTCATCCATGCTGAAAGGCTTCGTGACGTAGTCATAGGCGCCCTTTTTCATCGCCTGCACCGCGGAATGAACGGTTCCATAGCCGGTCACGACGATCACTACGACGTCGGGACGGCGCTCGTGTATCTGGTGCAGGGCCTCCAGGCCACCTGCGCCTGGCAGCTTCAAGTCCAAAAGAACAACATCAATGCCGTGAGGGTCGAGCATGCGATAGGCGTGTTCTGCGGAATCCGCGATGTGCGCGTTGAACCCCATGGACTGGGCCACGTCGCGACAAACTTCACGAATGGCTCGTTCGTCATCCACGATAAGAAGGTTAAGAAAATTTGCGCCTTCGATTTGCGGAACCATTGACGCGAATCCACCGGTTTGGAGGGTGCTCATAAAAAATTACCTCTTCTTCCTATTGCGATCTTGGGTATTGTGGTTAGGGTTGCTATTAGCTTGACTGCTGTGTTCCAGCATCGGGTTTTCGACAACCGGCAGGCGTACGCTGATCCGCGTGCCCTTGCCCGGGGCGCTCTCAACCGACAAATCTCCCCCGCTTCGAGAGACGATGTTGCGGACCGTAAAAAGTCCCAGGCCACTGCCGTGTGCCTTGGTAGTGAAAAATGGCTGGAATAGATGGGCCTGGACTTCTTCGTCCATTCCACAACCGTTGTCCTCGACGATAAGTTCGATTTCTGGGAGAGAACTTCCCGGCCGAGCG